>JAYVIO010000408.1:0-21728 GCA_043770175.1 Verrucomicrobiales bacterium | reverse complement strand
CGTCCAAACCTTCGCTAAAGGCGCTGTAACACTCAGGGCAGCCCATGCGGCCGATTTTTTTGAGCTGGGATGCGGTGAAGCCGCAAGCGTTGCAGACCACTTCCATGGTCTCGGTGTCCACCCGTTGCGAAGGCGTGAGAAACGCCTCGGCCAGACCGAAGCCGGTCTCCTCGGTCACGCCCTTGGCCTTCGAGCAGGTCTCGCACAGATTCACCGTGGTCATCTGACCGTTGATGATCTGGGTGAGGAAGACCGAAGCCTCATTCTCGCATACGTCGCATTTCATGGGTTCAAACTGGCTGCTTTCGTGCCACATGGGATGATACGAACGGCAACGCGTACTGGTTATGACAGGTATTTCCCCGCGTCAACCAATGCCCTGCATCAGCAGCCATTCATCGAGTTCGGCCTGCAACTGCGGATGCTTCGCAAAACTGTAGTGAAATGTCCGAAAACCCAATCTGGCAGCGGTTTCGATGTTCGGTAGCAAATCGTCGATGTAGAACGTGTGTGCAGGGTCGAGATCGAGTTGCGCGATGGTGTGATGAAAAATCTTCTCGCCCGGCTTGGAACAGCGCGCCTCATGCGAGTAAATGCCATCCTGGAAGTGTTGAAAGATGGCAAACTCGCGCAGGAAGTAGTCTCGGTGCAGTCCGCTGGTGTTCGAGAGCAGAAACATCGGCAGTTTACCTTTCAAAGCGCAAAGCGTGGCGTGCATCGGCTCATTCTGCGTGAAAATCTCGCACCAGATGGCTTCAAACTCCGCCATGCTGCCGCGAAAGCCGGTCACCGCCATCGCCTCGCGCACAAAGGCCGCGTCATCCATGCGGCCGTCCTCATACGGCCCCTTGATCTCATCAAACAGCGTCAGCACCGTGTCCGCCGGATGATCACACTTCTGCGCCAGCCGCCGGGCGGCGATGCTGAAGTCGAAGTCGATGAGAACTTTGCCAACGTCGGAGAGAATAACTGGCTGGGGCATGGATCGAGATAGAAGTGAACGCGGCGGCTGCCAAGTCATCGTTTGTGCCACAAATCGCCGCAGAACAGCAGCACGCCGGTCCAGATCAGACCAAACGACAGCAGCGCCGCCGCACTGATGGTTTCATGGTAGATGAAGGCACCGACGAGGAACTGGCCGGTGGGCGCGAGGAATTGCAGCACGCCCAGCAGCGCGAACGGAAGCTGCCGCGCACCATGCGCAAAGCCGAGCAGCGGAATGGTCGTGACGATGCCAAGACCGGTGATGAGCAGCAGATCATGCATGGAGGCAGTCCCCCAGATCGAAGCGCCGCTGTGCTGGCTCCACATCAAATACACCGCGGCAACTGGAATACCGACGACGGTTTCCACACCGAGGCCCGGCAGCGAACCGAGACGTGAGCGCCGCCGTGCGAGGCCATAGAGCGCAAAAGTGCCCGCCAGCAGCAGTCCGATCCATGGAAAGCGACCCACCAGCACGATCTGCATCACCACACCGCATGCGGCGGAGGCGATGCTGAGCTTTTGCAGCCGCGACAGCCGTTCACCGAGCAACCGGCTGCCGATGAGCACGTTCAGCAGCGGATTGATGAAGTAACCGAGGCTGCAATCAATGATGCGCCCATGCTGCGCGGCCCAGACAAAGACACCCCAGTTGATTGCAAGCAGAAAGGCCGACCACCCATGTGCTTTGAGCAGACTCACGTCACGCAGCGACTTTATGAAGCTGGTCCACTCACCTCGCAGCATGAGCAGTGGCAGCACGGTGGCCATCGTCCACACCACGCGCTGCGCCAGCGCCACATCGCTGCCGAGATGAACGATTTGCTTCCAATACACCGGCAGCAGGCCCCACAGCCCGAAGGCAGTGACCGCGCTGAGCACAGCGTTGGCGGGTGGTCTTGGCTGAGTCATGCGCTTGTGGACCTACGGCTGGAGAGAATCAGCACGGCGGCCACGATGCCGAGCACCGCATTGATCGTCCACAAGATCACCGGATGATGATCGTACAGCGGCATGCCCAGCGCGGAGCTGGCGGTGTTGCCCGCGCACCAGGCAAAGCTGAGGAAGCCAACGTAGCGCCCGCGCATGTCATCGGGCGCAAGACTGGCCGAATAGGCCTGCTGGCGCGAGAACGCGGCCATCTCGCCGAAGGTGAACAGCATCATCATCGCCACGAACGCCGTGAGCGATCCGCTGGCGAGGAAAACGAGGAAACTCGCACCCATGAGGATGTAGCCAAGCGCGAGCACCTGCTTTACCGGCCAGTGCCGCAGCCCAGCGGCCAGCGGCACCTCCATGAGACAGATCATCACGCCATTGAGCGCCAGCACGAGGCCGCAGTAATGCAGCGGCAGACCGTTGCGCTCGAAATGCAGCGGAAAGGTCGTGTTCGTCTGCCGGAAGATCCACGCCACGCACACGCACGCTCCAAACAGCGCCAGAAACGGCTTGTTGGCCCGAATGGACAGCCACGCATGGCCCCAGCCCGCGTGCTCACGTGCAGTGCGGTTTCCACGCGGCAGGAAGAGCCATGCGATGATCCCAAAAACCACCGAGGTGGCCGCATCGACGGCAAACAGCCAGAAAAACGAGTGCTCGGCCAGGAAACCCGCCGTCGCCGGACCCAGCGACCACGCGAGGTTCACCGCAAACCTTTGTGCCGAGAAGGCGATGACACGATGCTCCGGCGGCACGATGTCCTGCACCAGCGCCGCACTGGCTGGATGCCCCGCTTCATTGATGGCACCGGTGATGAACGCCAGCAGCGCCAGTGCACGCCAGTCAACCGCCTGTGACATGGCGATCATGCACGCCGCACCAGCAAGGGATGAGACCGCCATCGTCACATTCCGGCCAAAACGGTCCGCCAACCAGCCACCCAGCCATGCGGCGACAAAACCGCCCAGCGAATACCCCGCCACGGCAAATCCGGCCTGAGCGGCGGTGTTGCCATTCCGTGTGATGAAGAGCGCCAGAAAAGGCACCACAAACACGCCAAAGCGGTTCACAAACGTTGCCCCAACCAGAACCCAGAAGGGTTTTGGTAGCAGGCGAAGTTGATGAAGAAGCGGCATAAGGCAAAAAAAACGGACCGGCTCATGTGAGCCGGCCCGTTGAAGGCTTTAAAGGTTGCTGTGTTCGTTGCGGATTACAGGCCTTTGCTCACAATGTATTTCACGAGATCGACGACTCGGTTGGAATAACCCCACTCATTGTCGTACCAGCTCACGAGCTTGAAGAACTTGCTGTTCAGTTCAAGACCTGAGCCGTGGTCAAAGATGGAGCTGTGCTGGTCATGGATGAAGTCGGTGCTGACCACTTCGTCGGCGGTCCAGTTGAGGATGCCTTTCAAGTAGGTCTCGCTGGCCTTTTTCATGGCGGCGCTGATTTCCTTGTAGCTGGTTTCCTTTTCCGTCTTCACGGTGAGATCGACCACGGAAACCGTCGGCGTCGGCACGCGGAAGGACATGCCGGTGAGCTTGCCCTTCACTTCTGGAATGGCGAGACCCACGGCCTTGGCGGCGCCGGTGCCGGAAGGAATGATGTTGATGGCGGCGCTGCGGCCACCTTTCCAATCCTTGGCGCTTGGACCGTCCACGGTCTTCTGCGTGGCGGTGTAGCTGTGGATGGTGGTCATGAGACCTTCAGCGACGCCGAATCCTTCCTTGAGCAACACATGCACGACTGGTGCGAGGCAGTTGGTGGTGCAGGAAGCGTTGGAAATGACGTGATGCTTGCTGGCATCATACTTCTCATGGTTCACGCCCATGACGATGGTGATGTCCTCTTCCTTACCAGGGGCAGAAATGATGACTTTCTTGGCACCGGCGTCGATATGACCCTGCGCCTTGCTGCGCTCAGTGAAAAGTCCGGTGGACTCGATGACGATGTCCACGCCGAGTTCCTTCCACGGCAGGGCGGACGGACCTGCGCGCACGGCGAGGCACTTGATCTCATGACCATCGACAACAAGAATGTCGTCCTCAGCGAGATCGGGCTTGGATTTCTTGGAGGTAACATTCTCGCGGGCTTTGCCCTGCGTGGAGTCGTATTTGACGAGGTAAGCCAGGTTGTCTGCGGACACGAGGTCATTCACAGCCACGACGTCGATCTCTTTGCCCAGGAGGCCCTGATCACAGATTGCGCGAAAGACGAGGCGACCGATGCGCCCGAAACCATTGATGCCGATTTTGACCATGTTATTTGAGGGAGTTTGGATTTTTGAGGGCGGCAGGTTTACCGCCGGGGGGGGGAGGTGTCAACCCCGTTGGAAGCAAGAACCGGACCGTCCTGATCCCCGGTTGAACTTCGAGTGATGCTCTCTCTGGATGCTCGCGCTATGGCATCCCCCAAACCACCCGACCTCACTCAGCGCCTGCGCGAAAACGCCTGGATCGGCGATGCCGTGCTCGAACTCTATGTGCGCAGTTTGATTCTGCGCCAGCAGGGCAGGGTCGATGCGGAGATGAAAACGCGCTTCACCTGCAATCAATTCCTCTCCTGCCACGGCAACCCCACCGCCGTCGAGGCCGAAATCGGCGTCATCTACCAGCGTGAAGGTCTCGACGCCGCGTTCACTTGGATTCGCGACACTTTGGAGCCGCTGTTCGTGAAGCAGGAGGCCAAACGGGCGAGAAAAGCGTAGTGCCAACGGCAAAGAGCGTAGAGACGCTCCAGCGTCAGCGATTACCGGAGGGCGACTCTTCGCCCTACGCCCTATGCTCTTAGCTTTTCCAGTTTCGCCGCGCCCTCGCTCCACGGCACCTCATGCGGCAGACGTTTCGTCGTCGCCGCAATCGCCGCCGTCACACCGGCGGCCTCGCCCATCGCCACGGCGTTGCCCGTGACGCGATAGCTCGCATGCGCGATGAAATCGCCGCTAATGCAGCGCCCGGCCATCATCAGGCCGTCCACATCCTTCGCGATCAGCGCCCGCAGCGGCACATCATACGGCTTCACTTTGATGCCCGCGTTGCTGTAGGCGGCCGTTTTGTTCGCCTCCTTGCTCAACGCATGAATGTCCACCGGGAACGTCGGGCGCACGACCGCATCGTCATAACGAGCACCGGCGATGAGATCGTCCTTGTTCACCGTGTAACGTCCCGCGATGCGCCGCCCGTCACGCACGCCGATCTGTTCGGCGGTGGCGGCGATTTGCAGCCCCTCCCACGGGCCACCGAGCTTGCGCAGGCCGTTCACGATCTTGTGCAGCTCCGCACGGGCCTGCACCGTGGCCTCAGTGATCTTCGCGGCATCGAAACACGGCACGCCGTATTGATGGTTCATCATCACCAGCAGCAGATTGTCCCGCACCTGGAACAGCGTCGGCTTTGAATAGGAGGGAAAGTGCCCCGTGCGCTCGATCTCAGCCTTGAGCGTATCCTTGGCGATGCCATCCGCCTTGCTCGGGTCGGATTTGTGAATGAACGCCCCCAGTGCCGCCGCATCTTTGCAAACGAGCAGCGCATTGAGCGACATCGGCTGGCAGGGGCAAGCCGCCGCCTCGCCATACTCAAAGCTGCATCCCGCAAGCGCTCCCAGATCGCCATCGCCCGTCGTGTCGATGAAAACAGGCGCGCGCCAGGCCTGGCGGCCGCTCTTCGACTCGGTCACGATCGTCGTGAGCCGTTTCTCTTCGCGATACGCGGCACTCACCCGCGTGTGGAGTTGAAACTTCACACCCGCTTCCACAAACATTTCCTCCAGCAGCACCTTCATGCCCTCTGGCTCGTAGCAGAGGCTCGTATTACTTGTACCCCGGCGCATGTCGCGTTCGTCGAGTCGCTTCAGCAGCTCTTGATTGAAGCCCGGCTTGTTGAAATCGAGCAGGTAGCCCAGTAAACCAGCCGTCCACACGCCGCCGAGACAGCCACGCCACTCAAAAACACGCACCTTCGCCCCTGCCCGCGCCGCTGTGATCGCCGCCGCGATCCCCGCAGGCCCCGCGCCGCACACGATGACATCCGCATCCTCCATGAGCGGTAAATCACGCGCCTCCTCATGAAACTTGCCTGCGATGGCCTTCTCCACCTCCGCCGCCGACATCACACCCGGCGTGACGAGCGCACCGGAAAAGGCGGCGCGGAGGAAGGAACGGCGTTTCAGGTCGTTGGATGCGGCTGGAGTTTCCATGGCGAAAAGAGTCTGGCTCAATTCGCCTTTGGACACCATTCTTTTTCAGCAGGTCTTGTCGCGGCAAATGAATGATGCCAATGCTGCCCCATGCAACGCCATCACATCCACCACAGCGCCACGCCAGCTCCCGACTGGTCCGCCGCCGCTGTGCTGACTGATTTCACCTTCGCGTGGGAAGACCGCACCGTGCCCAAAACCGAATTCCGGGCGCTCTGGGATGAAACGCACCTGCATTTCCGCTTCGACTGCCAGGATGACGATCTGGTGCTCCCCGGCGGCCCCACCGCCAAAGATCGCGTCCTCGGCTCCGACCGCGTCGAAATCTTCCTTGCCCCCGATTTGAGCCTCAAACCTTACTACTGCCTCGAAATGTCCCCTCGCGGCGATGTGCTGGCCTACGAGGCAAATTTTTATCGCGAGATAAACTGGAGCTGGCGTTGTGCGGGCCTGCAAATCGACGCATGCATCGACGACAACCACTACAACGTCAGCGGCAGCATCCCACTCGACACACTGCGGGAACTCAAGGTTCTCCGCTCGCACGAAATCTTTGCCGGCGTCTATCGTGCCGAGTTCTCCCGCAAGCCCGATGGCAGCATCCACTCCGGCTGGATGCCGTGGGTGAATCCACGCACTGAACGCCCAGACTTCCATGTGCCGGCGGCGTTTGGCGTGTTTGAACTTGTGCCTGCCGACAGGTTTTAAGCGGGGTCATAATGGATTCCACTATGCCAAATTTGCGGTGGTTCATGACGTTCCGAACCGTAGCGGGCCACAATATCGGAACAATGGGCAGCGGGCAAGGTGGCGGCGTCAATCAAACCAAACAACGCGCCATGAACACCACCACATCCTCCACCTCCGCCCGTCAGCGTTTTATACTGAATCTTGCCGAGAGCGAATTGTTTCAGCATTACCAGAAGGCATTTCACACCCTCACCAGCCTGCCGCTGAATCTCGAGGTGGTGAAGGATGACGAGCACATCGAAAGCATCGTAACGAGCAAAGGAGTCGCGGGTGTCGTCGAAACCCAGGTGCCGGTGCGGGTGGGTAAAAACACGATTGCCGTCATGCTCACCGGTGGTGTGCGCCTCCAGCCGGCCAATGCAGAAAACTTTGCCCCTGTCGCCAAGGCCCTGCTCGATGATGACCGCACCGCCGCTGAGATCCGCAGCGCGAAGGTTCAATTTGAGCATGTCCCGGTCATGCAGCCGGAGCGTTACGACGCTGCCATCGCCATTCTGCAATCCTTTGCACTCCAACTCGGTGACAGCGCGCATCGTCTGCTCTTTGCCAATGCCACGCATGAACCTGAAGCGGTGCGCAATGCGAAGATCTTCATCCATCAACACCTCGCCGAGCCGATGTCCCTCGAAGCAGTCGCCAGTGCGGTCAATGTCAGCCCCTTCCACTTCTGCAAACTCTTCAAGCGTGCCACCGGTCTTACCTTCACGGACTTCGTGAACCGCGCCCGTGTGGAAAAGGCCAAGCGCATGCTGATGAAGCCTGCCGCCCGCATCACTGAGGTGGCATACGATGTCGGCTTCCAGAGCCTGTCCCATTTCAACCGCAGCTTCCGCCGCATCGCCGATGAATCCCCCACGGAGTTCCGCGGTCGCATGAAGAGCGGCTCACCGCTGCACCTCGCTGCCGCCGCGTAAGCCGCACCACAACAGCTTGTCGCCATGCGCATCGCTTTGCGATGTTTCGACGACACGGCCCCGGAGAGCTAGCCCGAGCGCGTTGGGTGACCCTCTCCGGGGTTTTTTGTGTCTGGACGGCACGCGGATGGACTTGACCCACCTGCGCTAGCTGCCCAAACTCGCGCTCCTCACCCAACCAAGAACCAAGAAACCAGAACATTTGTTTATGAGCCGGAAAATTCGTTATGGCATGATCGGCGGCGGACGCGGCGCCTTCATCGGCGGCGTTCATCGCATCGCGGCGGCAATCGACCAGCAGATCGAACTCGTCTGCGGCGCTTTCTCCTCCAATCCGGAAAAATCGAAGGCCAGTGGTGCCGATTTCTATCTCCCTGCCGAGCGCTGCTACGGCACCTTTGATGAGATGATTCGCACGGAAGCCGCGCTGCCTGCGGACAAGCGCATGGACTTCGTTTCCATCGTCACGCCGAACCACATGCATTTCCCGGCGGCCAAGGCAGCGCTCGAAGCTGGGTTCCATGTGCTCTCGGACAAACCTGCCACGTTCAATCTCGCGCAGGCGAAGGAACTGGCAGGCATCGTGAAGCAGTCCGGCAAGCTCTACGGCGTCACCTACAACTACACCGGCTATCCGATGATCCGTCAGGCCCGCCAGATGATCGAGCAGGGCAAGCTGGGCAACCTCCGCAAAGTGGTCGTCGAGTATCCACAAGGCTGGCTGGCGACGATGTTGGAAAACACCGGGCAAAAGCAAGCATCCTGGCGCGTCGATCCGGCGATCTGCGGCGCCGCCGGTTGCATGGGCGACATCGGCACGCACGCAATCAATCTCGCGGAATACGTCACCGGCCTGCACATCAAGGAACTCGCCGCCGACCTCACCATCTTCCTCGGCAAAGAAGGCCGTCGTCTCGAAGACGATGGCAACGTGCTGCTGCGCTTCACCAACGGTGCCAAGGGCGTACTGCATTCCAGCCAGATCAGCGTCGGCTGCGAAAACAACCTCACCCTTCGCGTCTATGGTGAGCTGGGCGGCATCGAATGGAATCAGCTCGATCCAAACACGATGATCGTCACCTCGCTCGATCAGCCGAAGCAGATCTATCGCACCAGCATGGGCTACATGGGCAGCGCCGCCGCCGCCGCGACCCGCACTCCCGCCGGTCACCCCGAAGGCTACTTGGAAGGCTTCGCGAACATCTACAAGAACTTCACCAACCACATCCGCGCCGTCGAAGCCGGCACCACGCCGAACCCGCTGGACATGGATTACCCGTCGATCGAGGAAGGCGTCGCCGGCATGGCCTTCATTGAGGCCGTCGTCGCCTCCTCCGCCAACAACGCCGCCTGGACACCGCTGGACTTCACCCCAACCACACGTGCCAAGTATGGTGATGCGGCGCTGAATTCGGATCGCGGCGGCCTGAGCTAACGCAGACGGATCAACACGATGGTCGATTGGGTCGCTGAGGCCCGGTTCGATGATCGAGGTGTTTGCGGGGAAAACCGTGGCCATTCCCCGCATCGCGTGCGGAGAATGTTGCCCTTGCGGTGAAAACGGACTACAATCACCGCACTCTACGCGGAGATTATGGGATACATCCACGAACTGGCCGATTGGCCGAACCTCACCTGGGACGATGCGAGACTGTCCGCCTTGCTGGCGGATGTCCGGCATCGCCAAGGGCACTTGCTGGGCCGCATGGAGGGTTTGGGGTTCCGGCTGCGTTCGGAGGCGCAACTTTCCACGCTGACGGCTGACGTGGTGAAATCCAGTGCCATTGAGGGCGAGAAACTGGATGCGGATGAGGTGCGCTCCTCCATCGCCCGTCGTTTGGGATTCGAATACGCCGGGGCAGCGGTGCCGAGCCGGGATGTGGAAGGCATCGTTGAAATGATGCTGGATGCGACCCAGCACTATACCCAGCCGCTCACAGCGGAACGCCTGTTCGGCTGGCACGCCGCCTTGTTCCCCACGGGCCGCAGTGGCATGCACCGAATCACCGTCGGAGCATGGCGTCCGGTCGAGGCTGGTGCGATGCAGGTGGTCTCCGGTCCGATAGGCCGCGAGAACGTGCATTTTGAAGCGCCGCCTGCGGAACGGCTGGAGCAAGAAATGACGACCTTCTTGGCATGGTTCGAGGCGCAGGATCATGTGGACCCGGTTGTGAAGGCAGGCGTGGCCCATTTATGGTTTGTGACGATCCATCCCTTTGAGGATGGGAACGGACGAATCGGCCGCGCCATCGCGGACCTCGGTCTGGCGCGGGCCGACCGCACCGCAGAGCGGTTTTACAGCATGTCGTCACAGATCGAGGCCGACAGGAAGGACTACTACCTCCAACTGGAACGCGGACAGCGGAACGGACTCGATGTGACCGTCTGGCTGGAGTGGTTCCTGGGCTGTCTGGGCCGTGCCATCGCGAAAGCGGATGAAACGCTCTCCGGTGTCCTGCACAAAGCCCGCGTTTGGGAGAAGCTAAATCATCAACCGGTGAACGATCGGCAGCGCAAGGTCATCAACAAGCTGCTCGATGGCTTTGAGGGCAACCTCACATCTTCAAAGTATGCCAAGCTCATGAAGTGCTCGGAGGACACCGCTCTTCGCGACATTCGCGCTCTGGTGGAGCGAGGCGTCTTGATCAAAAACGAAGCCGGAGGCCGCAGCACCAGCTACACGCTGGCTGAGCAAGGGGCCTGAAGGGTAAGGCGGTTTGTTGATTTTTTGCGCACCGACCCCATTTCCATGCCGCATGGACGCCGCTGGACTACACGCCCACTGAACGTGCGAAGCTGTGACTATGTGATGTTTGGTGGTGATCGCAGAGTGCTGCGCCCACATCATGGCGTAAGGTTAATGATTCGAGCCCCCTTACAGAGTGAATACGATGCCATGAAGTCTTCAATCAGCAGCTTCATTACGGAATTGGAATCGCCGTATATATAAAGAGCTGTTTCTGTCGGTCCCTGCCAGTGAGCTTCAATTTCTCCGTGGCCCTTCAGACGCTTGTCGATCTCGCTCACGACGACATTGCTGTCGCTTTGCTTATATACTTCGTCTGGAAGATTAACTCCATCCAAATAGATCGCAAACCCCTCTCTGACGCCAAAGGGAATCTCGCGGATCACATCATCGTTCTGAAAAATCTTGAGCTTCGATCCCTTTGGAGCACCTCGACCTTCGAGGAACTTCGTGACGAACGGGATACTAATATCCGGCGATGACAAAAACATATGCACGTCAATAAAGTCGATCTCCCCATCCTTACTTTGCATGGTGCCACCTCCGTCGATCTCACCATAACCATGTGCTGAAAGCGCATCTCCCAACGGGTCTTCATAGCGATCACCACGATCAATGGGTCCAATCTTGTGATTAAACTCCGCCGTAGCGTTTATGCGTGTGTCTTGGGTTGCGGGAACTGAGCTACGTCCGCAACCAACAATGCCAGCCAATGTCGATAGGAAACCCATAGTGAGTATGATGGTTCGTGGGGCGGCACTGACTTTCAACATCGGAGGCAGAAATGGTCCTTGATCAAATCGATACCGGCTTGCGCGTCTTCGCGGAGGCGTAGATCGCGTCGATGACCTGCATGAGGCGCAGGGCTTGCTCCGGCGTGTTCAGGGGGGCGGTTTTGCCTTCGATGGCGTGGATGAAGTTCGCGGCAGAACCGATGCGGCCCATGTCTTCGCAAGCAGGGGTGATGATGCTGCGGTTCACGCTGTGGCCGTTTTCCTGGACGTAGAGTTCGCAGGTGTCGATGGCGGTGTTGTCGAGACCGTCGATGCCGAAGAGTCGCTCGACTTTGCCACCGGCTTTCGTGCCCTGGAAGACGACGGAGACTTCCTCACGCTTCACCATCTCCGCCCAGGAGACCTGGAGGCTAAGCACTTGGCCGCCTTTGAAGGTGACGAAGCCATGCGCGGCGTTTTCCACATCGGTGGTGCCGTCGGCGCGGTCAGGGATGCCCCAGGGGCCTTTGAATTGCTTGTCGGTGATGAAATCGGAGAAGGTCTGGCCGAGCACATGCGCCGGCTCAGGATAGCCCATGAAGTACATGGCGAGGTCGATCATGTGGAGCAGGTCGATGAGCGGGCCGCCGCCGGAGAGGGCCTTCGTGGTGAACCAGCCGCCGAAGCCGGGGATGCCGGTGCGGCGGATCCACTTGGCCTGCGCGGAGTTGATCTTGCCCACGGTGCCGTCGGTGATGTACTTCATCATCGCCTGCGATTCCGGGCGGGCGCGGTTGTTGAAGTTGAAGAGAACCTTGCGCTTCGCGGCCTTCGCGGCGTCGATGATTTCCTTCACTTCCTTGGCGTTCATCGCCGGAGGTTTTTCGGAGAAGACGTGCTTGCCGGCCTTCAGGCACTGGACGGTGAGCGGCTTGTGAAACTTGTTCGGCACGATGACACTCACGGCCTTGATCTCCGGGCTGCCTTTCAGCATGGCGGCCACGGACTCGTAGGACTTCGCGATGCCATACTTCTCCGCAGCCCGCTTGGCTGCACCCGGGGCCGCATCGGCCACCGCCACGATTTCCGCTCCCGCCTGACGGAAACCCGCCGCGTGATACTGCAACATGCCGCCTGCTCCGATGATTCCGACTTTGATGGCCATAAAGGTGTGTGTTTAAGATGGTTGATGGATAAAATCCGCCGCGAGAATGCCGGGAGCCTACCACCGAGTCAAGAATGGAAAGCAAAGCGGGCAAGGTCGTCACCATTTCGTCATTCGGATTTCGACATTCGTCATTTGAGCGCTTCTTTCACCGCCAAAGCCACGTTTCCTGCCCTCATGCCCATCACCACCCGCCCCGCCACCGCAGCCGATCTCGACGCCATCAACGCGATCTACAATCACTACGTCGAGCACAGCACTTGCACCTATCAAACAGTGCCCAGCACCGCGCAGGAGCGGCGCGACTGGTTTGACGCACACGGCCCGGAGCACCCCGTCATCGTCGCCGAGGAGAACGGCCAGATCATCGGCTGGGCCTCACTCAGTCGCTTCCATCCGCGCCAGGCCTACTGCCACAGCGTCGAAGACTCCATTTACCTCGATCATCAGCATCGAGGTAAAGGCCTCGGCAGCCTTCTCCTCGGCGAATTGCTGCGTCTGGCGAAGATCATCGGCCACCACACCGTCCTCGGCGGAGCTGATTCCGAACAAACCGCCAGCATCGCGCTCCACGCCAAATTCGGCTTCGAAAAAGTCTCTCATCTCAAAGAAGTCGGCCACAAGCACGGCCGCTGGCTCGATGTGATCTGGATGCAGAAAATGCTTTGAAGGCTAGAACCACCATTTAGCCAACGTCTTCACGCCATGCCCCGTGAATTCGCCAATACGCTTTCCCGCCGCCGCCTCATCGGCACGACGGCCATGGGTCTTTCCAGCGTGGCGCTATCGTCTCTGCTGGCCGAGTCGCGCTCGCATTTCTCGGCGAAGGCAAAGCGTGTGATCTGGCTGTTCATGCATGGCGGGCCGAGCCATGTCGATTTGTTCGATCCAAAGCCCGAACTCATCCGCCATGCGGGCAAACCGTTGCCGGAGAGCTACGGTGCGGTCGAAACGCGGCGCAAGGTCGCGCAGAACCCATTGCTGGCACCGGTGAAGCCGTTTCGGCAGCACGGACAGAGCGGGATCGAAATCAGTGACTTCCTGCCGCACATGGCGGGCATCGCCGATGAGATGTGCGTCATCCGCAGTTGCCATGGCGACAGCGTGAATCATCCGCAGTCGGTCTATCAGATGAACACCGGCTCCATCCAGATGGGCAAGCCGAGCATGGGCAGTTGGGTGTCGTATGGCCTCGGCTCCGAGAACGCGGACATGCCCGCTTTTGTCGTCATGCCTGATCCTGGTGGCGGCTTGAAAGGCGGCCCGCCCGCCTGGGGCAGCGGCTATCTCCCCGCGACTTATCAAGGCACCACCATGCGTGCCGGGAGCAACCCCATCCTGGATCTGCAGAGTCCTCAAAGTAGCGCCCGCCAGCGTGCCACGCTCGATCTCATCCAGCAGATGAACGCGCAGCATCAGGCAAAACGCGAAGCCAACAGCGAACTCGATGCCCGCATCCGCGCCTACGAACTGGCCTTCCGCATGCAAAGCGCCGCGCCTGAAGCGGTGGACATTTCGCGCGAAACGGCAGCCACGAAGCATCTCTACGGCATCGACGATCCGACGACGAAGGAGTTCGGCACACGCTGCCTGCTCGCACGGCGCATGATCGAGCGCGGTGTGCGCTTTGTGCAGCTTTACTCCGGCGACACGAACGGCTGGGACGCGCACGAGAACGTGATAAAGAACCATACCGATCTGTGCGCCCGCACCGACAAGCCCGTAGCCGGCTTAATTCGCGATTTGAAGCAACGTGGCCTGCTGGAGGACACGCTCGTCATCTGGGGCGGCGAATTCGGCCGCATGCCGATGAGCGAGAAAGGCGTGGGCCGCGATCACAATCCTTGGGGCTTCACCACCGTGCTGTTCGGCGCTGGCGTGAAGCACGGCCACATCCACGGCGCCACCGACGAGTTCGGCCTGCGTGCCGCCGAAGACAAAGTCCACATCCACGACCTCCACGCCACGATCCTGCACACCCTCGGCCTTGATCACGAACGCCTCACCTTCCGCCTCAACGGCCTCGACCAGAAGCTCACCGGCGTGGAAGGCAGCAGTGTGGTGAAAAGCATCCTCGCATGAGAATGACGAACCATCCGGTTAAAGGTGAGTCTCTGGCCGCTCGGATTTGCCGCAGAGAGGCGGAGGAGCAAAGTGGCAAAGTTTTTTCAGATTCAATCCTCTGCCGCTCCGCCTCTCTGCCCCTCTGCGGCAAATCTGTTCAGGCTAGGCGTGCCTTCATCAGCATCAGTTTGAGCCTTCTGCTCGGCTGGAGTGATGCACACGCCGTTGCCATCCACGCCTCCGCCGATCCGGTGAAGGATGAACCGAAGATCACGGAGAATGATCGCGACCACTGGGCGTTCAAGCCGCTGCAAACCACTCCTGGCAAGAAAAGCATCGACGATTTCACCCAGCCGCAGCCCCAAGCCGACGCAGCCACACTGATTCGTCGCCTCACGTTCGATCTCACCGGCCTGCCGCCTTCTCCAGACGCGGTGCGCGCGTTTGTTCATCAGTCTCATCCTTCCCATCAATCCTATGAAGCCTTGGTGGACCAACTGCTCGCAAGTCCTCGTTACGGCGAACACTGGGCGCAGTGGTGGCTTGACCTCGCTCGCTTCGCGGAAACCGACGGCTTTGAATATGACGCCGAGCGCAACCGCGCCTGGCAGTATCGCGATTGGGTCATCGACGCGCTGAACCGCGACATGCCCTTCGATGAATTCGTGCAGAAGCAGATCGCAGGCGACCTGATGGGCGATGAGACGGCCACGGGATTCCTCTTTGCCTGCCCGGACATGCCCGATCTGAACAAACAAGACGAGCGCCGCCATGTCCTGCTCAACGACATAACCACCACGGTCGGTTCCGTAGGCCTCGGCCTCACCGTCGGTTGCGCGCAGTGCCACGATCATGCGTATGATCCGATCAGCCAGGCCGACTTTTACCGCCTGCGGGCCTTCTTCGACAACACGGTGCTGCCGAAGGAACGCAAACCGCTCGGCCCGTTCGTGCGCGTCTTCACTGAGGGCGTGCCTGCCAGCACTGTCTTCGTGCGTGGCGATTTCAAACGACCCGGTCCTGCCATCCATCCAGCCTACCCACGTCTTTTCGGCGACACGCCGCCGAATGCGGATCGTGCCGCTCTGGCGAAATGGATCGCGAGCAAGGATAACGCGATCTTCCTGCGTGCGATGGCGAATCGCATTTGGCAGCAGCACTTTGGCAAACCTCTGGCGGCGATTCCCGGCGATCTCGGACATCAAGGCGAAGCGCCGACAAATCCCGCGCTGCTCGACTGGCTCGCCGCCGAGCTGCCACGGGAAAACTGGAGCCTCAAAAAGCTGCACAAGGTCATCGTGATGTCGAAGACGTATCAGCAGTCCTCGTTCGTAGTGTGGCCTTTAGGCCGTCTGGAAACTCAGAACGGCCTAAAGGCCGAACTACCAACACAGCACCCCAAACGCCTCACCGGCGAGACGCTGCGCGATGCGATGCTCAGCGTCAGCGGCCTGCTCAATCTCAAAACTGGCGGTCCCGGCGTGAAACTGCCGCTGCCAAAGGAAATCAGCGATACGCTGCTCAAAAAGCAGCACGAGGTGAACCCCGATGCCACCGAGCACCAACGCCGCAGCATCTACACCTTCGCCCGCCGCAACCTGCGCAATCCGCTCTTCGAACTCTTCGATCGCCCCGACGCTCAGATCAGCTGCGCCCGCCGCAACGAGTCCACCACTGCCCCGCAGGCCCTCATGCTGCTCAATTCCGAGTTCATGCACGACATCGCGGGCAGACTGGCCGCAAGTTTGAACGAAGCACACGGCTCGGATGCCACCGCACTCATCACCGATGCCACGCTGCGCTGTCTCGCACGCCAGGCGACGAAGCGGGAGATCGAGGCCGGACTAAAATTTCTACACACGCAGACCTCGCTGACACCCAACTTCCAAGCCGCGCTCGCAGACTACTGTCTGGCCTTGCTGAACTCGAATGAGTTCGTGTATGTGGACTGAATCATGAGCGAGACACCATCGAACAACGGAGCCTTCATCGCCAAACTCGGTGCATGGCTGCAACTCGCGCAGGTGATCGGCTTCGGAGGCACGGTCATCGGTATGATGAAGGCTTTCAGAGTGCTAGGAACCAGCGGTACGGCTGATCCAGCCAAACTCAGCAGAGCCATCGGCGAAGTGCTCTGGAGCTCGTTTGCTGGCATCGCCGTGTCACTTGTCGGTATCATCTTTGTGATCATCGCCATCACCGCCTGCCGCTATCGTGCAGTGTGGATGTTCTGGTTCCTCTGCATCTACGGTGGCCTGATGATCATCAGTTATTTCTTCCCCTTCGGGCTGTTCTTCCTGATCTACGCCTTGGTGAAGAAGGATGAGTTTCTGCCGAGGCAGCAACCGTCAGCGCCGTCCATTCAATTCCCTTGAATAGCGAAGGCCGTCGCGAAACGGAGCGCGAGTGTGTCGCAGACCACTCGCCACTTGCTGGTGGAACGTTGGCGGCAGGAAAGTCAGGCGAGTAGAATACTCGCGCTCCAAAGGCGAAGGCGCCGGGGTTTCCCCCGACGCCTTCATGTGGATCGGCCCTCATAAGCCGGATTCTGTGTCCCCGATGCCTTGCGGCACCTGGCTGTGATCATTTATCTGTCAGGCTGAGCGACCAGCCCGCCCCTGCTTGCGCAGTGGTGCGACTATTACCCGGAGTTATCCATCCCTTGCGGGACTTGCGGCCAGGCGGGCCTTTCTCCTGTTCTGTCTTGCACCGCATGAGGTTTGTCGTGCCCCCTTCCTCGCGGTTGGGGCGGTGGGCTCTTACCCCGCCGTTTCACCCTTACCCATCCTTCGCTCTTACGAGCTACGGAGGGCGGTTTGTTTTCTGTGACACTGTCTGTGACCGCGGCTTGCACCGCAACCCCCACGCTTTCACGTGGCATGCTGCCCTATGGTGTCCGGACTTTCCTCTGGCATTCCATCTTGCAACGAAACCCCAGCGATCACTCCGGCCGACCCGTCGCGAGAGTAAATGCATCAGCCGAAAGGGCAAGCGGTGCCTTTGCAGTGAAAAAGTCCGCAACTTGGACGTGGGCAGGCGTGTTGAACGAATCGAATCCAAAGCACCCCATGAAAATCATCACACCCCTGCTCCTCACCCTTGCCACCGGCTTTGCCACGATCCACGCTGAAGATGCCCCGAAGAAGGGTGCTGGAGGTGAGAAGATCAAAGAGATGATGCTCCAGAAGTTCGACGCCAACAAAAATGGCACGCTGGATCCCGAAGAGCGTGCTGCCGCCATGAAGGCCTATCAGGAACGCAAAGGTGGCAGCCCCAAAGGCGGAACATCCCAACCCGAAGCGGGTGGACCAGGCAAAGCGATCCTCCTGCAAAAGTTCGATGCCAACAAAAACGGCATCATTGATCCCGAAGAGCGTGAGGCCGCAATGAAGGCCATGCAGGAACGCAAAGGCAAATCCGGCGGCATTCCAGGAACCACCGGTGGCACCTCGACAGAGGGCGGCAGCAAATTCCGCCGTCCGCCAGAAGCGCCGAAAGAGGGTGAAGCGGCGAAGAAGTAAGCGTGAGCGGCCTCAATTCCCGGCAGCGTCTTTGTAAAGCTTCAGCAGAGCGTGGCCTTCGGGGTATTGAATGTCGCTGATCTTCCAGGCATCCTCCTGCTTGGCGAGTTTGAAGGTGACGCGTGTCTTCTTATCGAAATTCGTGAAGTTCACCACCAACGTGGCCTTGCCGCCATCGACCTTGGCTGGGTTGATGGCGAAGTTTTTGATCTCAATGTCCTGGGCGTTGTAAAGCGGATCGAAATCAATCGCACCCACCTCGCCCTTCGAGGCTTTGATGTCTTTCCACATCAATTCCGCCAGTTCCTTGGTGAAGTAGTGGTTCACCAGCGCCCGATCCTTGTCCTGGAAGAAGGGTGACTTCTCTGCGTCATGCGCTTTGTAGAGTTTGGCCACCAGCGCCTCGGGTGTCGCCACTTTGTCAGCAGCAGACAGGTTCAGACTGAAGGAGACGAGCAGGAGGAGAAGTGTAATCGCACGCATGCGGCTGCTTTCGCCCAAAAGTCGCGATTGTCGAGGTCAAGAACTGCTGTGGCGCCACCGCTTACTCATCGGCGGATTTCTTGCCCTTCTTCTTTGGTTCTTCGGGCAGCGGCTGGCCTTTTTGCGCCGCTTCCCACTCGGCGTAGCCTTTCTTGCTGCGGTTACCAAGGTACTTGTAGGTGTCGAAAATCGCCGCGTTGCCGAGCACACGCGGATCTTTTTCGTCCTTCAAGATCACTTCCATCTGCGACCGAAGTTCCTGCTTCTTCGCGGCGAATTTTGGATCTCCGGCAAGATTCTTGAGACACTCGGGATCTTTGGCGATGTCGAACAGTTCCTCCTCGGCACGATAGGCGAACGCGAGATCGAAGAACGGCCCTTGGTGATCAACGATCCATGATTTGGTGGGGCCATCATCGCAGTTGCCGAAACCGGTCTCGGGATTGCACGCGGGCCAGCGCTCGGGGTGGTAGTTGTGGCTGTAGAAGAACTCGGGCGTGCGGATGGCGCGCACGGGATAGCCCCAGTCATTCGGACGGCCGATGTCGTGCCGCTCTTTGCCGGCGAGCATGATTTTGCGATCTTCGATGAAGCCGCTCTTCTCGCTGCGCAGGATGTTTGCGAGGCTCTTGCCGCTCATCTGCTCATGGGGCTTCAGTCCGGCGAGTTCGAGGTAAGTCGGCGCGAGATCGCGCACGTTGATGAAATCTTCGACGACACGACCCGGCTTGATTCCCTTCCCCCAGCGCATCGCGAGCGGCAGATGATACCCGTCTTCATAGATCTGTCCCTTCACACGTGGAAACGGCATACCGTGGTCAGAGGTGACGATGATGAGCGTGTCATCGAGGATGCCCTGCTTCTCCAGCAGGTCGAGCGTGCGTCCGATGTGTGAGTCGGCATACTCGACCTCAATGGCGTAGTCGGCGAGATCACCGCGCACGGTGTCATTGTCGGGCAGATAACCAGGCACCTTCACATCGCTGAGTTTTTTGCCCATGCGCACGCCGGAATCGAGTTCGTAGGTGCGATGCGGCTCCTTGAAGCCCATCCAGAAGCAGAACGGCTTCGCCTTGTCACGCTGCGCGAGGAAACCATCGAAGTTGCGCGAGTAATCCGTCGTCGTGATGCCCTTGGTGGGCGCCTTCTGCTTGAATTCATCGAACGCAGGCCCGGCGGGATTGCGTGTGCGGCCTTCGAGTTTGAATTCGCCCGGCCCCCAGCCTTTGCCGGTCAATCCAACGGTATAGCCACTGGTTTCGAGCAGATCGGGATACACCGCGAACTTCGGCGGGAAGATGCCGCCATGACACACGGCCTCCTCGAGTTGCCAGGAATTGCGGCCCGTCAGAATCGTTGCGCGACACGGGCTGCATTTGGGATTCGAGGTAAAGGCATTCTTGAACAGCACACCTTCCTTCGCCACGCGGTCGAAGTTCGGCGTCTTCACCCAGTCACAGCCATACGCGCCCGCATGCTGCCAGCCCCAGTCGTCAAAGATGATGAATAGGATGTTCGGACGCGGTGCGTCAGCGGCCTGAATGCTGGAAACGAATGAGAACGCAGCGATGAGCGACAGGAGTAATTTCATGCGCCGTGAAACGCAATCAAAGGCACCACCTATCAACTTGCTGCCGCTTCTTCGACGCTCACGCAGGTGCAGATGAGATGGCGGTCACCATAGACATTGTCGATACGCGAAACCGGCGGCCAATACTTATTCTCCTGCACCCAGGGCAGCGGGAAGGCGGCGGCCTCGCGGGTGTAGGCGTGCGGCCAGTCGCTTTTCACCACGAAGGCGGCGGTGTGCGGCGCCTGCTTGAGCGTGTTGTCGGTGGGATGATACTGGCTGCTTTCGACGCCGATCATTTCGGCGTGGATGCACTGCATGGCTTCGATGAAACGGTCCAACTCGGCTTTGCTCTCGCTTTCGGTCGGCTCAATCATGAGTGTACCGCCGACAGGCCAGCTCATGGTAGGAGCGTGATAGCCGAAGTCCATGAGGCGCTTCGCCACATCTTCGACGGTGACCTTGTGAAAATGGCTGAAATCGAGGATGCACTCGTGCGCGACGAGGCCGTTCGCGCCCTTGTAGAGCGTGGGGAAATTGGTTTCGAGCTTCTTCGCGACGTAGTTCGCATTGAGAATCGCAATCTTCGTCGCCTCGATCAAACGCGGCCCCATCATGGCGATGTACATCCACGAGATCGTGCAAATGCTGGCGCTACCCCACGGCGCGGAGCAGACGACGCCTTCACGACGATCCGCCCGCCAGGTATGATGGCCGGGCAGATGCGGACGCAGATGCGCGGCGACCGCAATGGGGCCAACACCCGGACCGCCACCGCCATGCGGGATGCAGAAGGTCTTGTGCAAATTAAGATGACACACATCCGCACCGATGCGGCCCGGCGAGGTCAGGCCAACCTGCGCGTTCATATTGGCACCATCCATGTAAACCTGGCCGCCGTGATCATGCACGAGGCGGCAGATTTCGACGATGGACTCCTCGAACACGCCATGTGTTGAAGGATACGTGATCATCAGCGCGGCCACCTTGCCCTTGTTGGCATCGAGCTTTGTTTTGAGATCGTCGAGTGCGACGTTGCCGTTGTTGTCACAGGTGACGGGCACCACCTTGAAGCCGCACATGACGGCGCTGGCTGGATTGGTGCCGTGCGCGGAAGTGGGGATCAAACAAACATCGCGATGATCCTCCTTGTTGGCCTCATGGAAGCGTTTGATCGCGAGAAGGCCGGCATATTCGCCCTGCGAGCCGGCATTGGGCTGCAATGACACGGCATCGAAGCCGGTGCATTCGGCCAGCCAGGCTTCGAGATCACCAAACAGGGTGCGGTAGCCTTCGGACTGGTTGCCTGGCACAAAGGGATGTACACCGTTCACCTCCGGCCAGCTCAGCGGCATCATTTCCGCCGCTGCGTTCAATTTCATCGTGCAGGAGCCGAGTGGGATCATGCTGCGGTTAAGCGCGATGTCTTTTGATTCCAGGCGATGCAAGTAGCGCATCATTTCAGTCTCGGAGTGATACGAGTTGAACACCGGATGTGTCAGATACGCCGAGGTGCGGTGATGCAGCGACGAACAGTTGAGCGAATGCGCATCATCCAGCACAGGCGGCTGCTGTGACTTTGATACTCCAAACGCTGTGAGCAGATGCAGCAGTTCTTCCTCACGCACACGCTCATCGAGCGCCACGCCGACGGTGGTGGCGTCGATCTTGCGCAGATTGATGCC
>JAYVIO010000407.1:0-7321 GCA_043770175.1 Verrucomicrobiales bacterium | reverse complement strand
TGATGTAACCGTGGATGCGCGCCCCGTAGTCATCGCCAAAGTCTGTGGGAGCCGTCAGCGAGGTCAGGTTTGTGGTGCCCGTGGGCGTGGTGCCGGTGGGAATCACCGCCACGCTTGTGCCGCTGATGCCGTTCCAATGTTCACGAACGATGGTGCCGCCGGCCTCCTCCACACGCAGATTGATCAAGGAATGGCTGGTGCCTGCGGCGTTCGTGAGGGTGAGCATGATCTGGTAGAGTCCCGCAGAACCCGCAGGCGGCGTGCCGCTGATCACGCCACCGCTGTAGGTGAGCCAGGCAGGCAGGCCGCTGACGCTGACCGAGCTGCCGTTGGTTCCCTTGATGAGGTGGGAAAATGCACCGCCCACCAAGGCCACTGCGTCTGTTTGAATGGTGGGTGCGGGAGCCGCACTGGCCGGATAGAGCCGCTCCGACGGGATGATCTGCTTCGGCTGGCTGGGGCTGAACCAGTAGAGCCGGCAGCGTGAGAAACCGCCGCTTTCCCAATAATCGAGTTCAATGTCGTAACGCACGCCGCCGAGCAGCGGGAGGCGGACAAAACGCTCGTTGCCGTTCGAGGACCAGTCTTTGAGGGACTTGTTCACGAAATCAAAGTTCATGCTGCCCGCGCCGGTGACGTATTCGCCAGCACCAAAGTTGACCGTGAACGAGGTGGAGGTCACCGCCGTGACCACGCGGTTGAGATTGTCGCTGACGTTGATGCTGCCGCTGCCGGAGGGGAAGAGACCCGCGCCGATGTTCACCGTGAAGGTCGTGCTGGTGGCCGCAGTGATCACATAGGGGAACTGGCCTAGATTCACACTGCCGCTGGTCGGGTCCACTTCGACTGACTCACCCACGGCAAAGCCGCCGGGGGTGACATTCGTGAGGTTTGAGTAATTGATCACCGCATTCCCGGTCACGCTGTCATAGGTGTAGGTGCTGCCACCTGCGAGCACAAGATTGCCGCTCGACGGGTCAAGCCGGACGCTTTCCCCGACCACGATGCTGTCGGGTTTCAGAATCGAGCCCGAGTAGGTGACAACTGCGTTGCCTGTGGTGGAGTCATAGGAATAGGTGCTGCCGCTGCTGTTCGCCGCAGGCAGCATCTTGAGATCCTGCACCACACCGTTGATTTTCAGGGTGGCACCGTCATCCGCATACACCACGAAGGTGTACTCTTCCGAAAACTGCGGCTGAACTTGGCCGCTCCAGCGCACCGTAAAGGTGTCCGCGTTGATCAAGTTCCAATCTGGCGTGCCGGTGCCCCACAGGCCGTTGTTGCTCGTTGTGACGGCTGCGTCCACGCCGATGCGCGCCGGTGTATTCGTGAAGTCAGTTGTCGTGTAGGTCTTGTTATAAACACCGGTCGTGGTGCTCGTGGAGCGTTTCTCCACAAAGCCGGTGGCACCAGCGCTTTGATTTGCAGGCAGGGTGCTGCCCGTGCTGTTGAGTGTCACGGTAAATGTGTTGGCGTCAGGCACGGTCGCGATACTGTAGGTGCCGCTGTACCCATTCGGATCGATGGTGTTCGGATTGAACAAAGTTCCGTTGGTAAATGCCAGCGCCACTTGATTTCCGACTGAAAGGCCGTGCGCGGTCAGCGTGATCGTTGCTGTCCCGGTCGTCACCGGTGACGCGGAGCGTGTGAAGGCATACGTCATCGCCTGCGTGTGCGTGAACTGCTCCGCTTGCGCGATGTTGGCGAAAGTGCCGCCATCACGGCTCCATTGCAGCCGGCAACGTGCTTCACTGGTGGTTTCCACATGCTCCACGCGCATTTTGTAGCGCTCCGCAGGTGTTGCGGGCACCACGAGACTGTAGGAGGCGCTGATCTTGAAGGTGCCGATCGTCTCCGGCGTTGCCGCCCCATCCCAGCCATGCTCCAGAATCTCCTCGCCCGGCAGGTCGAACGTGCCGTTGCGATCCAAGTCGAGCAGCACGCGGGCTTTGTCATCCGCGTCGAGTTGGAAGCGATATGAGCCTGCCGTTGCCGGGTTCAGATACATTTCAAAAGTGTCGGAGTAATTATCCGGCACATTCGTCGCCGTGGTACCTGCCGCAGCGACCACGCCCACACCGTTCGGCGTCCCGCCCATCCATTCGTAGTCCACCGTCGGGTCCACACGTTCTATAACCGCCGGGTGAGGGAAGGACTGGATGCTGAAGTTGCAGGTGCTGCTGCTGTTCGCCGGCAGGCCGGCGCCGGAGACGCTCAAAGTGAAATTTGTTCCCGGTGTGACCGCCGTGATGGTGTAATCGAGATTGTTGTAGGTCGCGCTGTTGAGGTTGCCGCCCGTGAAGGTCGCCCGAACCACATGTCCCACCTGCACCGCCGGTGTCTTGGTGTACGGAATGACGATGGTCCCGGTATAGTTCGGTGATGTCCCCGATCTCGTGTAAACATAGGTGCCCGCATCGCCGAAATTCGCCGCGTGCGCATATGTGCCGTTCGAGTGGTCATAGTATCGCGCCAGCAGCCCCGTTCCGCTGGGCGCGGTCGTGTTGCTGATGATCACCGTCGCCTGCTTTTTGGTCTGATCGATCACCACCGGGGTCGAAGTGCCAGACATCCCGCCGTTCAATGTCACGATGACTGATTCCCCGCCCTCCAGGGCAGAGTCGATGCCTGGGCTGATGGCAATCGTCGCCGTCTTGGCTCCAGGAGCAAAATACACGGAACCTGACAAGCCAGTAAAGTCCGTCCCTGCGGTCGCGCTGCCACCCAGCGTGTAATAAACCCAGGCGCCCATCAGACTTTGATTTCGCCGCAGCCTGAGCAGCCCTGCAGGCCCGCCATCTTCGGAGGCAAATGCCGTCTCCGCCTCCACCGTCACCACATCCGGCGTCTGCAGCACCTGCGTGATTTCCGCCACATCCGAAACACCGTCGTCATTGCTGTCCGTGTCTCCTGGCGCAAGGCCCAGCTTACGTTTCACCCAGTCGGAGACGCCGTCGCCGCTGGAGCTCACATCCGAGGTTTCCAGTTTGTAGAACTTCTTGGTGTTCCCTGGCGTCTGGATGGAAATCGCCGCAGCAGGCTGGTCGGCAGAGGGGATGTATTCCGTGGTGCCACTGGCCGGCGTCTGCAGCGTTTCGGCCGCCCACACCGGCCCGTTCGGCGCATCGGAACTCAGGACACGGTACTTTTTCCCCGCCTCGATTTTCGTCGTAAACACCACCGCATTGCCGACGATCGTCATGTTGCCGATCTTGAAACTGTCCGTCGCCACGAAAGGGTTGGTCCCGGCGACCGCCTCCAAACTGGCGATGAAGCCGTCGTTGTCCGTGTCACCGGCAGGATCAATGGCCCAGGCATTGAACTGCTCCTGCCAGATGTCATCTAGATGGTCAGGGCCATTGGTTTCGCCGACAGGCACTTGTCCGGCGGGCCATTTATTTTGATCAGTGACAGAGGTGGCAGAGACCAGCGTCTCCAACGAAAAAAGCATCAGCAGGAAGGTTGGAATCCTGAAATGATGGATGGGCATGGTGGTTGAAAAATATTGAATTGCAGGAAAAACCGGAGCGGTCCCTGCTTATTTACTTAACTGAAAATGAATTACTCGCGCATGTTACCGAAAAACCATGGTGTGAGTCAATCCAATTCAAACAGACCTGTTCTCTCGTCCCAGACGGGTGAAACCCACCTACTTCCCTGCCCGGACGGATTTTATCGAATTGCTTTTTTCTCCGGCGCGGCCCATCATCTCAAAAATTCAAAAAAACCGTTCCCGCACCTCATCAACGCCACCTCAATGAAAATCGCCCGTTCCCTGTCTTTCCTCCCGGTTCTTGCCGCCCTGTTCATGGCCTCTTGTGCCGATTCCCGTCCTGACATCCGCTCGAACTACCGTGGCAACAACTACGGCAGCTTCGGCCCTTACGACAACGACAGCTTCGGCGGACATGGCGGCGGCTATGGCGGTGGCTACGCCATCTGGCCCATGCCCACAGACAACTACGCTGTTTACGGCACGTTTGACGATCCATACGAGTGGGGCGGCGACAGCTACTCCCACCGTGCCGCGCCGGCGCGAAATTACGCGCCGGTCATGGTTTCCAGGCAGCAAACCTCAGGAAAATAGCAGGGGCACAGCACCTCTGATATTCACTGTTTGATGCCAAGGTCAGTTCGCCGACGGCCAAAAGCGCACCGCGCCGGCCTCATCGCCAGCAAACAAGCCATTGCCATCAAAGGTGATGCTGGTCTGCAAAGGCAGCGTGGCGTCAATGGCGAAGGACTTCGTGGCTCCGCCATCGGCTTTCCAGAGGCGGACTTGTTTGTCGCGGCCGGCGGTGAGGAGTTCGCCATTGGGGCCGAAAGCAGCAGAGAGGACGCCGTTGGGGAGCTTGCCGTAGTAGCCTGTGGGACGCACGGGTGGATGTGCGTTGGTGTTGGTGATGGCGGGCCAGCCGTCTTTGGCGTCCCACCAAATGAGGAGGCCGTCTTCGCCGCCGCTGGCGAGCATGCGGCTGTCGCTGCGCCAGGTGAGGGCACGCACGGCGGCCTTGTGCTCGGCCAGCGAGAGGAGGATGCCGCCACCTGTCGCATCCCACAGATGAATGCCACCTGCGCGGTCGGATGAAGCGAGCTTTTTTCCATCGGGACTGAAGGCGAGTGCGGTGATCCAGTCGGTGTGTTTGGTGAGCTTGTGGCGCAGCTTGCCATCGGCGGTGCCATAGACTTTGACGACCTTGCCGGAGCCGCCGAGGGCGATGAGTTGCTGGTCGGGGCTGATGTCGGCGGCGAGCACGGCGTCGGTTTCATCGCCGATGGTGGTGAGGCGCCTGCCGGTTTTGATGTCGAAGAGGACGACGCTGCCGGATTGCACGGGCTTGCCACCAGCGACCATGAGAACGCGGCCATCGAGGCTGAAGCGGATAACGTTTGGCTGGCCTTCGGGAAAGGCGAGTGCGCCGAGTTCCTTCTGCGTGGTGGCATCGAGCAAACGCACATGCTCATGCGCGGCGATGGCGATCAATGGAGCACGAGGACTCGCTGCCATGGCGATGATGGGCAGCGGGCGTTTGAGCTTCGGCGGTGTGAAGGCGGGCAATGACTCGGGCATCGGCGGTGGGCCGTCGAAGTTCAGCGTGGCGGCGGGTTTGAAGCTGGTGTCGCGTTCAGCGACGAGGGACTTGCTCGCGGAGGACTCGCGCAGGCCGCCTTGGATCCACTGGCGGATCAATTCGATCTGTGGAGCGGGCAGCGGCGCTTTTTTCGGCGGCATGCGCTCGGCGTCGTCTTCGGCGGTGATGGCCTGGAAGAGCAAACTCTGGCTGGCACGGCCTGCGATGACGGCTTTGTCACCGCTGCCGCCTTTGAGCACGGCGGTGAAGTTGGCGAGGTTCAGATCGGCCTTCTGTTCGTCTTCGCCGTGACATTTGAGACAATGCTCACGGAAGATGGGCTTGATGTGCTCGTCGTAGGTGACGACGGCATCAGTGGCTGGAACTGAGGTGATGAGTGAAAAGAAAATCAGCGGACGCATGGATGGCTTTGATTTTTGGCAAAAGAATGGATCGGCAACGGAATGGTTCGAATCAGAAGTCTTCATTCCATTGCCATTCCAATCCCTTGCCAAGTCTTAGTGATTGAAAATGAACTCCGTTGAGTTGAGCAGGCTCCAGAAGATGTCCTGATACGGTTTGCGGTCTTTGGTGTCGCTGCCGACGAGTTCGAGCATGGCGTTGAGTTCATCGGGCTTGGGCTTGCGGCTCAGGGCGCGGAGGTAGAGGTCTTCGATGATCGTTTCGGGCGGTGTGACGGCTTTGAGATGTTTTTCGATGACTTGTCCGGCACCGATCTGGCTCTGCACGGTGTCTCCAGCGACCATGTGAAGGGCCTGTGAAAGCGTGGGCTCGAACTTGGTGTCGCAAACGCAGACACTCGCACGTCCAGCACGTCCAAAGGTCTCGAAGAACGGATCGCCAGTCATCGGGCGCGTCGTATCGCCAGGACTGCGTGGGTAGTGCTGGATGGCTTTGGTTCCTTTGGGGAAATAGACAAAGCCGCGTTCGCCATCCGTGGCCTCCACGATGGAATCGAGCAGCACATCGGCACGCAGTCGGCGGAGTTGGGAGCGCGAGAACTGGCGTGTGTCGTCTGCGTTTGTCTTGTTCGGTTTCGCGGAGAGCTGGTAGGTGCGCGAGGTCGTGATGTCGCGAATGAAGCCGCGCAGATTGAAGCCGGAGTCGCCGAGGTGTTTGGCTAAAGCATCGAGCAGCGGGCCATTCGTGGGTGGATTACTCACGCGCATGTCATCCAGCGGTTCTACGAGTCCGCGGCCCATGAAGTGCGCCCAGAGGCGGTTGGCGAGGTTGCGGGTAAAGAGTTCGTTTTTAGGCGAGGTGAGCCATGTGGCGAGTGCTTGGCGCGGATCTTTGCCTTTCGGCACGCTGCTTTCACCACCGAGCACGGTGGGCAACATGGGGCGTTCATCGACGAGATGTTTCGCAGGCGCGGCGGAGAGATCATTGAAGACATAGAACTCACGCGGCTCGACGCCGAGCTTGCGCTGGATGCCGGTGAAAAAGCTGACCCAGCCGTAGTAGTCGTCCTGCGTCCATCGGTCGAAGGGATGATTGTGGCACTCGGCGCACTGGATGCGCACGCCGGTGAAGAGTTGCGAGAAATCGGCGGCGAGGTTCTTTGGCGTTACCTTCACGTCATGCACGAGCATGGTGTAAAGATTCGCGGGGCCGCTGTTGAGGTTGCTGCCCGTGCCGGTGATTTGATCGGCCACAAATTCATTCAGCGGCCTGTTTTTGGCGATCTGCTCGCGGATCCATTCATAATAGACATCGGCGGCCTTCACATCGGTGGCGCTGGGCGCATAGCCGCCGCCTTTGACGCGCAGCATCTCGGCCCAAAGATCGGTCCACAGGTCCGTGAAGCCTTCGCTTTGCAGCAGGTGGTCGATCAAAGCGGTGCGCTTGTCCTTCGATGTGTCCGCCATGAAGTCGCGATACTCTTTCGTCGTCGGCAATGAACCCGTGAGGTCGATGTAGAGGCGACGGATGAAGGTTTCGTCGTCACAGACTTCTGAAGGCAGCAGGCGCAGTTTTTGCAGCCGATCATGGACGATCTCGTCGATGTAATTGTGCGCGGGCGGATTCGTCCACGCGTAGTTCGGGTCCTGCGGCAGCACGATGACTTCGGAACCGATGGTGAAGCGATTGAACCGCGCAAACACATGCGTGTCGCCGCGTCCGGCAGCGGTGACGATGCCACCTTTGTCGATCTTCGCCGTTGCAGGATTGTTCGTGGCAAAGAGCGCGAGGTCCGTGACATCGCGCTTCGAGCCATCGGAGTAGCG
>JAYVIO010000406.1:0-21799 GCA_043770175.1 Verrucomicrobiales bacterium | reverse complement strand
CTTCGCGCGCCTTGCGTGCAGCTTCGCGTGATTTCGCAGCGATGATGATGTTCTTGATGATCTCGATGGCGGTGTCGGGATTCTCGTCAAAGAAGCGCAAAAGACCTTCATAGACGATGGAATTGACGACGCCCTCGACCTCGCCGTTTACCAGCTTCACCTTCGTCTGCGAATTGAAGCGCGGATTAGTGAGTTTCACGCTAAGCACGCAGATCATGCCTTCACGGCAGTCATCACCTTCGATGTCGGGCAGCTTGTCTTTGAAGGCTTTGGGGTTGGCGTTGATGTACTGCTTCACCGACTTGGTGAGCGCGGTCTTGAGACCGCTGTAGTGCGTGCCGCCGTCTGGATTCGGGATGGCGTTGGCAAAGCAGAGCGTCTGCTCGTTGAGTCCCTTGTTCCATTGCAGCACGCAATCGACGAGGATGAACTTCTTCTTGTCATCGATGGGCACTTCACGGCGACCGGCGAGCGCAACCGGCTCGGGATGGATCTTGTCCTTGTCCGCACCCATCTCACGCACGAACTGCTTCACGCCTTCCGCATAGAGAAGCACTTCCTGGCGCTGCGGCTCGCAGCGCTCGTCGGTGAGCGTGATCTTGATGCCGGGATTCAGGAAAGCGAGTTCACGCAGACGAACAAGCAGGCGATCAAAGACATACGCCGTCGTGATGGTGAAGATGCTGGAGTCGGGGAAGAAGGAAATCTTCGTGCCGGTGCTCTTCGGGTCATCGAGATCGCCGAGAACGGTCAGCGGCTCCGTCGTTTTGCCACGCTCGAAGCCGATGGCGTGGATTTTGCCATCGCGGAAGACCTCGCACTTGAACCAGTCGGACAACGCATTGGTACACTTCGCGCCGACGCCGTGGAGGCCGCCGGAGAATTCATACGCGCCGTCGCCAAACTTGCCGCCCGCATGCAGGCTGGTGAGCACGAGTTCGACGGTTGGAATTTTAGCCTTGGGATGCATTTCCACCGGGATGCCGCGGCCATCGTCCTGAATCGTGATGGAACCGTCGGTATGGATGGTGATCCAGACGTTTTTGCAATGACCGGCGAGATGCTCGTCGATGGAGTTGTCCACGACTTCAAACACGCAGTGGTGCAGGCCGCGCTCATCGGGGTCGCCGATGTACATGCCGGGCCGAAGACGGACCGCTTCGAGGCCCTCGAGTTTCTGGATTTGATCGGCACCGTAGGCCTGGTTTTCGGCCACACCGGTATTGAAAGCAGCGTTCTGCTCAGGAGACTGTTCGGACATAGGATTTGAAGGGCTGACCATCGACTGAATCCGTCCATGAAACCGCTACCGGAAACGTGCTCGATGATGACCCATTCAGACTAGCGAGATGGGAAGGTGGGCAAAGAGAATTTTGCCTCGAAATGCAGTCTTTTTTCAGCCCCTAAAATCTTTCAAACCACCTCCTGCAAACCCAGCTTCTCGATGACCTCTGCCGGAACGCCCGGATAGGGACCGCCGACGCTGATATTGCCGATGTAGCCGAGGCTTTTCCAGGTCTGGCTGTGGCTGTAGTAACCGCCGACACAAAGCTGGCGGAAGCGCTTGAAAAAGACGGCTCCAACGTGGTGTTCGGGCCTGGCTTTGGTCGAATCACAGATGTCATCGGCGATCTGGGACTGCTGCGTGTTATCCAGCTCCTCGAAGCGTTTGGCGAAGCGCTTGAAGCTCTCGGTGCTCAGCCAACCGAGGCCGCCACGGATGATCTCGCGGTCTTCCTGATGCTCCGGGTAATCCGCGCTAATCCATTCGTTGATAAAATCAGGAACGCCGACTTCGGAGGCTGCTGGCGAAGTTTCGTCCTTGGGCAGGATCAAATCAGCCAAGGCCGTGGTGGTGGCGAGTTCCTCCGCCGTGAGCAGTTTTTCCCACGGAAACTTCACCGGCTGAGTGAAATCGGGATCGTGGAAGACAAACCGTGAAGGATGCGCCGGAGGTGCTGGCTCGGTGTGATTTGGCGCGGCGATGACTGGCACGGCGGCACCACCAAGCAATCCCTTTAAAGCATGCCGACGTGAGATGGTGCTCATGTGATTTATACTTTCGGGAAAACACCTTCATACACCTCACGCAGCGGCAAGCTAGAGCCGATGGAGGCAAGTTCGAGCACGGTATCAGCACCGGTGAGCACATCGGGGAGCCAGTTTTTACTGCGGCGATGCACCGTGACGGTCATGCTGTCCTGCTCGACGAGGACGTATTCTTCCAGCGATGGCAGTTGGATGAAGGTGATGAGTTTTTCGCGGGTGTCCGTGTTGACGGTGCTGCTGGAGACAACTTCGACGATGATGCGCGGCCGCGTTTTGTAGAGGCGCTCCTTGTCCTCGGGATCGCACACCACCATCACGTCGGGGTAGTAGAACAAGGTCAGGTTCGCGAAGACATGCACCTTCATGTCGTGGATGAAAACCTTGCAGGGCTTGCCGCGCAGATGACCGCGCAAAGCGGCGAAAATGTTTCCTGAGATGAAGTTGTGCTCCTCGCTGGCTCCGGCCATTGCGTAGAGATCGCCACTGACGAATTCGTGGCGCACCTCGCTGGTCTGCTCGGCTGCGAGATAGTCTTGCACCGTCCACTTCGGTGGCCGGGACTCGATTTGGAGGGCTGCGGACATGCGGGGATGATAGTTTTCGGGTGAAGCGGATGCAACCGGCCAAAATCACAGGTTCCCCCGCTTCATCTCCTCCATCAGCCATTCGCTGGAACGCCAGGCGAGGGCGAGGATGGTGAGAGTGGGGTTTTTGTCGGGATTGCTGGGCATGACAGCTCCATCCATGAGGAAGAGGTTCTTCACGTCCCAGGTCTGGCAGTATTGATTCGTGACGCTGTCGGCGGCCTCAGCACCCATGCGGGCGGTGCCAACCTCATGAATGATCTCGCCGGGTCTCTGGATGGCTTCGGCACCGCTGAGCGGTTTGGCTTTGCCACCCATGCCTTCAAGCATCGCGGCAAAGGTCTGCTGCATGTGCTCAGCCTGCTTGATCTCGTGATCGCTCCACTTCCAATGAAAGCGCAGCACGGGAATGCCCCATTGATCGACGACATTGGGATCAAGTTCGCTGTAGCAGTCTTTGTTCGGAATCATCTCACCACGCCCAGCGAAACTGAACTGCGAACCATAGTAACGGCGGGCATCTTCCTTGAGTTTGCGGCCATACACGCCGGGCGAAGTGGAATCGAGATAGCCGAAATTTTTCGTCTCCGGCATCTGGCGGCCACCACCCATCTCAATGTGATAGCCACGAGCGAAGCCGAGCTTCGCGTGATCATTCACCAGCCACCACGGCACATAGGTGTGCAGACCGCCCGCACCGTCTTCATTCATCGGCGGCAGATCTTCCATGGCGGGAATATGCGCACCCAGGCGCGTGCCGACGCTGTCCATGAGGTTACGCCCCACCTGCCCGGAGGAATTCGCGAGGCCCGCCTTATCGCGCGACTTCGAGTTCAGCAGGATGCGCGAGGTTTCGCAGGTGCTCGCGGCGAGGATGACCACGCGTGCTTTGGCAATGGCATCGCGTCGCGTGATTTTGTCGATGTAATGCACACCCGTGGCCTTGCCGCTGCCATCGATGATGACTTCGCGCACCATCGCATCCGTGATGATGTCGAGATTGCCGGTGGCGAGCGCAGGCGGGAGCAGGACGGTCGTGCTCTGGAAATTCGCACGGATGCTGCAGCCGCGCACGCAATGCGTGGCCCAGAAGCAGGCGGCGCGTGACATCATGTCCTTGCCAAGGATCTCCTGCGCCTTCGGGTTGTTCGGAAACAACACCTTCGGCAGGTTTTTCCAGTCGAGCGGCTGACTCAACACGGCGCGATGAGCTGCGACAACTGGCACACCGAGTTTCCTGCCCGCCTTCTTCGCTAGCAACTCGCCCACACGCGGCTTCGGCGGTGGCAGCAGCACACCGGGAGAAGAATTGGGCGCATTGGCGATGCCGTCGTTCTCGCCATAGACGCCAATCAACTGCTCCACGCGATCATACCACGGTGCCATGTCGGCATAATTTATCGGCCAATCGACGCCGAGGCCGTCACGCGATTTCGGTTTGAAATCCAACTCGCCAAAGCGCAGCGAGATGCGGCCCCAATGATTCGTGCGACCACCCAGCATGCGGGCACGCCACCACCAAAAGTTGCCCTCCGTGCCTTGCTTGTTTGTGTAAGGCTCTCCCGGCACCTGCCAGCCGCCGATATTGGAATCGTAGAAGCCGAAGAAGCGATCTGGTGTTGCCGCACCACGCAGCGGTGCCATCTCCGGCGTGTTGAACATCGGTGTCTCCTTCACCGGTTCATAATTGCGCCCCGCCTCGATCATGAGCACCTTCACGCCATTCAAGGCCAGAATCATTGCCGCCATGCCGCCGCCTGCACCGGAACCGACGACGATCACATCATACTGCGGCTGCGTTTTGCGTTCGGTGAGGACAGGCATGGCAGATGAAAATCAGAACTCACCACGGAAGACACAGCGGGCGTTGGGTGTCTCGTGAATCACGATCTCACAGAGTCCGGGAAGCTGTGGTGCGAGTTTTTTCCAGAGCCAGGCGGCCATGTATTCGATGGTGGGGTTCTCCAGGCCTTCGATCTCGTTCAAATAGGAATGATCAAGGCGATCCATGATCGGCTTCATCGCACGAGAGATTTCAGCGTGATCATAGACCCAGCCGATCTGCGGATTGACCTCGCCTTCGACGGCGATCTCCAGTTTGAAGGAGTGGCCGTGCATCTTGGTGCATTTGTGATCGCCAGGAAGATTCGGCAGCGTCTGGGCGGCTTCGAAACGGAAGTCTTTGATGATGCGAGCGCGCATGGGGATGGATTAACAAGGAGAAGTCACAAATGCACTCGGACAAACACAAGCGGCGTGTGAACGAGGCATGTTGAAATTGGCTGTGTCGGGCGAGAACGCAACTGGTGACGAGAACGAATGCTAAATTTGGCTGATTACTAAATCGGCCTTCGGGCAAGATGTGTATTGCACCGATTCAGTTTTATCGAATGCTGTCAGCGCACCTCATTCAAACAGGCATGGTTTGGCTGCTCGTTTCATTGACTGTGGCAACCGAAGAGGATGCCCCCTTGAGCGATCTGCCTGCTCATGTTAAACGCACACCCGGAAAATACTCTCTTTGCTGACTTTGCTCATCCAATGCTATTCTCCCAGCGCACTCACCGTGCAAAGCCGCAGCTCCATCCCCTGCGACATCGACGTGAGTCCCTTCGACCCAACTCGCCAAGCCGACCTTTTCCGCTGTATCAGTCCCGCAAATTCAGGGAGCCTGTTCGACCCATCGAAGTAGCTCACGGAATCAGGGTATAGTGATTGCGGCCTGAGCCATGTATTTTCTCCAAAACTGCGTGCTGACAGTTTTTGACTTGGCTGCAACGCTGTGACTGCGATCAAGGCACCGAGATCCCTCTGCGCATTCGAATGTATCCAATGAAAAGATTCTTGGATCCTTGAACCCAGCTTCAAGGCCTGTTCCGAAGGCGTTGTGCTCAAGAATTGGGTGAGCACCCGGGAAACCAGGTTGAAACCCGGTCAAACTCTCACCTCGGCCTTCGCAGCTCAAACATGTCCCGAGTGTGGCAATACCAGTGCGGACTCTGCATGCGGCCGATGGGATGGTAGGTGCCGGGCTTCACGAGCCAGGTTTCGGGATCGAAGATGTCATCGCGCACATGCACGCGCAGCACCTCGCCGATGATGAGGCGGTTGTCGCCGATCTCAATGATGCTGTGGCTGCGGCATTCGAGGCTGGCGGGAGATTCGGCGATGCGTGGCGGTTTGACCACGCTGCTGGCCACGGCGGTGAGTCCGGCATGCAGTAGTTCATTCTCCCCCGGTGGCAAGGAGGCCGAACAGAGGTTCATTTTCTCCGCCAGCGCTTCATCGACGAGGTTGACCACGAACTCGTGCGTCAGACGGATGTTCCGCGCCGTGTCCTTCGGCAAGCCGGGAGAGCGATCGCCTGGACACAAACCAACGATGGGCGGTGAGTCGCCCAAGACGTTGAAGAAGCTGAAGGGTGCGGCATTCACGCGGCCTTCGAGATCAATAGTGGTCGTGAGCGCAATCGGCCTCGGCGTGACGAGTCCGGCGAGGATCATGTAGGCGTCTTCGCGCAGCGGGCCGGTGAGATCGAGTTCCATGGGAATTAAATGACGAATGAGTAAATCCGAACGACGAAAGAAGCTTCAAAGCCCAATGACGAAGACTTTTCGGTATTCGAGCTTCGTCATTATTTCGTCATTCGTAAATTCGTCATTCGACATTTTCCGCCCGATAGGCCCGCGCCAGTAGCGTCACCGGCTGCGTGACTCCCTGGCAGGGATGCTCACCACATGAGCGCAGGCCGTTGGCGAGCTGCAAATGGCAACCGGGATTGCTGGTGGCAACGATGGGGGCCTTTGTTTGCCTCAAATTGGCGACTTTGCGGTCCAGCAGCTTCTGACTCTGCTCGGGCTGGGTGATGTTGTAGATGCCGGCGCTGCCACAGCACCAATTCGACTCCGGCAACTCCTTCAACACGAGTCCGGGGATGCTCATGAGCACCTGCCGCGGCTGCGAGACGACTTTCTGGCCGTGGCAGAGGTGACAGCTCTCGTGATAGGTCACTTCGCTCACACCAGCGCCCGCCGTCGGCTTGCGGAAGCGGATCTGCACGAGCCACTCATGGATGTCCTTCACCTTCAAATCCCAAACCTTCGCCTTGGCGGCGTAGAGCGGATCATCGTGAAGCAGATGGCCGTAAGTCTTCAAATGCGAGCCGCAGCCACCGGCGTTGGTGATGATGGCATCAAGCGAATCGAGATCAAAGCTGTCGATCTGCCTGCGGGCCAGTTCTCGCGCCAGCTCGAGTTCGCCATTGTGTGCGTGCAAGGAACCACAGCAGCTCTGCGAACGCGGCGTGATGACTTCGCAGCCATTGGCAAGCAGCACATCAGCCGTGTCGCGATTGATGCTCGAGAAAGCGAGATCCTGGATGCAGCCCGTGAGCAAGCCCACACGGCTTCCCTGTCCTGCCTTGGGCGATTCCTCCGGCCAGATCAGCTCATCTGAAAATTGTTCGGCCATTTGCGGTGTCTGCGGTTCCAGCTTCGCCAATGATCGCGGCATGAGGCCGAAGAAGCGCACTTTGCGCATCAACTTGTCGAAACCGGTGCTTTGATAAACGCGCAGCACACGTCCGATCAGCCGCAGCAGCCACGGATGCATGAAGATGACGTTCAGAGTGATCCAGCGCCAGAAGCCGCGCTGCATGCCGTCATTCACATCTGCCTGCTCCACCTCGGCACGAGCCGTTTCAAACAGCTCCGCGTAGTTCACGCCCGCCGGACAAGCGGTCTGGCACGCGAGACAGCCGAGGCAGTAATACATCTCATCCGAAAGCGCCTTGGAGACTTCGAGGTCCCCATCCGCCACCGCCCGCAGCAGCGCGATGCGACCACGCGGGCTGTTCTTCTCCATCTTCGTCTCGACATAAGTCGGACATGTCGGCAGGCACATGCCGCAGTGCATGCACTGCTGGAGCACGGAGTAATCGAGGGATTTGAGGAGCGCGGCTTGAGGCATGATCAGTTCCTCAAATCGAAAATCTTCCCTGGATTCAGCAAGCCCTGCGGATCGAGGGCTTGTTTGATGCTGCGCATGAGTTCATAGCTGCCTTCGCCGAGTTGGCGTTTGAGAAATGCTTTTTTGGCGAGGCCGACGCCGTGCTCGCCAGTAACGGTTCCGCCGAGGCGGATGGTTTCTTCGACAATCTCCTCCAGCGCGACTTCAACGCGGTGCATTTCTTCGTGATCGCGTTCGTTGGTGAGAAAGGTCGGATGCAGGTTGCCATCGCCCAGATGGCCGAAGGTACCGATCTGGAGCTTGTGCTTCTTCGCGACGCTGTCGATGAAGGCCACCATCGTGGCGAGTTCGCTGCGCGGCACAGTCACGTCTTCGAGAATCGTGGTGGGACGCACTCGTGCGAGCGCGGAGAAGGCATTGCGACGTGCGGCGGCGAGTTTGGCGCCTTCCGCTTCATCGGCGGCGGCACGGACATCGCGGGCGCCATTGGCTCTGGCGAGCGCCATCATCTGCGCGGCTTCTTCTTCGACGACGACGGGATGACCGTCGGTCTCCATGAGCACGAGCGCCTCCACATCGGTGGGCAGGCCGATCTTGGCGTAGTCTTCGACACATTGCACCGTGACACGGTCAAGGAACTCCAGCGTGCAGGGAATGATCTTGGCGGCGATGATGGCGGAAATCGTTTTCGCAGCGGCATCCATCGAATCGTAGAGCGCAAGCATCGTTTTGCGTGCCTTGGGACGCGGCAGCACCTTCAAGATGACTTCGGTGATGATGCCGAGCGTGCCTTCGCTGCCGATGAACAAGTCCTTCATTGAGTAACCGGCCACGTCTTTGACGCATTTGTTGCCGAGGAAGGTCAGCGTGCCGTCTGGCAGCACGACTTCGATGCCCATGACATAATCCCGCGTCACGCCATACTTAAGGCCGCGCAAGCCGCCGGAGTTTTCGGCGACGTTGCCGCCGATGGTGGAGATTTTCATCGAACCGGGATCAGGCGGATAAAACAAGCCGACCTTGGCTGCCGCATCGTCGATCTCCTTCGTGATCACACCACTTTGCGCACGCACCGTGAGGTTTTTTTCATCGACTTCGATGAGCTTGTCCAGCTTCACGAGGCAGATCACCAGACAACCGGCCAGTGGCACGCTGCCGCCGCTGAGGCCGGTGCCGGAACCACGCGTAACGACAGGAATGCCACGCTTGCGGGCCAGTCTGACGCAATCGGCAACCTCGTCTGATGTGAGCGGAAAGACGACGGCGCCGGGGCGCTGCTTCAAGACCGCCGTGCCATCAAAACCGTAGGGTATGATGTCCTCCGCAGACGTAAGCACGCGCTCGGGGCTGAGGAGGGCTTGAAGCGATTGGATGAAGCTGGCATCAACGGTGTTCACGGCGTGCATTCTGGCGAGTTCGTTGTAGAGCGTCAACGAAGGCTGTGTTTGATTGTTCGTCATGAACTTCAACCAGCCCATTCGTTTCACTCCCATCTATCAAAGCCGTGTGTGGGGCGGACGACGCATGGAAACCCTGCTGGGAGCCACCCTGCCGGATGCGACGACGCCGTTCGGCGAGGCTTGGACTGTTTCGGATCGTGCAGAAGCACCCAGCGTGACCGCCGACGGTGTGTCATTGCATGATATGTGGACGAACCATCGCGAGGCCGTGTTTGGCAAAGCGCTGCTGGCTTCCACGAGCCCCACGTTTCCGCTGCTGATGAAGATTCTCGACGCTTGCGATGATCTGTCGATTCAAGTGCATCCACCGGCGAGCATGGCGGCGGCGCTGAAGGGCGAACCGAAGACCGAGATGTGGTTCATCGCGCATGCAGACCCTGGCGCGAAGATTTATGCGGGCTTGAAGCCGGGCGTGACGCGGGCGGCTTTTGAAACGGCGCTGCAAAACGGCACGGTGGCCGAGGTGGTGCATGTGATCGAAGCACGTACGGGGGACTGTCTCTTCATTCCCAGCGGACGAGTGCACGCCATCGGTGCCGGGTTGCTGATCTATGAGATTCAGCAGAACAGCGACACGACGTATCGTGTGTTCGATTGGAACCGTGTGGGCCTCGACGGCAAACCGCGGGCACTGCATGTGCAGGAGTCATTGCAGAGCATCGATTTCGCAGACTTTGCGCCGCAAGTGCAGCAAGTCGCGGCAGATGGCACGCTGGTGAATTGTGAGTTCTTTGATGTGCGATTGCGCGATCAAGCCGGAGTCGTGGGTGAGGCCGGTGAAGGCGTGACGCTGGCGGTGGTGAGCGGTGAAATCAGCGTGGGCGGCACAACGCTGAAAGCGGGCGATTTTGCTCTGCTGCCAGCGAGCATGGACGCAATATCACGCGAGGTGACGCCTGCGAATGCGACAAGCCGGTGGCTGGAAATCAGGGTGCCAGCGTGAGCGCACAGACGGTCAGGAGTGCCCGTCTTACTCGCAAGAGGCACGAGGCAGACCAGTTAGAGCCAGGATGCCGAAAACTTTCATGAACAACGGATGGACACAGAACGGCCGTGCGCATCGAGACCTTCAACTTGGCTGAAGGCGCGCACGATGGGCTCGGATTTGATGCAGCTTGCGCGATCCAAGCGAATGATGCTAGTGCGGCGCTGGAACATGTCGGCGGTGATGCCGGGGAAGGATTTGCCGGAGCCGCCAGTGGGCAATGTGTGGCTGGGACCGGCGAGAAAATCGCCGACGGCCACAGGTGAGTGATTACCGAGGAAGATCGCGCCTGCGGTGCGGATGAGCGGCAGAATGGCGTCCTCACGCATGGTGATGAGTGTGAGGTGCTCGGGGGCGAAATCGTTCACAAGCCGCGCTCCTTTTTCCAAGCTCGGCACGAGCATGCAAAAGACGCCTTTTTCGAGCACCGGCGCGAGCTGGGCTTGCCGATTGAGGGTTTTCGACTGCGATTCGACTTCGGCAACGACGGCGTCGAGCAATGTGACGTCATCGGTGATGAAACCGGCCATGCTGTCCTTGCCATGCTCGGCCTGCGCGAGGATGTCGGCGGCGATGAAGGCAGGATTGCCGGATTTGTCGGCGAGGATGAGCACTTCGCTGGGTCCGGGCAGCAGGTCGATGGAGACAACACCGAAAGCCTGGCGCTTGGCTTCGACGACGTAGCTGTTGCCGGGACCGAAGATTTTGGTGACGGGACGAATCGTCTGTGTGCCGAAGGCGAGCGCGGCAATGGCCTGGGAACCGCCGATTTTATAAACCTCGGTGGCTCCGGCGAGTTTGAGTGCGGCGAGCAAGCCGGGATTGACAGTGCCATCGCGGCCACAAGGCGTGCAAACGACAATCTCAGGCACACCGGCGGCGGCAGCGAACGTCACGGTCATGATGGAGGTCGAAACGAGCGGCGCGGTGCCGCCGGGAACGTAGCAACCGACCCGTTCAAACGGATGGAAGACTTCGCCGACATCGGCACCCTGCTCGTTCTTGTAGCTCCAATTCTGACGCATGCTGCGTTTGGCGAAGGCCATCACATTGCGCTGCGAAGCTTCGAGAGCGGAACGCAGCGTGGCATCGGCGGCGTTCCAAGCGGAGTCGAGTTCGGACTGAGGAATGCGCATCTGCGCGGCGGTGAGTTTGGCACCGTCGAATTTCTCGGTGAGTTCGAGCACGGCGGCATCGCCCCGTTCACGCACGGCTTTGATGACTCCTGCCACGACTTCACGCACGGCATCGCTGGCCTCGGCACGGCGGTTGAGGGCGGTGGTGGAGGCAGCGTAGTCGGGGTCGGTGGGGCGGATGACTTTCATGAGCAGGCAGTCAAGGCGTCAAGTGGTCAAGGCGTCAAGCAGGTAGCGCAGCTAAATACGAATGTACAGTCCTGCAGGTGACGGCTTCGCGATGCAAATCGTTCGAGCACCGATGGCATCATTGATCAATCGCCATGTCCTCCATCCGCATTCCCTTCATAGTCATGATCGTGGTTGCCCTCGCCGCCCATACCATCATCCTCAGATTCCTGCTGCCGGCGGCACTTGCGTGAGGTTGGATGACGGCGCTGCTGAACATACGACCATGCTGCAAGAGCAACCAAGATGCTGATGACGACGAGCAACGTCAGCAGCACTTGCGACGGGGCGCTGTTAGGCACGATCACGGCACCACTTCGCCTGAACCGGTATACACCCACTTCTCTACGCGACCGTTCTTGATGCGGGCCTGGGCCTCAGTCTCGAACTTGCCGAACATGGTCTGGGTTTCGTATTTCACATTCACCGTCCAATAATCGGCGCCGTCGATTTTTTCCTGTGCGGGATCCCCCCAGGACTTGATGTTGTCGGTTTTGATCTCGGTGACTTCACCGGCCTTCATGCTGGCGACGAGCAGCGGATAGCTGCCGTCGGCATCTTTGACGGGCTTGTCGTTGCTGCTGCCACCACTGCCAGTCGCCGCAGAAGCAGGGGCATTTTGGGCGCGTTCGGCAGCGGCAAGTCTATAAGCATGCGCTTTACGGGCGTTCTCAGTTTGCACAATTTTGACCTGCTCATAAGCGGCAGCAAAGACGTCTTTGAAATCGGTGTCGTCCATTGCGACGAGGCCACGCATGGGGGAACCTGCTGATGCGCCGACGACCAGATTGGTCCCTTCCTGGCCCATGACGAAGATTTTGGCTCCGGTCTTGAAGTTGGTGGCGGCAGTGGCCTTGCCCATCTGCATCTTGAGTTCGAGGTCTTTTTTCATCTTGACCTGTTTCGGTTCCTTGAAGAACCCTTTCGGCACGGCGGCCCAGTTCTGCGTGATTTCATCCAAGGGCGGGAACACCGGTGCAACAAAGGCGTTCGGGTCAGGCGGCGGCGGCTCGGGGATCTTGGGCATCTCGGGCTTCGGCTCGGGTGCCATTTCCGGCTTCGGCTCGGGCTTCGGTGCTTCCATCACGACCACTGGCGCTGGCTTGACAACGGGTTTCGGCGCCGGTTCAACGACGATTTCTTTTTTCGGCTCCACCTTGGGCACATGCTTGGTGAATTTCATGGCATCAGCGAAGGTCGGATACACATACTCGTAGGAGACGTAGCCGACGGCCAAGGCAAGGATGATGACGATGAGCGGTTTCATGGTGGGGGGAGTGTAGGGGAGAGGCGGGGGAAATCAACCGCCCTCATGCACCATTCCAGCAACGGGCGTGCCGGGGGATTTCTTGGGCTTGATCTCCCCTGCCCCACGCGGCTTGTGTGCCGCATGCCAGAAAACGTGATCCGCGTGCGTGGCGCACGGCAGCACAACCTCCAAAATATCGACGTGGACATCCCACGGCATAAGCTCGTGGTGCTCACCGGCGTGAGCGGCAGTGGCAAGTCGTCCCTGGCCTTCGACACGCTGTTTGCCGAGGGCCAGCGCCGCTATGTGCAGAGCCTGTCGGCCTACGCGCGACAGTTTCTCGACCAGATGCAGAAGCCGGACGTGGATTTCATCGAAGGCCTGTCCCCGGCGGTGGCCATCGAGCAGGTTCACTCGAATCCGAACCCGCGCAGCACCATCGCGACGGTGACGGAGATCTACGACTACCTGCGCGTGCTCTACGCCGTGGCCGGGCAGCCGCACGACCCCCAAACCGGCGAAAAACTCCTGCGCAGCACGCCGCCGGAGATCGCGGACAAGGTTTTGGCGCTCGGCGAAGGCACTCGCGTCATGGTACTCTCGCCACAAGCCAGCGCGAACGGCACGGACACGCGCACGCTCTTTGAAAAGCTCAAACGCCAGGGCTTCGTCCGCATGCGGCTCAATGGCGAAATCGTGGAGTTGGAAGACACGCTCAAGCTGGCCGCCGACGAGCAGCAGCAGGTGCAGATCGTCATCGACCGCCTCGTGGTGCGTGCGGATTCACGCCAGCGGCTCATGGAGGCCATCGAAAGCTCACTGCACTGGAACGAGCGTGAGGTGCAGTTCCTCGTGAACCTCGACGGCAGCGATGAAATCCTCAGCTACACCACCGAGTTCGCCAATCCACGCACCGGCTACGTCATCGAGCGCCTCACGCCGCAGCATTTCTCCTTCAATACCCACCTCGGTGCCTGTCCCACCTGCGAAGGCACCGGCATGACGCCAACGCCGGATGCCACGCTGCTGGTGCCGGATGAATCCAAATCGCTCGCCGATGGTGCGATCAAAGCCTGGTGGGCGCGACATCCGAAAGTGCGCGTCATTTTCAATCAAAGCGTGGAAGCGCTGGCGAAGCACTTCGGCGCAGCGATGGACGTTCCTTTTCAAACTCTGCCGCAGTCGTTCAAAGACGCGCTGTTTCACGGCACCGGTGATGTCCTGATCAGCACTGGTTGGAAGAAGACCGACAACACCCGCAGCGTCGCAAAGCCGTTTGAAGGCCTGCTGCCCGAAATCGCCCGTCTCTATCAAAACGCCGAAAGCGATGCTCTCCGCTCCGCCCTCACGCGGCTCATGAATCCCCATGCATGTGCGACGTGCGAAGGCAAGCGGCTCAATCCGCAGTCGCTGGCGGTCCGATTGAGTTCACAGACGAAAGAACTCAACATCCACGAGTTCACCTCGCTGCAAATCCGCGATGCGCTGGGCTGGATGCGTGACTTGGAAGTCACCGAGCAGCAGAAAGCCTATGTAGGCGAATTGCAGCGTGAGATCGTGAAGCGCATCGAGTTCCTGGAGCAGGTCGGGCTCGGGTATCTCGCTTTGAATCGCGAGAGCGGCACACTGTCTGGCGGTGAGATGCAGCGCATCCGGCTAGCATCGCAGATCGGGGCCGGGCTCGCGGGTGTGCTGTATGTGTTGGATGAACCGAGCATCGGCCTGCATCCCTCCGACAACGAGCGTTTGATCCAAACGCTGCTGCGCCTGCGTGATCTTGGCAACACCGTGCTCGTTGTCGAACACGATGAGGCCACGATGCGTGCCGCCGATCACATCATCGAACTCGGTCCCGCCGCCGGGCCGCGCGGCGGCAAACTCGTGGCCCAAGGCACGCCCGCTGAGATCGCCGCGAACCCGCATTCGATCACCGGCGCTTACTTGAGCGGCAAAACGCGCATTCAGGCCACCGCACTGCCGCAAACGCCCCTCACCGAGCCGGTCGGACCACGCACCGCGAACAGCTTAACGATTCACGGTGCCCGCGAGCACAATTTGCGCAACGTCACCGCCGCCTTCCCGCTCGGCAGCTTCACCTGCGTCACCGGGCCATCGGGCAGCGGCAAATCGACCTTGGTCGATGACATCCTCATGCGGGCGCTGCGCCGCCATTTTTACGACGCCAAAGACATCCCCGGCAAGCACGAACGCATCACCGGCCTCGAACATCTCGACAAAGTCGTCGTCATCGACCAGTCGCCCATCGGCCGCAGTCCGCGTTCGAATCCCGCCACTTACACCGGTGCGTTTGGTCCCATTCGTGAATTATTCGCGCAACTGCCACTGGCCCGCATGCGCGGTTACGATGCCGGACGCTTCAGCTTCAACACCCCCGGTGGTCGCTGCGAAAAATGCGAAGGCGACGGCTCCATCAAGATCGACATGCACTTCCTCGCCGACGTTTATGTCACCTGCGAATCCTGCAAAGGTCGCCGTTACGGTTCCGAGACACTTGAAGTCACCTTCAAAGGCAAAAACATCGCCGACGTGCTCGAAATGACCGTCAGCGAAGCCGCACGCTTCTTTGACCGCAACAACGCCATCGCCCCGAAACTGCGCACACTCGAAGACACCGGCCTCGGCTACATCAAACTCGGCCAAAGCGGTGCCTCGCTCTCCGGCGGCGAGGCCCAGCGCATCAAGCTCAGCGCCGAACTCGCCAAACGCAGCACCGGCCGCACGCTCTACGTCCTCGACGAACCCACCACCGGACTGCACAGCGCCGACATCCAGACGCTGCTCGGCGTCCTGCTGCGCCTGCGCGATGCTGGCAACACCCTCATCGTCATCGAGCACCACCTCGACGTCATCCGCTGCGCCGACTGGATCATCGACCTCGGCCCCGGCGGCGGCACCGAAGGCGGCCACATCCTCGCCACCGGCACGCCGCAGGAGATTGCTGCGAACGAAAGCAGCGTGACGGGACGGTTTCTGCGATGCATCGCGTAACACGAAACATGCGCTCGACAAAAGGGCTCACTTTTGAATACACTGGCTTTCACAACCCCATGAAAGCGTTTCGCATTTGCAGAGTTTTGACGGCATTCCACCTCGTTTTATCTTGGGCAAACGTTTGCGCCGAGGAAGGAACGCATTCACGCAAACAGATCGAGAACGATTTGGTGCTTCAGGCGACTCTGAAAACCCCGAAAACCATCCAGGTCGGTGAACAAGTTTCTGTCGATATGCTTCTTCGTAACCGAAGCAAAAGCGAATCCTACCCGGTAGTCCAAGTAGGTGATGGATCGGAAGTGGGCTGGCGAGAGCCGTACATTTTCTTCACCGCGACACTCGAAACACCCGACGGTGTGACCAAACAAGTCCCGCGCGCTTCCTACGTCCGCTGTGGCAACTTCGATTATGATTGGCTGAAGGATGCCATAGCACTTAAACCCAGCGGCGATCTCCGACTGCATTCTTATAACCAGCCCTCCGTGATGTTGGAGTTCCAGGAACAAGGGCACATTCGATTAACCGCCCATTACAGCTACCGGGTTGGCCCCACCCCTAGCAACGCGAATCAAGAGATTATTAAAACTGGCTTGATGGCAGGCGTCCCTGCTTTTGATCTGATTTCCACTCCCATCGAGTTTGATGTCGAGCGACCGCTAGATTTAGTGCTAAAAGCCAAGCCTCTTGTTGGCGATGAGACAGCAGCACGCATTTCTGATTTCTTTGATATTCGGTTAACCAACCGATCCAAAAAGGCAATCGAAGTCACATCCCCAACGCTTCATGGGGATCCGAGAATATTTCTCGAAATCGAAGGACAGGGAATGCTTGTAGAGCTCACAAAACAGAAAAGCCAGCATGGAGAGAAATTTATACTTAAACCAGCACAAGAGGTTGCCGTTATTGGTGACGGCTTATTCGCAAACGGCATGGATGGAACCTGGGAAAAACCTGTTTCTAAAACGCTTAGAGTGCGTGCCGGTTATTTGTCCCTATCGGTCATTTACTCGAACTGGGTGGAGATCAAGACAGTCCTAGCCAAACAGAACGAGAATTAACGTTTTAACCAGGCCACGACAGGCCGAGCATGAGAGATGTGAGACGAAATCGCATTGCTCCTCGACGCCGCGTGAATTGGCGATAGGAAGAGGCGCTCCATGTCCCCTTCCCGTCTCCAGTTTCAGCTCGAAGCGCAAGCCACCGGCTCCAAGGCCCGTGCGGCGACGTTTCGCACGCTGCATGGCACGGTGCAGACGCCGTTGTTCATGCCGGTGGGCACGCAGGCGACGGTGAAGGCGCAGACGCCGGAGTCGTTGCATGCCTCCGGCTCGCAGATCTTGCTGGCGAACACGTATCATCTGCTGCTGCGGCCCGGGCCGGAGGTGTTTCGGAAGCTCGGTGGCATTCATCGCTTCATGGACTGGCCGGGATCGGTGCTCACAGACTCGGGCGGTTATCAAATCTTCTCACTGCCGCATTCGCGGTCGATGACGGAAGAGGGGGCGGTTTTTCAAAGCTATGTCGATGGCCAGCGCATCCTGCTGAGCCCTGAATTGAGCATCCAGACGCAGCGTGCCATCGGCAGCGATATCATGATGGTGCTGGATCAATGCATCCCGTCCACCGCCGATGATAAAGCCGCGCGCGCCGCGCTGCAAGTCACGCAACGCTGGGCCGTGCGCAGTCTCGCTGCACGTGAGGACTCGCCGCAGTCGATGTTTGGCATCGTGCAGGGCGCGCTGTATCCGCATCTGCGGCGTGAGAGCGCGGAAGGGCTGATGCAGGTCTGCTTCGACGGCTTCGCCATCGGCGGACTGGCCGTGGGTGAGGAAAAGAACGAGCGCGAGGACGTGTGCGAGCTGACGGCGGCGCTGCTGCCGCAGGATCGCCCGCGTTATCTCATGGGCGTGGGCACGCCGCTGGATGTGCTGGAGTCCGTGCATCGCGGCGTGGACATGTTTGACTGCATCATCCCCACGCAGGTGGCGAAGCGCGGCTCCTGCTTCACCTCACGCGGCATCGTCGAGCTGCGGCGCTCGGTGTATAAATTCAGCGAGGAGCGGCTCGATCCCGCCTGCACCTGTCCGGTGTGCGCCAAATACTCGCGGGCGTATCTGCATCACCTCACCAAAACGCAGGAACCGCTCGGCTGGCAGCTCATGGGCCAGCACAACATCCACTTCTACCACCAGCTCATGCGCGAAATCCGCCAGAGCATCCTGGAAGATCGCTTCCTGCCGCTCTACCGCGAGAAGCGCGAGATTTTACAGGTCGAAGATGTCGATCATCCGGTGAAGGGCCCGAAAGCAGGCACCGCCAAGCCGCTAGCCCTCGGCGACTACGAATTCCAGCTCGATCCCATCACGATCCGCCACCGCAACGGCCAGATCATCCCCTCGCAGACCGATTCCAAGTGGCCTGAGCAACTCCAGCTCGCGCAACGTCTCCGCCTTCCCGCCGGAGTCGCCGCAGAAGACGCCACGCCGCTCATCGTCTGGGATCTCGACCTCGGTGCCGCTGCTCCCGCGCTCTCCCTCATCCTCGCCTATGAAGAAGAAGCGCAGAAAGGCCCCATGCGCCCGCTTCACCTCGTCAGCTTCACCGCTGACCTCTCCCCCCTTCGCCTCGCCCTCAGCCACAAACGCCACTTACCCTATCTGCGTCATGGCGCAGCGGATACCCTCGTGCTGCGCGACATGTGGGAATCCCGCTACTGCCCCGGCTTGAAGTGGACGTTGATTCATGGACGCAGCGAAGTGATGCGCGCGCAGGCTCCGGGACCGGCTGAGGTGGTGTTGGGAGAAGCGTAGAACGCGTTGTGCCGTGCCCGGCGATCTTACCATGGCAGAGGCATCACAATTCCTGCAAAATCCGCAGCATCCGCGCATTCGTCTCTGCATCCTTCACGGCCACACGAATGGCCTTGCGCCCCAGTCCCCGGCCCATGAGCGACGCATCGCGTAGAAACAGTCCATGTTCTCGACATTGCATAACCAGTTCATGCGCATCCGGCCCATCGACCGGCAGATGGCACAGGAGATAATTCGCCACGCCATCAATCACCTCCCAGCCGAGGTGCCTCAAGCCAGCCGCAAGCGCGCAGCGCAGCTCGCTAGTCTCTCTCCATCTCGCCGCATAATAATCGGCCGATTCCAGAGCCTTCACCGCCGCGACTTGGGCCGGCAGACTCACCACCCATGGCGGCGTCACTGCGCGCAAGCTTTCAAGATGCTGCGCACCGGCGCAAAGATACGCTACACGCGCACCGCTCAACGCATAGGCCTTGGACATCGATTTGCACACGATGACATTGGAGCTCCGCGCAGCAAAACGTTCCAGCGACTGCCCGGGGTCAACATAATCAACATAGGTCTCATCCACCCATACGCGGGTCGTTTCAGGCACCAGACTCAGTGCGGCTTGCAAGGCGGCTGCCGGAATATGCCGTCCGGTTGGACTGTTCGGATTCACCAGCACCACGAGATCGTAAGCCTCACCCAATGCCACGCTCAACGCATCAAGCGGCACCTCGTAACCATGCTCACGCCGCAGTGACAGCCGATCCACCCGGCATCCAATCACCTGCTCCAGCACATGCGCATACTCCCCGTAAGTTGGATCGAGCAAAAGCACCCGTGACTGCCGGTTCAGCCATGCCGGCAGCGCGCGAAAAATCAGATCCGAGGAACCGCCGCCCACCAGCACGTTTTCCTCCTTCACACCACGAGCACTCGCGATGGCGTCCACCAGTCCTTCGCATGAAGTCGGGGGCGACGTACGCAGCAACCACGGCAGGTGTTCGCGCAAAGTGTGCAGCACCGCCGGCGCGGGATCGAACCATGCGTCCAGGACATCCGCATTGATGATCTCCCTCGAGCGCTCCAGCGTTTTGAAATCCGCGCCCACCGCGTCAAAGAACGCGCCGCCGTGAAAGCATGACGCCGGTTTGCGAAACGGCATCGGCAGCCGCCAGCGTGCCAGCGACTCCGCCCGTTCCAGCAGCCCGTCCTTCCGCACCGCTGCCCCACGCAGTTGCTCCGTTACCGCATGAATCAATTCATACGTCACCGCGCCTGAGCGCACGCGCATCCCCATCGCTTCGAACCCTGCCTCCACATACATCGGCAACACCTCCTCGCGGCCAATTCCCACGATCCGCGTGCCTCCACGCGCCTCCACCCAACGCAGCGCCCCATACATCAACAATGTCGCCAGCAGGCTGCCACGATGCTCCCGCCGCACCGTGAGCAGCCGCACCTCGTAACTGCGCTTGTCCAGCACGAAAGGCAGCTCAGCGCGTGCAAAATACTTGTCCAACGAGAACGTCGGTGCGTCTGGCGGCGTGATGCTCACAAAGCCTGCCAGCCGTCCGTCATAACGTGCCAGGATGTAATCATTCGCAGTGTCCAGCGCATCCTGCAAACGGCCCGATGCATGCGTGTGATGCTGCCCTATCTCCCGTGCATACACTTCGTGGCGGAGTTGATAAATTTCATCGCGATCCGCCTGCGTCGCCATGGCAAGTACGAATCCGGTACTGGCGCGCAACGGCGCTGTGGCAGGAGCAGTCAGTGTTTTCATGGCTCCGATCCTCTCAGTCCTGCCGTCTTACGTCGATGCCATTTTTTGAATAGTCTCATCGACCGGATCAATAGCCCATCATGTGTGCTAAACCTTTGCCAATTGCATCTGCGGCTGTCCATCCTTGCCAGCCCCACGACCAACCCGCTGAAAAAACCCACGAGATGCGCGGATATCACCGGCACGAATGGCTCCTGTCCCGCCTCGACAAACACCGTCCCGCCTGTTGTCAGCTCGTACAGGGTCTTGGCCAGGAAACTGCAGCCTCCAAGCAAAGCGAGCGCTTGCGCAGCACTATGTTTGGGGTTTGCCGAAGATTGACGCCATAGCGCTGCCACCACCAATCCAAGGAGCGCGCAATCGACTCCCGACAGTCCACGATAAGAATCCAGCAACGGCTGATTGAGCTGAACTTCGAGTGGGATGAGCACGGCAGCCGCCAGCATGCACCAAGCATAGCGCGAAGGCATCAGGCGCAGACACAGAACTGACAAGACACCAAACGCGAACACATCCCAGGCCAGATGATTCCACGACCAGTGGCATAGGTGGGAGCTCAGCCACGACAGCCCCGCTCCGGCGCTCCGCTGCCATTGCAGTGTTTCCGACAGTCCTGCAACGCTTTGCACCACCACGGCCACCAACCCCACTCCAAAAGCAAGCAGGATGCCCGCCATCGGCGGGCATCCCTTGTTAACCATGCTTCGATGTTCCTGCGCGTGCATCAGTCGTGTTTCTTGGAGGAACGTCCGCTCAATCCCAGTGCCAGCGCAGCAAACAGCGCCATCGACACTGCCGCCATCGGCGACAGCGCACCTCCACCGAAGCTCACACCCCCACCGCTGCTGTTGTGAGATGGCGCTGATGAGGGCGTCAGCGGTTGCGCTGTGTCCACACGATAGCTCACCGGCTGCGGTGCTGCGGCACGCACCGCCTGCGCAGAGCGTTCCACTGCCACACGCTGCTGATTGCGCCGTTCGATGCCCTGACGCGCGAAAGCATCGTCGCCCAGCACCAGCATCGAAGTCTGGTCGGTCACGAGTTGATGCTTCACGCCGAGATCCGCGATGGCCGAGTCCGATTCGCCGGAGGGCATCACACCCGTGTTGGCACGCAGTTCAAACTGCTCGATCTGGTCCATCGCCCACAGCCGCTCCAGCTCCGGGTTGGCCACATCCTTATCCGGGAAGCGGAACTTGGTGCGGTAAATTTTGTCCGCGCCCGTCATTCGCGCCTTCAGCACCAGCTCCGCCTCCCCACCGCCTTCGTACTGTCCAAACATCACCATCTGCTGGCCGCGGTAGATTTTCTTCGGCATCAGGCCCGTCGTGTTGAGCGTCTTCACGCCGGTGATGCTCAGCTCCACATCGTGCAGGCATTCATGCAGAACCTTGCTCTTCGCCTGCATGATCTGTCCCATGATGTCATCCGCATTCGACACGCCCGCATAGAATCCGCCGCTCGCATCGCACACGGTGCGCATCAGCGGCCAGTTTGCGCTGTTGCCGAGCAGGAAGCCGAAGATGCGGATGTCGTGGCTCTGCGTC
>JAYVIO010000405.1:0-21804 GCA_043770175.1 Verrucomicrobiales bacterium | reverse complement strand
GGATTGGGTCGATGAAGGTGTTCAAGCCGACCTTGGTGATCAATCCGGGCCGTTTGGCCGCGATCTCACGCGTCAGCACGCTCAGCACGCCCTGCGGCAGATTGTAGGCTTCGACTTCGTTCGCCAGCGCGAGTGCGCCGAGTTTCGGCGCGAGATTCCAGTGCCCGCCGACGATGCGTTTGAGCATGCCGCGATGCGCGAGGTGATTCATGCCACGCTCGGCGCGGTCGCCTTGGCCCGCGCAATAATAGAGTGTGAGGTCTCGCGGCGTGCCGGTTTGAAGAAAGCGGCGCTCTAAGGCCGAGGTGAGCATCTCCGCATGCCCGGCACCGACGAAGCCACTCACCGCCACCGTGGCACCGCTCGGAATGGCGGCGACGGCTTCGTCTGCGGTGGCGATGAGAGCAGGGGAACGCATCAGCCTCTCCAACCACCATTGATTTCGATCGTTTGACCCGTCACATACGAAGCCAGTGGTGAGCAGAGGAAGAGCACGACGTTGGCGACTTCCTCGGTGGTGCCAAAGCGGGCGAGCGGGACGTTTTTGAGCATCTCGGCGAGGACGTTTTCGGGAATGGTGGCAGCCATGGCGGTGTCGATGACGCCGGGGGCGATGGCGTTGGCGCGGATTTGTTTGCGGGCGGCTTCGCGGCTGAGGACGCGCATCATCGCCTGCACGCCGGATTTGGCGGCGGCGTAGTTCGCCTGGCCGAAGAAGCCTTGAATGGCGGCGATGCTGCCGAAGCTGACGATGGCACCGTGGTCGCGCATGATTTCGAGGGCGTATTTGCAGCAGTAGAAGACGCCAGAGAGGTTTACATCGATGACGGCATCCCATTCATCGAGACCCATCTTGGCAATGGTGCGGTCCTTGATGATGGCGGCGTTGTTGATGAGGTAATCGAGGCCGCCGTAGCGTGCTTGAACCTCGCCCATCATGGTTTGCACCTGCTCGGGTTGCGAAACGTCTGCGGCGATGATGCTAGCGCTGTCGGTACGGGCGAGATTGAGTTCGTCGGCGAGTGATTGAGCATCAGCGGTGGTGCCGGGCGTGCCGAGATGGTTGAGGACGACGGTGGCACCTGCTTGGTGAAAAGTGCGGGCCACCTGTGAGCCGATGCCCTGCGATGCGCCGGTGATGAGGGCGACTTTGCCTTTAAGGTCGATGGAGATCATGAATGGAATGTCGAATGACGAATGCGGAATGACGAATGCAACCAGTTCATTCGCCATTTGTCACTACCAGCAGCCTGTGGCATAAAGCCGTTGTCATGGTCAAAAAACTCCTCCACACCCGCTACCGGGTGAACGATCTCGAAAAGACGATCCATTTTTATACGCAGGTGCTCGGCCTGAAGGAAGTGCGCCGCCACAAATCGCCGCGTGGCTCGGAACTGGTGTTCCTGCAGACGCCGAACAGCGATGAACTCATCGAAATCTGCAGCTTTCCCGCCAGCGGGGCGGTGACGTTTTGCAGTGACCTGACGCATCTGGCGTTTGAGGTGGAGAGCATCGAAGAATTTGCGAAACATGCCGCGTCCCTGGGTTATCCGCTCTCCGATGGGCCGACGCCGAGTTCGAGCGGGGTGTTTGCATTCATTGACGCCCCCGAGGGTTATGAGATAGAACTAATCGAATACCGGAAATAATCCCACTCAAACCAACCTCATGGAATTCGACTGGCTCGGCGCTGCTTTTGATCTTTCGCAACTCCCGCCGAAGGACATCGAGGAGTCGTTTGAAGATCCGTTCGCGCTCAAATTTCTGCCCGACGGCCAGAGCGAGGTCGCTGAGGCCCGCTACTACCACCTGGGCAAGTCGCTGCAGGGCAAGCCGGTGTTCAGCGTGTTCTGGACCGACGGCAAACGCTATCGCGTCATATTCGCGCGGCTGATGACTCCGGGCGAGCATGATTTCTTTGAGCGCAAGAAGGCGGAGGATATTTGAATTCACCCATCACGACCATGGACACCGCATCCCCTGATTTGAAACCGATCCGCGCCTGGAAGGACGTGCCCGCCTTTGATGCCGAGGAGGCGGAGGTGAAGTTCTGGGCGGCGCACCAACTCGATGCGCGGCTGATGCAGTCCTCGATCCATCGTGCGGATGTGCGCGAGTCCACCACGATCACGCTGCGCTTTGACCCGCGCATGCTCAGCCGCATCAAGCGCGTGGCCCGCCGTCGTTACCTGAACTACCAGAGCATGATCAAGCAGTGGCTGAGCGAGCGGATGGAGCAGGAACTGAAGGATTGAGGCATGAAAAACCCGCGCTCCGTGAGACGAAGCGCGGGTGAAAAGTGCGGACGCTGACTACAGCGACTTCTTGAGCGCAGCAGAGGCGACGAAGCGGACCGTCTTCGAGGCTTTGATTTTCATGGCCACGCCAGTCTTCGGATTGCGGCCGATGCGCGGCTCGCGTTTGACGGACTTGAAGGTGCCGAAGCCGATGAGCTGGACTTTGCTGGTCTTGACGCCTTTGGCGATGGCGTCGAGGACGGCGTCGAGGGCGTCGCTGGCGGCGCGCTTGGAGGTGTCGCCACCGAGATTTTTCTGCACGGCTTCGATGAGTTCGGCTTTATTCATGAATGGTAAGTAGATTCGTTATTGGTCTTAATGTGAGCCTGCGCCAGAATGATTAATCGGCGCGGAACGTTTTTTATGGCGCTATCCCCTTAATTTCTCAAACATAAAAACTTACCAATCCAAGATTCTACTAGGCATGAAAGGTTCTAAAACGCTCAAAAAGTTCTTGCTCCCCAAGGAAGAGCCGTCCGTGGCAGATGGTGTTTTCATTGCGCCCGGAGCTATTGTTATTGGTGCGGTGGAGATGCAGGCTGAATCCAGCGCATGGTATGGCGCGGTGCTGCGCGGCGACATCAACCGCATCGTTGTCGGTGCGCAAAGCAATGTGCAGGACGGCAGCGTGCTGCATGTGAGCGATGATTTTCCATGTGTGCTCGGCGAACGCGTGACTGTGGGCCACCGAGCCGTGGTGCATGCCTGCACCGTCGGCGATGAAGTGCTGGTGGGCATGGGGGCAATCATTCTAGACGGTGCGCAGATTGGGGCGCGCAGCGTCATCGCCGCCGGGGCGCTGGTGACGAAAAACATGATCGTTCCCGAAGGTTCGCTGGTGGTGGGATCGCCTGCCCGCGTGGTGCGTATGCTTTCGCTCGAAGAACAGCAGGCGAATGCGAAGCTGGCGCTCAAATACGTGGAAGTGTCCCGGCGCTACCTCAAACTGGGGCTGGGTGGTGAGGCCATCAGCGCCTTCGGGAAGCCGTTCTAGGCGCAGAAAAACCCACGGCGCGTGTTGCCATTGGCACGCACGCGGTTTTAAATTGGCGCATGAACAAGGATGTCGTCGAAGTGCAGGTGCGCGCGGTGCTGCCGTTGGAGGGCAGCTTTGCCGTGTTTCTGGGCAATGAAACCAAGGTCTTCGTGATCTACATCGACGAGTCGGTGGGCACGGCGATCTCGATGTTCATGCGCGGCGTGTCAAAAGAGCGCCCGCTTACGCACGACCTCGTGGGCCATTTGCTGCTGGCCTTTGGCGCGAAGGTGGAGCGTGTCATCATCAACAACATCAACGGCAGCGTGTTCCATGCGCGCCTGATCATCTCCGCCGAGAACGAGCTGCACACGACGCGCAAGATGATCGAACTCGATGCCCGGCCCAGTGACAGCATCGCGATGGCGGTGCAGCAGAGCGCGCCGATCTTTGTGGCGCAGAAAGTCTGGGAGACCGTCGAAGATGTGAGCGAAACACTCGCGCAGATCGAAAAGAAGGGACTGGAAGTCCAACAGGCCGCCGAGACTGCCAAAGGAGAGGGCGATGACGATGATGATGACATCGAGGAGTTGAGTGATGAGGACATCAACACCATCGCCGGCATCAGCACCGGCAAGGATGATGAGACCTACGATGACGGCTTCGGCGATGATGACGATGAAGAAGGTGAGGAATGGAAGAAGGCGGACGGGTGAAAGCTTGACCACTTTTTGACTCCTTGACTAAACCTTGACCTTGGGACGCTCTGTCAACGGTCAAAAGGTCAAGCCTCGTCAAGGTCGTGACAGCATGGTCTTCAATTGCAACGCCTCACCATGGCCGGGAGCGATGCTCAGGACACGATTAAGCGCGGCGATGGCCTCCGGTTTACGGCCTTGCTGAGCGAGAATCGTGGCGCGGGCATAAGGAATGCCTGGATCACGTGAGTTGGCAAGTTCACCACGCTGCAGGGCTTCGAGAGCGCCGGGAATGTCGCCCTGGCCGTTTTTGGCGAGGCCGAGGTTGTACCAGGCGCGGGCGAAGGATGGATCAAGACGCACGGCTTCTTGCAGGGAGGAGATCACCGCTTTCATGTCGCCAGTTTCGCTGAGGGCGAGGCCGAGTTCATAGTGATACTCGGCGTGGTTGGGCGCGAGCTTGATGGTGTCGCGCAGTTTGGCGATGGCGAGCTGGGTCTGGCCAGTGGTGCTGTAAATCATCGCGAGGTCGTGATGGAACGGCGGTGAGTTTGGATCCCAGCGGATGGCGGTTTCCATGTGCTGGATGGCCGAACTCGAGTTGCGGCGGGCAAAATCGAACTGGGCGAGCTGCATCTGGCCGCTGGGCTGGTCGGCGTTGAGATTGAGCATGTGCTGCAAGTCTTTCCCGGCGGCAGAATCGAGGTTCAGAGAGTCACGTAAGGCCCACGCGGCGGAAACACGCACGCCACGGAAGGGATCGTTGAGCAAGGTCTCGATCGTGGGGCGGATCGAGCCATTTTGCAGCACGGGTTCGAGCGTGCGGATGGCGCTTTGGCGCACAAGCGGGTGCGCGTGTTGCAACTGGGCGCTGACGGCGGTTTGCACGGTAGGTTGATCGATCCAGCGGTCGAGCAGCAAGGTCGCGCTGGCTTTCCAGTGCGGGATTTCATCGCTGCCGAGCAGGTCAATGAGGCCGTCACGTGCTTCGGCATCGCCTTGGCGTGCCTTTGCGATGAGCGTGGCCCGCGTGCGGGTTTTGCGGTCCATTTTCGGCCCCCACCACTTTTGCGTGGCTTCGAGCGCCCAGTCGGTGGTTTTGTCGGTGTGGCATTTGTTGCAGGCATTCGGCACGTTGAACTGCTTGGTGAGCAGCGGATCAGGAATGGTGAAGCCGTGGTCATGGCGCGGGTGGCGCTGCATGTACACGGTCTGCGGCATGTGGCAGTTCACGCACTGATTCCCGGTGCTGGCGGTCTGATGAAAGCTGTGCGCCTCCGGCAGGATGACCGGGGCGTTGGGAAAACCACCCTGTGTGTGGCAGCGCATGCAGAGCTGATTGCCGGGCAGAATGGTCTTCATGCTATGCATGTCGTGGCAGTCCATGCAGCGCACGCCGGAGTGGTACATGCGGCTGCTGAAGAAGCTGCTGAACTCGTAGTTCTCGTCGCGAATCTGGCCGTCGGGATAAAACGTGTCGGTCTGGTCGGTGATGGTGAGCTGGTAATGATCCCAAAACGATTCACCCGGCACGAAGTCGCCGGTGACTTCGCCGCGTCGTGCATGGCAACCGGCGCAGTTCTCGATGTGCTGGTCGCGCGACCATTTGGTGACTGTGGGATCGCCTTTGACGCCGCGATTGGCACGTTGCCACTCGTTGTGTGGTTTCATCGGCCCATGGCAGGATTCGCAGCTCACCGTCATCTCCGCCATCGTAGTGTGGTAGCTGTCCGTGGCGGCATCGTAATTTTTTCTTAGGCGGGTGTTGTGGCAGGTGGCGCACATTTGATTCCACACCATGCCGCGGCCGGTCCAGTGGCCCCACTCGCCGGGTTTACGGTCTTCGTTGCCGTACACGTTGAACCACTCGTTTTTGCGCGGATCGAGGCAGGCTTCCATGGCTTGCAGACGGCCGTTGCCGCCATCAACGAGGAACTGGCGCAGCGGATCGTGACCAATCACACGCTCGACACGATACGGCGTGATTTTGTCGCCGAAACCGAGGGCGATGAGTTCGTAGTCGCTGCCGGTCTTGCGGGTTTCAGTCGTTTGCGTGCCGTGTTTGAAGCTGCGCGTTGGTACAAACGCAGGATCATCGAGTTTGGCGTCCGGCTTGCGTTCAGCGAGGCCGTGATGCGAGCTGAGCCACTTGGTGAATTGATCGGCGTGGCACTCGCGGCAGCCCTGCGAGCCGGCGTATTGTGCAAACACGGCTTTTTCATCCGGCATGACGAATGGCGTGGCTTTCGCGAGCGAAATCATCACCGGAACCGGCGTAAATTTTTTCTGCGGCCACAATGCCCAGGCGATCAGCGCCACCAGAGCCATCGCACCACCACCGATGATAGCCCCGGCCTGCCACGACGATGCGTATGATGCGGAGGTTGGCGGGGCTTTTTTCTTCATGCGTGCGCCAGACTAGGCGGACGCGTCAACGGTGCAAGACGCGTCGAAGAATCAGAAATCGAGGTAGATTTCCGCGCGGCGGTTGTGGCTGCGGCCTTCGGGATCGTCGGTACCGTCGGATTTTTTGTTCGGGCTGAGCGGTTGTGCCTTGCCCAGGCCGGTGGTCAACACTTGGTCGGCTGGGACGCCGAGGGCGACGAGTTGCTTTTTCACGGCTTCGGCACGCCCATGGGAGAGGTTCACGTTGTAGCTGTCCTCGCCTTTTTCGTCGGTGTGGCCGGCGATGCGCAGTTTTTTGGAGGAATCAGACCGCATCAGCGCGGAAATGACCTCAAGCTGCTTCAAGGCACGTGGATGCAGCTCAGCGCGGTCGTATTCAAAGTAAAGCGCGAGGGATTCGCCGCCTTTCGGGTTCTTCACGATGGGAGTGTAAGGCACGCCAAGTTTGGAGGCGTTTTTGGCGAAGGAACCGAGGATGTCGGAGAGGTTCAGACCAGCTACTTTCCATGGCTGGGCAATGTCGCCACGTTTGAGTTCGACACCGAACTCGGTGTTCTGCTGAAGTGTCTCCGACTGCACTTGAGCGATGACCCAGGACACCTCGGGGTTGGCGATGGTGACGATGAGCGGCTTGCTGGCGTTGAGCGCATACTGGCCTTCTTCAAAGACGATGCAGAGGCCGACGAGGCGTTCGACCGGCACTTTGGTGCCATCCACAAAGGCGCGGGCGGCGGCGAAATCATGCTTCAGGAGCAGGCGCACGAAGTCGCTGGCAAAGGCGAGAGCGTCCGTGCCGTCCTCGACGGTGAAAAGCTGCTTCATCGCTGCGGCAGGCGCGAGCGTGCCGGGTGCAGGCGGCGGTATGCCTGCAGCACTCGGGGCAATCATGGCCGGAATGGCGGCGATGGCGGTGCTCATTGCCTTGGGCAGCACGGCCTTGGCGATCTTCCAGCCCATGCGCTCGTCACGTTCGAGATCGAGCTGGATGCGGACTGTTTCATTGGTGCCCGGCTTGGTGAAGGGGATGGCGATGCGGGTGCGGTTTTCAACGAGGCCGAGGAGTTCCACTTGATCCTCTGTGCCGGGCTTGAAACCCATGCCGGCCAGCTTTTCAAACAGCTTCGCGGCGCTGTCCGACTGCATGGCATCGGCGGCGGCGGCGAGCTTGCCGGCGGTGGCAAAATCACCCGTGGCGAGGCTGCGGACGAGCTGCTTGCCCAGATCAAGCGGACGGGCGAAGCCGAAGGCAACCGGGGCTGGCGCGGGCACCGGTGGCGCTGGTGTTGGGGGTGTGACGGGCGCAGGTGTAGTTGATGGAGCGTCCTTGACCGGCGTGGCAGGTTTGACATCCGCCACCACGGGTGCTGTCGCGTCCTGCTGCGTCATCATTTTTTTCTTGGTGAACAGAAAAAAGATGGCGGTGCTGAGCGCAAGCGCGGCAACGACGATGAGAATGGGCACGAGACTGCCGCCGTAAACGGAACGGACAGGGAGGGAGCGGGGCGGAGATTGCATGGCCGGGAGGGAGGCTGTCCTGTGACAGCAGCAAAGATGCCACCACTGAAGGTGATGAATCAAGGCCTATTATCGCCCCCCAGTGCGCGGCACGAGCCGCATGCAGCATTTGCATCAAGTTTCAGGAGATTCGTGTTTGGCAGCGCCTGCGGGCCGGGCATGTTTGGCGTGTCATGTCTGAACCGAATGCCTCCCCCACTCCAGCTCCGCGTCGCGGCCCGGGATGTTTTACCACGCTGGTGCTGACTGTTCTGGCCGCAGTGATCATCGGCGGCATCGTGGTGTGGAAGGTGGTGGATACAGGTTTTGGCCTCAAGTGGCTGGCGGAACATTTTCAGCAGCGCAGCATCACCGAGGTGTTTCGTGAGAATGTGAAGCGCATCGTTTCGACGAACGGCGATGTGCTGGAACTGGCGACGTTGGAGAGCGAGGAAACAATCACGAAGATCGACTCAAAGACGCTGTTCGATGTGGTTTACCTCGGCACCACGGAGTCCGAAATCCGTACGATGGTGGTTTATCGTTATCATTTGAAGCTGTCTGACGAGTGGCGTCTGGAGGTTCAGGACGGGCGCTGCATCGTGGTTGCGCCTGGTATCCGGCCCTCGCTGCCGCCGGCGATCCGCACGGAGACGGTGGAGAAAAAATCGGCAGCAGGCTGGATGCGCTTCAATGCAGCGGAGAATCTTGCCGCCTTGGAAAAGGGCCTGACAGCGATTCTGGAGACGCGGGCAGGGGTGCCGAGCAAGATCCGCAGCGTGCGTGAGGCCAGCCGCGAGTCCGTGGCGAAGTTTGTGAAGCAGTGGATTTTGAAAGAGCCGACGAATCAAACCCAGAGCGGCATCCGCGAGATCGTGGTGGTTTTTCCAGACGAGCCTGCGGCGAAGCATGCTGTGGAGGCTCGGAAACTGCCCGCCACGCTGGTCTTGGAGGTCAAAGCCGATTAAACCGCCTCAGCGCTGGCTGCGGATGATGGTGTGCCTGCAGGGAGGTGAGAAGCGTATCATGGGCTGAAAATGCCCAAGATCCTTCCGTTTGTGCAATCTCTCGTTTTGAATCCGGCTGCTTCTGCGGCTAGGAAACCCGCCGAGATGATGAACCAAGCCCTGCTGGAAACCTTGCCACGCCCGCTGTGTGAAGCCGTCGAGTCCGCAGGCTATCGCGTGGTGCGCTGGGCTGCTGCACGTGAGGTGTTGCAGGCGCGTGTTACGAAAGGCCGCATCACTGGAGTGCTGGGCGGTTTTTTGTCGCGCTGGCTGCCTGCGGCGCAGACGACTGCCACTGCGGCTGAATGGAAGCTGACGTTCGTTGTCATGCCGGAGCAGATCTGGCTCACAGGCGGTGGCGAATCACTTGTCGCATCACAGTTGGAGCATGCACTGCTGCATCTGCCCGCGCTGCGTTCCTTTTGGTGCAACGAATTGCGGCAGCAGCATTTTGCGGCGCTCAAAGCCATCGTGCCCCCGGCGTGGCTCATGGATGCTGCTGTCATTCCGCCCGGCGCGGTGATTCACGGTCTTGGCATCACCGCGTGGGATCAATTGGAGCGTGTTCACGGTCATGATTGGGACAGGCGGGGTCACATTTTGACCCCACGTGCCCCGGCCGGATTAATAATCAACGTCGGCTACGGACGGAATGACCAAGGCAAGGTCGTATTAAGTTCTGTTGAAGCGATGCCTTGACGGCACTCACGCTTCCGTGCGACAATCAACTCACTCCCAAACAATCATGGCTCGCGGCTCCAACGTCACTCTCTGCTCCTTCTGCGGCAAAAGCCATGCGGAGGTGAAAAAGCTCATTGCCGGGCCGGGTGTGTACATTTGCGACAACTGCATCCACGTTTGCAAAAACATCCTCGACAAGGAGTCCTCGCAGGATTCCGAGAGTGGGCCGTCGCTGCTGGTGCCGCGTCCGGCGGACATCGCCGCACTGCTCGACCAGCATGTCATCGGCCAGCCGCAGGCGAAGAAGGTGCTCAGTGTCGCGGTGCACAATCATTACAAGCGCCTGCTGCACACGCAGCAGCAGGCCGCACGCAGCGGCGGTGCACAGAAGAAAATCACCGCCACGCTGCCTGACGCGCATGATGTCGAGATTGAAAAGAGCAATGTGTTGTTGCTCGGCCCCACCGGCTGCGGCAAGACGCTGCTCGCCAAGACGCTGGCGCGCATCTTGAACGTGCCGTTTAGCATCGCTGATGCCACCACTCTCACGGAGGCCGGCTACGTCGGCGAAGACGTGGAAAACATCATCCTGCGGCTGTTGCAGGCCGCCGATTACGATGTCTCACGTGCCGAGATGGGCATCGTGTACATCGACGAGATCGACAAAATTGGCCGCAAGACTGAAAACGTCAGCATTACGCGGGATGTCTCTGGCGAAGGTGTGCAGCAGGCGCTGTTGAAGATCATCGAAGGCACCGTGTGCAACGTGCCGCCACAGGGCGGGCGCAAGCATCCGCAGCAGGAGTACATCCAGGTGAACACGGAGAACATCCTGTTCATCTGTGGCGGGGCGTTTGTCGGCCTCGATAAGCTCATGGAGCGCCGCCGTGGCAGCAAGACGATGGGCTTTGCCGCTTCCCACACTGAGAAAGTGGCAGCGACTAAAATCAGGTCCGAGGTGGAGCCGGAAGATCTGCTGTCGTTTGGCCTGATCCCGGAATTCATCGGTCGTCTGCCCGTGATTTGTTCGCTGGAGGCGCTGACCGAGCAGGAACTCATGCGCGTGCTCACCGAGCCGAAAAATGCGCTCATCAAGCAGTACGCCAAGCTCATGCACATGGACGGCGTCGAGCTGTCCATCACGCGCGATGCCATGCTGGCCATGTCGAAGGAGGCCGTATCACGCGGCACCGGCGCCCGTGGCCTGCGCAGCATTTTCGAGCGCATCATGCTCGATGTCATGTATGACGTGCCCAGCCGCCTGGACGTGCGCGGTGTCACCATCAACGAAGGCGTCGTCAAAGGCGAACGTGCCGCGATGCTGCGCAAACGGGTCGAGCGCAAGGCAGCGTAGGCCGCCGCCCGGTAGGGCGGGCTGTCCTCAGCCCGCCGCGAGAGGCCGCAGCGCGTTCGTGATCGGTTTTGTGTGTGAACGAAGCCCTTGGGTCCACGAATGTCGGCGCTTGCAGGAGCAAGCGCCCTAACACGCACAGCATTCAATCATGGCCTGGGCCATTGTTACAAAGCCGGGGCGAAAATTCTGCTGGAGCATTCGTGACATCGCACGCCATAATGCGCGCCATTCGCCCATGAGCACTCCCACCTCCTCCCGTCGCCATTTTCTGCAACTCGCCACCGCTGCCATCGCCGCTGCAGGTTCGCGCAACGTCAGCGCTGCAAGCAAGGAGCCTCTGTTCAAGATTTCGCTGGCCGAATGGTCGCTGAACAAGGGCATCTTTGGCAAAGGCAACGCGGAACGCCATGAGCACCTCGATTTCGCCAAGATCGCCCGCAGCCTCGGCATCGACGGCGTCGAGTATGTGAACCAGATGTTCTTCGACAAAGCGGCTGACGCCGCCTACCTCGGCGAAATGAAGAAACGCCAGGAAGGTGAAGGGGTGAAGGGTTTGCTCATTATGTGCGACCGCGAAGGCAATCTTGGCGATCCCGATGAAGCGAAGCGCGCGAAGACCATCGAAAACCATCTCAAGTGGCTCGATGCCGCCGCCACACTCGGCTGCCACAGCATTCGCGTGAACGCCGCCAGCGATCCCAAGCTGAGCTGGGACGAGCAAATGAAGCTCGCCGCCGACGGCCTGCACCGTTTGTGCATCGAAGGCGACAAGCGCGGCCTTTATGTCGTCGTTGAAAACCACGGCGGACTTTCCAGCAACGGCCTCTGGCTCACCGGCGTCATGAAAGCCGCCGATCACGCCCGCGTCGGCATCCTGCCCGACTTTGGCAATTTTTACACCGACCGCGTCAAAGGCGAGCTCTACAACCCCTACAAGGGTTTGCGTGAGTTCATGCCTTGGGTGAAGAAAGGCATGAGTGCCAAAGCCTACGACTGGGACACCGGTGCCGGCAAGTTCTACACCGAAGACCGCCGTGAAGGCCGCGAGATGACCCTCGATTTCCAGCGCCTCATCGACATCGTCGTCAAAGCCGGTTACAACGACTACATCGGCATCGAATACGAAGGCGACAAGCACACCGAAATCGAAGGCATCAAGCGCACCAAGCAGGCGCTCGAAGAAATCCGCTCCATGCTTTAACTTTCAACCGTCCACTCAACTCCATCATCCATCACTATGAATAACGACGACTCTCCTGTTCCATCCGCCACGGCAGAAACCGTTCTCTGGAGCGGCCACACCTCCCAATGGGTTCACTTCTGGTATTACCTCTTCTGTGTTCTGCTCGCTGGAGGCATTGCCGCCGCCGCCACCATGTTCGGTCTGGCCACCGCCGGTGTTGGAGCGCTTAGTTACATCGCGCTGGTCATCCCGCTCTTCATGTGGATCGTGCGCTGGTGGATCACGAAAAGCACCACCTATGAAATAACCACCCAGCGCCTGCGGATGCGCACCGGCATCTTGAACAAGCGTGTCGATGAACTCGAACTCTATCGCGTCAAAGATTACGCCATGGAGCAACCCATGCTGCTTCGTCTCGTCGGTCTCGGCAACATCTCCATGGTCACCTCTGACGCCACCACGCCCACGGTTGCCATGCGGGCCATTCCCGGTGTCGAAGAAGTTCGCGAAAAACTCCGCAACGCCGTCCAGGCCGAGCGCGACCGCAAACGCGTCCGTGAACTCGACGTGGACAACCATGACGAGGGTGGGCTGAAATAGGGCATTCCTCTCATGCCAGCTCCGACAGCGCCCCCGTGCTGTCGGAGAACTTCTCCGTTTCCACGCCCATCTTCTGCGCGACGGCAAGCAGCACGTTGGCGAGTGGTGGATGCTTGTCCGGGTCGTGAGCGATGTGCTGGCCGTGCTTGAGGCCGTAGGCGGCACCACCAGCGACGATGAGGGGAAGATTTTTGGGCGAATGCTCGCCACGCGGACCGCTGTTCATGCCGGAGCCATAGACGACCATGGTGTGGTCGAGCATGGGGCGACCGCCTTCGTCGGTGGACTGGAGGAAGGTGAGGAAGCGGCTGAGCTTGGATAGATAGCCACGATCCACAGCGGCGAGCTTGGTCAGCATTCCCGGATCGCCACCGTGATGAGAGAGTTCGTGATGGTTCTCGCCGCCGATGCCGAGTCCGCCGGCCTCGCGCGCCCACTCGAAGGTGATGACGCGCGTGGTGTCGGTGGCGAAGGCGAGGTAGCTGATTTCCAGCATCACATCGAGCCACATCGGACGGTCATGGGCGTCACCGGGCTTGCTGTTGAGCTGGAGACCTTTGGGATCGACCTGCGGCTTTGGCACATCGACCCAATCGACCTGCCGCTGCACGCGCAACTCGGTTTCACGCACGGAGTTGAGGTATTCGGCGAGCTTGGTTTGATCAGCGCGTCCGAGTTTTTTGTCGAGCGCTTTGGCCTCGCTAAGCACATCGTCGAGGATGCTGCGTTTTTCGGCGTAGCGCTTGAGCGTGGCCTCGCGCGAAGCGGCGTCATCGGGGACAAAGAGGCGCTCAAAAAGTCGCTGCGGGCTGTTCTCGGCGGGCAGCGGCGTGCCATTGCGATCAAAGGCCAGCGTGTGGCTATGTCCGGCACCGCCGGTGCCAGATTGATCACCGATCTCGATGGAGGGGAAGCGTGTCTTGGTGCCGATCTTGTCGGCGATGACTTGATCGACGGAGATGGTGTTGGTGTAGTCCTTGCCCGGCACCGCTTTGAGGTCGGCACCAGTGAGCCAGGTGTCACCGCCGCTGTGGCCGCCGGTGCAGCGCGGATGACCGAGACCGGTGAGCACACTAAAGTTGGACTGGTGCTCTTTGAGCGTTTCGAGTGTCGGCGAGAGCTTGTAGCCCTTGCCCTTCGACTCCGGCATCCATTCGAGAATGTTCACGCCGTTCGAGACGTAGCAAAAGATGGCACGTGGCGTTGGCTGCGTGCCGGATTTGAACAGCGGTTTGTAAGTCGATGGCGCGGCATGAACCGCGCGAGGCAGCATGGCTTCCAGGAACGGCAGCGACAGCGAGACACCGAGTCCACGCAAGGCGGTGCGGCGGGAGAGAGGCGTGTGGAAGATGGGGGACATGAGCTTTTACAAAATGATGGTTACAGAATGATGAAGAAGGGCGGGGGCTTGGATCGAAATCATTTTGTAACCATCATTCTGTATCCCTCAGAATGGTATGCAGCGTGATTCGCTGGCGGTTCAAATTGATCCATTGAATGGCATGAAGTGATGTGTGCCTCAGAAAGCGCGTGTGATGCTCCAGAACAATGTCAGGGCGATGAACAGACGATGTGACGGAGAACGCGATGTCGTTGGTGAGGTGATGCACTTTCTGCATGCCGAGCGAGCCATACTTGGAACGCAGTTCGATTTCGTGAACCACCTTTTCCTCACCGCCGAGGAAGTGTGTGATGACATCGCGATACAGATTGGGATCAAGGCACGAACCCCAGTCCGTGAGGGCGTGGTTCAGTGTCTTCTGGAGCACTTCACAGGCTGCAGACATCGGCTTCCACTTCGTCGTGGTCCACGAGATGCGATGCCGGTCTGCGGGGGTGAGTTGAGTGGAGACGAACTCATGCTGCACCCGCTCCGGGCGGAAGTTCAGAAGCGTCGCGTGATGCAGGCCGCAGAGGAAGATGTAGTTCAGCACCTGTGCCTTGTGCGCCGCAGTCAGTGTCTCTGCCGTTTTGGTTTCGATGATGACGCCACCGTTGATGAGGAAGTCGATGTAGTAGTCTTTGGTGAAGCCATCCAGCGTGAGAGTGATTTTCATTTCACGAACAACCTCAAAACCCTTGGCCCGAAGGCGATAGGCCAACTCCGTTTGGTAGAGTTGTTCATCCAAGTATCGCCCAAACTGGTTATGCACGTCGTGGGCGATGCCGGTGACGACTTCATCCACCAAATGGAAGGATGGCTGGCCGAAGACTGTGATCGGAGCTGAAGTGAAGATGGGCATGAGATTTTTACAAAATGATGGTTACAGAATGATGATCAGAACAGGATTCAAAATCATTCTGTAACCATCATTTTGTAATAAAGGATTCCGACGTGGCGATGGCAGTGATGAGCGAGCTGAGCGTGTATTTTTCCGCCTTCATTTGCCCGACGAAGCGGCGGATGGCGGGGCGGTCAGAGAAGCCAAGTTCTCGGCCCAGTGCATAAGTCGTGAGCTGGTTCGCGAGTGAGGTCAAAAACAGGTCTTCCTTTTTCATAAGCTGCTGTTGCAGGCCTTCGACGCCGTTGAACTCACTGCCGTCCGGCATTTTCGCGCTGGCATCAATGGCGGGATCGTCCTTGCCGATGCGGCCGTTGTAGCCGTGGCCTTCTTGATCGCGCCATTCGCCGGTGGCGTTGAAGTTTTCCAGCGCGAGGCCTAGCGGGTCGATCTTGTCATGGCAGCGAGCGCACGAGGCGGCTTCGCGATGAATCGAGAGGCGCTGGCGCACGGTGGCTTTGTCGATGCCGGGCACCTTGGATTGGATCTCGCCGACGTTCGCCACAGGCAGGCCGGGATCGGTGCCGAGCAGGGTTTTCATCACCCACACGCCACGAACAACGGGCGAGGTGCGCGTGCCGTTCGAGGTGATGCTGTGAATCGATGCCTGCGTGACGAGTCCACCGCGATGCGACTCCGGCGGCGCGGGAACGCGACGGATGGCGTCGCCCTTCACGCCGGGGATGCCGTAGAAGCGGGCGAGGCGTTCGTTGATGGTCACGAAGTCGCTTTTGATCAGGCTGCGGGCATCGAGATGACAGCGCAGCACTTCGGCGAAGAAGCCTTCTGTTTCGCGCACGATGGAGACTTCCAAATGGCGGTCGTATTCGGGATAGAGCGTCTGCGAAGGCGGATTCGAGCCGACTTTGCGCAAGCCGAGCCATTGACCGGCGAAGTTCTTCACGAAGGCATCGCTGCGGCCATCGGTGAGCAACCGCCTTACCTGGGTGCGCATGACCTCGGGTTTCGCGAGTTCACCGGCGGCGGCGAGTTGCGTGAGTTCGTCATCCGGCATCGACGACCAGAGAAAATACGAGAGTCGCGAGGCGAGTTCGTGTGGGGAAAGCTGGCGCGGCTTCGCTTGCGGTGCCTCAGGCTCGACGAGATAAAGAAAGTGCGGCGAGGCCAACACGGCGGCGAGCGGCACCTTGATGGCTTCGACGAACGAAGGCTTCTCGGCTCGCAGTTTGTCGAACAGCGCGACCTTGGCAGCCACCTCATCAGCCTGCGCGGGGCGGCGGTAGGCCTTCGTCATGAAGCGCGTGATGACTTCGCGTGCGTAAGCCTTTTCGTCCTTGTCTTTGTTCGGCGAATCAAATAGCACGCGCTGATGGCTCGGCGGCGGCCAGCTTGCATACACCGGGCCTTCGAGTTCGATCCAGTCAATCAAGAGCGAGGCGCGCGCGAAGGCGTCGCTGCCCTGCATCCAGAAGTTCTCCAGCATCTTCGGGATCTCGTAGGCGTTGCTGAGGCCCAGACCGGCCTTCAGCGTGGTGAAGTGCGCGCGCACCTCGTAGTCGTGTGGCGCTGCTTCCTGGGCGTCGATGTCCATCTCCGCGATCACCTTGGGCGTGCCACCAAGATGCTGCGTCAGCTTCACTCGCGGTGGGCCGTAGTCGTAGCTGCGATGCGTGGCGAAGTGCTGCAAGTCGTTCTCGAACGCGCGGTCGTGATACACCGCGCCCTTGGGGTTTTTCGCCATCTGCTCGTCGCGCCGCTTGGCGAGGATTGTTTTGGCAGAAGCCACCACCGCGTCCTGTGTCGGCACACGGCTCGCCGCGCGGATGCGGATCACATACTCGCCCTCATGCGGCACCGCGAAGTCACGGAAGCCCACACCTTTGTCCCATGAGTCGTGGTGGATCACCGTGAAGCCGTTTTCCGTCTCGTTTTTGCCGTCGTTGAGCAGGATGTTCTGCCCATCACGCTTCACCCGCAGCCGGTCGCCGCCCAGCGTATTTTCCTCCGGGTCAAAGCGCCACTTGATCGCCGGTGGCTGCGCGCCCTCGACCAGCGCACGATCCAAAATCTGCCTCGCCGCCGCATAATACAGCTCCATCTGCATGGGCGACATCGTCAGCGCCTGGCCGTTGTTATCAAAGCCACCCGCAGGCGGGTCTTCGGGGAACTTCTCCGACGGCTGAAAATCCACGCCCACGAGATCGCGGATCGTGTTGTCATACTCCGCGCGGTTCATGCGCCGCAGCACCACGCGCGTCGAACGCTTCGCGATCTCTCCGCGTGCCAGTTCCATCTCCAACCACGACGCGAACTTCGCCGCTGCCTCCGGCGCAGGCTGCGGCTCATCCTCCGGCGGCATCTCGTGGCCGTTGATCGAATTCACCACTTCCTTCCACTTCGCCGTAACCGCCGGATCACCAAAGTCATTCGCCAATGTGTCCAGCCGCAGCTTGCCCTTCTGCTTCTCCGGTCCGTGACATGACACACAGCTTTCCTTCAAAAACGGACGCACGATCGCTGTGAAGCCTGCTGCGTCGGGTTTCAATTCGATCTCAGCCGCGAATGCGGAACTGATGAAAAAAACGCAGGCGGCGAGAGAAAATGAAAAGCGGGTGAGCATGTCTTTTGAGCGTTCGTACAGCAAATAGAACGCTGAAACCGGCATTTCCTGACCAGTTTTCCGATGATCCGAGTTCGTTGTGAGATGGGGTTACAAAATGATGGTTACAGAATGATGATGATGAGGGGGAATGGATCAGAATCATTTTGTAACCATCATTTTGTATGATGATAAATCGGGTTGGTCTGAAGTAATGATTGGAAGCCTTCGCGAGCGCTTGACCGCGCCACTTCTTAATTCCCCGTTTCCGTCGTTTCACCAACGACGCTCGTCTTGCCGTCCTTGACCTTGATGCGCAGCTTGAGGCGGCCAAATTCCTTCTTGTAGCTCCAGCCGACTTCGGCATCCCAGGTGGTGGCGCTGGTCTGCTGGAGTTTGCGGAGTTGGAGGATGAAGGCGGCGAGGCGCGACTCGGCATCGACGATGGTGTGGTCGGGATCGATGTCCTTGAGGCTCTGTGCGTTGATGAATTTGAGCTTCAGATCGGCAAAGCGCTTGGTGAAAGCATCGCTGGCTGGCGTCATGCCATCGCGATTGATTTCGCCGAGCACGATGGCGTAGCTTTTGGCCACGCCGGGATTCAGATCGGGCAGTTGAGTGATGAGATGCCGCAGCGCGGCCTCGCCGGCATCGCACTCATACAGATTGAGGGGCAGGGGAGCCGTGTCCGAGGAATCGCAGGCGGCAAGACCGAGGCAAAGGCTGATGAGAAGAAGGCGGCGCGTCATGTGTGTGTTCATGGCATGGAATACGCAGCTTGGCAATGCAGCGTCGCTCGCCATGCTCGCTGCATGTTCGACATCCGCGAAAAACCCAACATGGTCGAGAACGCCTTCCTCATCGGGGCCTACTTCGACCGCCGCCACAAGCAGGAGGCCTTCGATTTGCTCGAAGAGCTGGCCGAGCTGGTGACAACGCTGGGCATCAACATCATCGGCAAGGAACTCGTCTTTTCCCGAGAGCACACGGCCCGCTATCTGATCGGCAGCGGCAAGGCGGCGGAGCTGATGAAGCAGGCGAAGGACATCGGCGCCGACTGCATCGTGTGGGACAATGAACTCAGTCCAGGGCAGCAGCGGGCGTGGGAAGGCGAGGGCAACATCTGCGTGATCGACCGTCATGAGGTCATTCTCGATATTTTCAACATGCGGGCGAAGACGCGTGAGGCGCGGCTGCAGGTGGAGTTGGCGCGGATGGAGTATTCCATCCCACGATTGACGCGCATGTGGGCGCACTTGGACCGCCAGGGCGGTGGTGCAGGTGGTGGCCAGGGTGGTGCAGGCGCGGCGCGTGGCGAAGGTGAAACGCAGCTCGAAGTGGACCGTCGTCTCGCGAGCAAGCGGCTCGACAAACTGCGTGCCGATCTCGAAGATGTGAAAAAGCAGCGTGACACGATGCGCAAGGATCGCACGCGGGTGTTTGTGCCGCATGTGGCCATCGTCGGCTACACGAACGCGGGCAAATCGTCGCTGCTGAACAAACTCACCGCCGCCGAGGCTTATGTGGAGAACAAGCTCTTTGCCACGCTGGATACGACCACGCGGCGCATGGAACTGCCCGATGGTCAGTCGCTCCTCGTCACAGACACAGTTGGTTTCATTCGCAATCTGCCGCACGATCTGGTGCAATCCTTCCGCGCGACGCTGGAGGAGGCCACGCAGGCGGATTTTCTCATCCATGTTATCGACGCCAGTTCCATGCAGGCCGTCGAGTTTTATAAAACCACCACGAAGGTGCTCGGTGAACTCGGCGCGGGCGACAAACGCGTGCTGCTGGTGCTGAACAAGGTTGATCTAGTAGATGATGCGCGTTTGATGGAGCTGCGGCGTGAGTTTCCTGAAGCCCTGGCGATCTCTGTGAAGACCGGGCAGGGGATGGAGGACCTGCTGCACCGTTTGGACGAGTTTTTGATCGACCGCGTGGTGCGCCTCGAACTGGATCTGCCACTGGACCGGATGGATCTCGTCGCCCTGGCGCATCAGGAGGGCAAGGTGCTCACTGAAGACTACGAATCAGGTCGTGCGGTAATTCAATGCGTGATCCCGAAGCGCTTCGAAAGCCGGTTCGCGGGCTTTGTGCCCGGTTTTGTGGAATCCGCAGCCCGAAACAAAGGAAAGAAGTAAAAAAGAGCCGCCAATCGCAGTTTTCTCCCACTCATGTTTTCACTCGCCAACAAAACCGTTATCATCACCGGCGCCGGATCAGGCATCGGTCAGGCCATCGCTGTTCTTTTCGCCAAACAGGGCGCTCATGTCGAAGTGCTCGATCTCAAGCAGGACTCGGCACAGGTCACCGTGGATCAAATCAAGGCCGCTGGCGGCAGTGCGCGTGGTTCTGCGTGTGATGTGGGCAATTATGGAGAAGTGAAGGCCATCTTTGATGACGTGGCGAAGCAACACGGCAAGATCGATATTCTCGTCAATAACGCGGGCATCGCGCACATCGGCACCGCTTTGACCACGGCCGAGGAGGACATGGACCGGCTGCATCGCGTGAACATCAAGGGCGTGCATGCCTGTGCGCAGGCCGCGCTGGCTCACATGACCGAGAAGAAGGCCGGCGTGATCCTTAACATGTGCTCCATCGCGGCGCAGATGGGCCTAGCGGATCGTTTTGCGTATTCGATGACGAAGGGTGCCGTTCTGATGATGACCTACTCGATTGCGAAGGATTTCATCAAGCAGGGCATCCGCTGCAACTGCATCGCACCGGCGCGCGTCCACACGCCATTCGTGGACGGTTATCTGGCGAAGACGTATCCCGGACAGGAAGCGGAGATGTTTCAAAAGCTCAGCGAAGCCCAGCCGATCGGCCGCATGGCGAAGCCGGAGGAGATCGCGGCGCTCGCGCTGTATTTGTGCAGCGACGAGGCGTCCTTCGTCACGGGCAGTTCCTACCCGATTGACGGTGGTGCGGTGAATCTGCGGTAAAAGGCCGGATTTCATAACCACTAATATGCACTGACTGACACTGATGAACTTCAGTTCTGAATCGGTGCCAGTCAGTGTAAAGTCAGTGGTTCGTCATCAAGACACCTTCCAGCCGCCGCTGGCGGCGTTTACGCGGCGATGGACGTGATTTGAGATTCGGGCTGTCCATCTTTCCGGCTGACGAACAGCGTGGCTTCATGCCGCAGCGCGGCATTGCTTTTCAAGCCCAGTTTTTCCTTCATCCGGGCCTCGTTGGATTCCACGGTCTTGGCAGAGATGGCAAGCCGGGCTGCCATTTCCTTCACCGAACAGCCCCGGCCCAGCAGGTGATAAATCTGCAATTCCCGTTCCGACAGCACCCGTTCCGCATTCTGGGTGTCGTGGACTTCAGGCTGGGTGAGACTGCCAGCCATGACTTCGGCGACACAAGGGGCGATGTGCTGCCGGCCTGCTGCCACAGCGATCAGAGCGGACAGGGCCGACTCCTGGGAATCCAGGTGGGAGATGACCGCCCGCGCACCGCATTGGAACGCACGCTGCACCGAGGACGTGCTCATGACACGGCTGAACACCGCAGCCTTGGCACCTGCGCTGCACACTTCTTTGAGGAAGGCGAAGCCATCGCCGTCCTCCATCGCCACGTCCACCATCACCAGATCCGGTTGATGGCGTGGCAGCAGGACGCGCGCTCTGGCCAGGGTGGGCGCTTCCGCGCAGATCTTCATGCGAGTCCACATGTCGATCATGTATTTCAAACCCAAACGCACCACCGGGAGCGGTTGCACCAGCAGGATTTGCTCACGGACGAATTCTTGCATAATCAAGTTTTAGCTAAGCAGGGCAATCAGTGTCAAGACTCTGAATAACTTCATTTTAGGTTGGGGGATTCCCCCACAAAAAATAAGGGATTTGCCTGTCATGACAAAAATGACGAAACCGGACTGAATCGCAGCGCTGTGAAAACGCCGCTCAATAATTCACTCGCTGTCTGCCCCATCTCACCCGCCGGTTCGTGGTGCGTGGGATGCTTCATGATGGGCGTGATAAAATGGTGGGTTGTTTCAAGCCGTGTGCGCCAAGGCCACTGCCGCGCCCCGAGTTCTTCTCGTGCGGCAAGAGATGTTTTTGGTAGCGCTGGAGATGATTTTTGCGCGGCGTCAGCAGCTTTTGCTGCGCGGCCAAAAGCGTTTGGTGGCAGGCGGGATGCATTTCCTGGTCTGCCAAATCATTTTGGCGGAGAGCCAAAGGCATCTCCTGCCGCGCCAGCAGATTTTGCGGCGGTTCCAGCGGCATCTCCCGGCGCTCCAAAGTCTTC
>JAYVIO010000404.1:0-7346 GCA_043770175.1 Verrucomicrobiales bacterium | reverse complement strand
CGCTCCAGAAGAAGCGGTAGAGCGTGGCGGTGGCGTCGCTGAAGCGGTAGTCTTCCAAAGCGGTGCTGACCTCGGCGATGGCAGTGTTGAGGCGCAGGAGGATCCATTTGTCGTCGCTGCTGAGCAGGGCGGGATTGATCTCTGCCTCGATCTCGTAAGCGGGCAGGATGCCCGCTTCACCCGAGTCAGGCAGGATGCCTGACCCACTCTGCATCTGGCGGAAGCGGGCGGCGTTCCAGAGCTTGGTGCAGAAGTTGCGGCCGAGTTCGACGTTCTTGTCGTCGAAGCAGATGTCCTGACCCAGCGGGGCGCTGCGCATGATGCCGAAGCGCAACGCATCCGCGCTGTAGCTGGCGATCAGCTCCAGCGGATCGGGCGAATTACCGAGTGATTTGGACATCTTGCGGCCCTGCTTGTCGCGGATGATGCCGGTGAAATAGACGTTCTTGAACGGCAGCTCGCCCATCCACTCGTATCCAGCCATGATCATGCGGGCAACCCAGAAGAAGATGATGTCCGGCCCGGTGACGAGGTCGGTCGTGGGGTAAAAGGCCTTCAACGTGGAGGTCTTCTCCGGCCATCCCATCGTGGCAAACGGCCACAGCCAGGAGCTGAACCACGTGTCGAGGACGTCGGGGTCTTGTTCCCAGTTTTCAGGATCGGCGGGAGGTTCGACGCCGCAGTAGATGTCGGACGAGTCAGACGCGTCGGACTTGTCCGACCCTTTGCGATACCACACCGGAATCCGGTGCCCCCACCAGACTTGGCGGCTGATGCACCAGTCTTGGAGGCCGGTCATCCAGTGGTCATAGACCTTCGCCCAGCGATCGGGGTGGAAACGCATGGATGGAGCGCACGCGTCCTCGCGTGCTGCCTTTCGCGTCCCCGCGGAAGGCCGTTCTGCGGCGTCGCCAGCCGATGAGACGGAGCCCGGCGGGACGCCGGCCTCTGCACGCGAGACGCGTGCGCTCCCTTCCTGCATGACGCATTCGCGAGCTTCCTTCACGCTCGGGTATTTAAGGAACCACTGCTCGCTCAAGCGTGGCTCGATGGGCACATCGGCGCGTTCGGAGTAGCCGACGTTGTTTTGATGCGGCTCCTCTTTGATCATCACACCCATCTCGGTGAGCAACTCGACGGCCTTTTTGCGGCCTTCGAAGCGCTCCAAGCCGGCGAGGTCTTTGCCTGCGAGGGCATTCAGCACGCCGTTCGGGTGCAGGACGTCGATGACTTCCAGTTTGTGTCGCTGACCGATCTCAAAGTCGGCCTTGTCATGCGCGGGCGTGACTTTCAGCACGCCAGTGCCGAAGGCGATGTCGATATGCTCATCGGCGACGATGGGGATCGCGATTTGGTTTTCCAAAGGCAGCGGACGGCGAATGTGTTTGCCGATGAGATGTGCGTAACGCTCGTCCTTCGGATTCACCGCGACGGCGGTATCGCCAGGAATGGTTTCAGGGCGTGTGGTGGCGATTTCCAGCCAAGTGCCGGGCTCCTCGATGACTTCCACTTTGAAATGATACATGAAGCCGCGCTGTTGCTTCATGACGACCTCCTCATCGCTGAGTGCGGTGAGGGAGGACGGGCACCAGTTCACCATGCGCTTGCCACGGTAGATGAGGCCCTTTTTGTAGAGATCGACGAACACGCGCATGACGCAGGCGTTGTAGTCGTCGTCAAAGGTGAAGCGCTCGCGGCTCCAGTCGCAGGAGGCGCCGAGTTTCTTGAGCTGCTCGATGATGATGCCGCCGTGCTTTTCCTTCCACTCCCAGATCTTCGCCACGAGGCCCTCGCGGCCGAGATCGTCGCGGTGCTTGATGACGCCCTGCTTTTTCAGCGTCTTCTCGACGACGTTTTGCGTGGCGATGCCGGCGTGGTCGGTGCCGGGCAGCCAGAGCACTTCTTTCCCGAGCATGCGGGCGCGGCGGGCGAGGATGTCCTGGATGGTGTTGTTCAGCACATGGCCGAGCGTGAGGATGCCCGTGACGTTCGGCGGCGGGATGACGATGGAATAGGCCGGGCGCTTCTCGCTCACGCGAGCGGGATCGGCTTCAAAGCATTTGTCATCCAGCCAGCGCTGATACCAGCGTGTCTCCACGTCTGCTGGGGTATAGGTCTTGTCGAGTTCGGGCATAAAGGGCGGCCAAGATGGGGGGAAGCCGCCGCTTTGCAAACGCCGAGGCGCATCTACCATGCCGCCACATGAGCGCAGCGACCTCTCCCGGCACCGCACCCCAAGGCAACACCTTTCGCCAGGGCATGATGTTCGTCGTCGCCCTCGCCTTTCTCACCGCCATCGGCCTCGTGTTGCCTCATGGCGACAGCGGCGAGGCGTTTCGCGACTGGTTGCTGACGCAGGCACTGTTTTGCGTGGTGATCATCGCCCTGTGGGCCGTCGTGATAATCGAAGGCGTTCTCGGGCTGTTTTTCTCCAGCGATGCGTGGTCCTCCCGTCTCAAACGCCTGCTGCTCACGTCTTTGCTCCCACCACTGCGCATGATCACCGCCAGCAGCAAGCCACGCGGCTGGCTCTGGCTGCCCGGCGCAGGCTGGCAGCCCGCAGGCGAAGAAACGTCCGAAAAACTCGAGCAAAAGCTGGCCCTGCCGATGGTCATCCTCACGCTGCTCGTGCTGCCGGTATTGGGAGCCGAACTCACCGGCGGCGAAACGCTGGAAAATCATCCGCGCCTCGCTTTCGCCACGCATCTGACCACCTGCGTCATCTGGATCGGCTTCACCGCCGAGTTTCTCTGGATGGTGGCCGCCGCGCCGGACAAACTCGCCTACTGCCTCAAGAACTGGATCAATCTTGTCATCATCCTGCTCCCGCTCGCCGCCTTCCTGCGCGTGCTGAATGCCTTCCGCTTCACCCGCATGCTTCGTGCAGGCAAGCTGCTCCGCGCCTACCGCCTCCGCGGCCTCTGGACTCGCCTCTGGCGTCTCGCTCTGCTCTTCAATCTCCTCGAACGCCTGCAACAACGCGATCCCGCGAAGTACTGCGCGGCCTTGGAAAAAAAGATCGTCGATCTCGAAGAACAGCTCACCGAGTTGCGCACGAAACTGGCGGAACAGCGCAGCAAGACAGCGGCTGAGTGATTTTGGAGCCCGTACGAGGCATCCCCAGATTGACACCCATGCAGCCCGAGGTTTATAATTTCTGTAATGAACACTTCGGCTGCTCTCCCCGCTCTACTCAGGTGCCTTTCACACGCCTGTTTTCTTCTCGCTGTGTACATGGGACAGTCGGCCCAAGCCCAGCAACTGCCGCCGCAGGTGCGCGAGCAAAATGTGCGTGAGTCCCAGGCATTGGATCGCCGCGCCGAGCACGACAACCACCAAGCCGCCGCCAAATACTGGTATGCCAGCCGCAACCCGAAGCATGTGCCCGACATGGACACGGCCCTCGAAAAGGTGCTGCCCGCCGCTTTGCGCCTGTCTCCCGGCATCACGGACTTTCAGTCCTGGGAAACCGCGCAGAAGTACAAGGCCTATCATGACGCCGGGGCCATCCTGCTCGCGAAGGCCTACACCTATCTCTATTACGGCCAAGTCAAGCAGGCCGCACCCGCCATCGAACTCATCGAAAAGAAGTTCCCATTCGCGATGACTTTGGCGGATGACCGTGGCTATCTCTGGGTGCGCAAGGCGCTGCGCTACCACGAGCACTGCTGCATGCTCTATGCCGCCATGAGCCTGAAGGTCGTCGGCAAAATGCACTTCCCGCATGAACGTGACGAGTTCGACGGTCCGCAGCAGCGCGAGGCGATCGAGCACATGGCCGTGCTCCGTCTGCGTGAGGGCAATGTGGACCGATTGGAGCATTTCTTCACCGGCATCAATGCCAGTGAGCTGCAAACCTCCGGCGGTGACTGGGCGCTCGACATCATCATGGACGCGATGTGCCCGCTGGATCAGGACGCGCAAACCGAACCCGCCTGGCGCGAAATTCACGACGCCATTCTCCTTTGGCAGAAGCAGAAGCCCGCCTCGACCTTCGCCCGGCTCGCCGAGGCACGGTTCCTCTTCAATTACTCACTCTTCAAAGCCGCCACCGGTGGTGCGGCAGCGATCAGTGACATCCGCCAGTCCTCGGATCGTGGCTTGGAATTGATGAACGAGATTCCCAAGCAAAGCCCGGCCTGGTATGACACGATGATCCGCCTGCTCGCCATCAACGGCCGCCCCGCCACGGAAGTCGGCCCGGTGTTTCAGGAAGGGCTGCGCAAATACCCGGATTACTCGCCACTTGTCATCGCCCTTGGCGGTTGTTTCATCGAAGGCGGTGAAGCAGGCCGTGAGATCTGCTCCCAGATCCTCGAAGAACTGCAAACCAGCGCCAAAGGTGGCATCGCCGCGCAGTTGCTGCGCAAGATCTACTTCGACGGCGATCTGCCCAAGATTCAGCCGCGTCTGAACCTCGACACCGTCGAGCATGCCATCCGCGCCGCCGTGGTGCAGTGGCCGGAGAGCTATGAATTGCGCAGTGATCTCGGCCTGCTCGCTGTAACCATTGGCCGCCGTGAACTCGCCGGTGACATCATGCGCGGCATGCAGGGCAAATGGTGTCGCAGCGCGTGGCGTGGTCGCGAGGACATCGTCATCGCGCTCACTACATCATCGACACTTCCACGAGTGAAACCCACGACGACGCAGCTTTGAGCCACGCTCACTGCCCCAGGCTCAAATACTCCCGCACGGTGTGATTCATCGCACGACGCGCCGGCGGGAAGCACTCCGCCACCTTCTCAAACGTCTCCTCCAGCGCAAACTCGTCCGCCAGCACATGCTTGCGGGCCGCATCGAGATGGCTGACCACCACCTGCTCATAATAATCAACATCAGGTGCCCCACGGCGTTCCGCACGACGATGCAAAAAGTCAGGGTAGAGGCAGGTCAGCACCAGGAACTGGTTCGCACATTGCACATGCAGGAAAAACTTCTGATGCCGGCTCGCGCTCTCAATCGCCTCCAAATAATCAACGCTGTACAGGCTGTCCACGCTGTGATTGATGTCCTGCGGGCCCTTCGTCGGCGTGCAGCCGAAGTCCGCGCACACCACCGCCATGTAATCCGCCACGGCGATTTCCGTAATGCCGAATTCCTTCAGCGAATGCCGCACCACGATGAAAAAGAACAGCTCCGGCGACAGCAGTGCCGCCTTGCGCGAAATGATGGCGGCTTCAAACAGCTTGTCGTTGTCCAGGATGATCGGCACCGCGTCCGGGTCATCCATCATCGCCTTGAAGCCCTCTTTTCCGCGCTCGGTCAGGGCCAGCGTGTCGCGGATGAAATTCCAATCCGTCGGGGTAAAACGGAACCAGCAGCCAGGGCGAGGGAAGCGCGTCATGGAGATCAAGTGTGAACTGTCATCTAACTTTAGCATAACGAATGCCAGTTGAGCTATTCCTTTGGAACGGAATGGCCGCGAGTTTGTTCAATCGCCTCATCACGAACGCATAAAACACTTTGGCGCATCCATGCTTCGTGCTAAGCACGCCCATGCCCAGAACCGACGGACGCGCCCCCGACCAGCTTCGCAAAATTGAATACATCCTCGACGTCGCTCCGCACGCCGCAGGCTCAGTGCTCATCGCCTTCGGCAACACCCGCGTCATCTGCACCGCCTGCATCAATGAGGAAGTGCCGCGCTGGATGAAGGTGCAGAACGTCAAAGGCGGCTGGCTCACCGCCGAGTACTCGATGCTGCCGTATTCCACGCTCGAACGCAAAGACCGCGAAAGCTCACGCGGCAAGCCCGACGGCCGCAGCACTGAAATCCAGCGCCTCATTGGTCGCAGCCTCCGCGCTGTCGTCGATCTCGAAAAGCTCGGGGCCCGCACTCTCTACGTCGATTGTGACGTGCTCCAGGCCGACGGCGGCACCCGCACTGCCGCCATCACCGGTGCCTGCATCGCCGTCTCCATCGCCTTCAATCGCCTCCTCGAAAAAGGCAAGATCACCCGCCAGCCGCTCAAGAAAAAGCTCGCCGCCGTCAGCGTCGGCATCCTCAAAGGCGAAACGCTGCTCGATCTCTGCTACACCGAAGACGCCGCCGCCGATGTCGATAGCAATATCGTCCTCACCGAAGACGGCGAATTCGTCGAAATCCAGGGCAGCGGCGAAGAAGCCACCTTCACCGAGGCCCAGCTTCATTCCATGCTCGAATACGGTCGCAAAGGCATCAAGGAACTCGTCGCCATCCAAGATGAGGCCATCAACAGCGCCATGAAGCCCGCCGAAGGCAAGGATTTACAAAAGCTCGCCGAGTTTTTCGGCAAACGCTGAACCGCTGGGTTTGCAGTTGTTTGCAATAGTTGACGGTGGTTTGCCATGGTTTCAAAACCACTGCAAACTACGGCCAACAACAGCCAACCACCGCAAACTCATGACCGCCCTGCTTCTCGATCCCATCTACCAGCAGCATGATCCGGGTCCGGGTCATCCTGAGAGCATCCAGCGCCACGTCGCCATTACCAAGGCGCTCACCGAATCCGGTCTCATCGCCAAAATGCACGCCATCCATCCCCGCGTCGCCACACTTGATGAAATCGCCCTCTGCCATGATCGCGGTTACATCCAAACGGCCAAACGAGATGTCGAATCCGGCCTCGACGATCTCAGCACCGGCGACACGCAAATCTGCGCACGGTCCTATGATGTCGCCACGCAAGCCGTCGGCGGCGTATTGAATGCCGTCGATGCCGTTTTCACAGGCAAAGCGAAGAATGCCTTCTGCGCCGTGCGTCCGCCCGGTCATCACGCACGTCCCGCGCAGGGCATGGGCTTCTGCCTCTTCAACAACATCGCCATCGCCGCCCGTCACGCGCAAAAGCAGTACGGCGCACAGAAGGTTGCCATCGTTGATTGGGACGTGCATCACGGCAACGGCACGCAGGACATCTTCTATGAGGACGGCAGCGTGCTCTTTTGCAGCACGCACCAGAGCCCGCTCTATCCCTTCACGGGTCATGCGAATGAAACCGGAGCCGGCAAAGGCAAAGGCTGCACGCTGAACCTGCCTTTTCCCGCACGCACCGGCATGTCAGACATCGGCGCCGCCTTCACCGACCGCCTCCTGCCCGCCATCGACAAGTTCAAACCCGATTTGATCCTCATCTCCGCCGGATTCGACTCGCGCATCGACGATCCCCTCGGCCAGTTCCGCCTCACCGATGACGATTTCGTCACGCTGACCAAGCTCCTGCTCGAATCCGCTGCCACCCACTGCCAAAACCGCCTCGTCTCCATCCTCGAAGGCGGCTACAACATTTCAGGCCTCGCCAGCGCCGTCACGGCCCACGTCGGCGCATTAAGTTCGGAGTCCCGCCTTTAGGCGGAAAGGCGTC
>JAYVIO010000403.1:0-7359 GCA_043770175.1 Verrucomicrobiales bacterium | reverse complement strand
TGTCGATCTTCTTCGCTAGCACGCCGAAGGCAATTTCAAGGCTCTGTACTTGCTCAGGCGTGGCACTGTCCTTGAACTTAAAGAACACAACATGGCGGTACGGAGCATCAGCGGCGGTGGCAAGGGTGGACATGGCGGTGAGGAGGAATGTGATGGCAAAAAGAGCAGATTTCATGGCCATTGAGACTGCCGCAGGGACGAGTTTGCGTCAACGGTTCAAACAGGTTGCACCGTGGCATCGTGCATGCTCCTTAACGGTTCTTATGAGCCATTGGGACCGCTTTCAAAAACACTTCGTTCGTTATTCAAAACTCGGTTTTTCCATCGACATCAGCCACATGGGCTTCGAGGACGGTTTGTTTACCGCGTTGGCCGGCCCGATGGATGTCGCCTTCAAAGCCATGCGAGAACTTGAAGCCGGCGCCATCGCCAATCCCGACGAGCAGCGCATGGTCGGCCACTACTGGCTGCGTGACTCAAAACTGGCTCCAAATGCTGCTTTGAAGCAGGAAATTGACGAAACTCTCGAAGCGACGCTGCAATTCGCCGCTGATGTTCACTCTGGTGCGATCAAGGCCGCGAATGGCAAGAAATTCACGCGAGTGCTCGTCGTCGGCATCGGTGGATCAGCACTCGGTCCGCAACTCGTCGCACACGCGATCACACCGGCCAATCCACCGCTGGCGATCTCGTTTTTTGACAACACCGACCCGGACGGCATAGACCGTGTGATCGCCCAAATCGGTGATGAACTGGCCACCACGCTCACTTTGGTCATCTCCAAGTCTGGCGGCACCAAGGAAACCCGCAACGGCATGCTCGAAGCCGAAGCGGCCTACAAGAAGGCTGGGATCGACTTTGCCAAGCATGTCGTGGCTGTGACGGGCGACGGCAGTGAACTCGATAAGCATTCCCAAGCACAGGGCTGGCTGGCTCGTTTCCCCATGTGGGACTGGGTAGGTGGCCGCACCAGCATCATGAGCGCCGTGGGCACCCTGGCTGCAGCGTTGCAAGGAGTCGATGTGCGTCAGTTCCTCGCCGGAGCCGCTGCGATGGATGCCGAGACACGCCAACGCGCGGCGCGTGAGAACGCCGCGATGCTGCTCGCCCTGATGTGGCATCACGCCGGCAAGGGCAAAGGTCTGAAGGACATGGTCGTGCTGCCTTACAAGGACCGGCTCGTCCTGTTCAGTAAATACCTGCAGCAGCTCGTCATGGAGAGCTTGGGCAAAGAACACGATCTCAACGGTGCCGTGGTGAACCAAGGCATCGCCGTGTATGGCAACAAAGGCAGCACCGACCAGCACGCCTATGTGCAGCAGCTCCGCGACGGCGTGAACAACTTCTTCGCCACCTTCATCGAGGTGCGCAAGGCCCGCGAAACCGCCCCCTTCGAAGTCGAGCCCGGCTTTACCAGTGGCGACTACCTCCAAGGCTTCCTGCGCGGCACCCGCAAGGCTTTGGCAGAAAAAAATCGTGAGTCCATCACTCTAAGCATCGCGGAAATCAATGCGTTCAGCCTCGGCATGCTCATCGCCTTGTTTGAACGTGCGGTCGGCTTCTACGCCAGCCTTGTGAACATCAATGCCTACCACCAGCCTGGTGTCGAGGCAGGCAAGAAGGCCGCCACGGAGTTCCTCAAACAACTCGCCCAAGTGCGCACGGCGCTCACCAGCACCGGCTTCACCGCCACTGACTTGGCTGCCAAACTCGGCATTGACGCCGAGGACGCTTTTCACATGCTCACGCATCTCACCGCCAACGGTCTTGCCAGGGTGGTTTCCACAGACGGCAGCCCGGCAGCGGATCAATTCACGTCGTCCTGACAAAACGCCATTTGCACACGCATCCGCAGCATTCTATTAATGATTCCCTGCGAGTCCACCTGACCCTGCGCAAGCCACATGCGTGAAATCCCCATCCAATACCAAATCGCCTGCGTCATTCTGACCGCCCTGTTCATCTGGTCGTTCAGCATCGCTCGCGAGCCACGCGGCTGGCGGCGGCTGTTCCAGTCCATGTTCTCCAAATCGGAGACTTTCTCGGTGAATAAGAACAAAGTCATCGACGAGGCACTGAAGCGTTACGGCATCGGCATCGCAATGATCATTCTGGTGGTGGACGTTTCATGCTTCGTCATGGGGGTGACCTATCCTTTTCGTGAAAAATTGCGGACACTTTCCCCCGAGCAGCGGGAAAACATGAACGAGATCAACAAAGTGAAAAACAGCGGCATGGCTTCACCTTTGCCATAAATCAACTGCACTTTTTCTTCACCATCGTGTCCGCCACCATATCATGCAGGCAGCGGCGGTCCTTGCGGAATATTAACAGCAGGTTGCCAATCATAAGCGGCGTTCCAATGAACTGAATGCTGTAAAGAACGGCAAACAGAAACCAGCGCAGCATCACAGCCTTCACAAACCCGGCACGCGTGCCGTCGGGCGAACGCACAATCTGAATGCCCATCAGCAGTTTGCCGAACGACTGGCCACGTACTGTCAGCAGCACGACATTGGCAATCAGCAGCAGGCTGATCACCGCGTACATAGCCAGAACCGTGGGGTTGCCTGCTTCCAGCGCCTGAGTGATCTGCTGTCTCAGCGCCTCCATCATAGCTGGTGGATCGTCCTTCAATGCCAGGATCTTCGTCTCGAACGCCGCATCCATGATGGCCATGAGCAACACATAGACCGGTATCAGCAGCATCAACCAATCAACCAATTTGGCACCCAGTCGCTGTCCCAGCGAGGCCAGGGCCTGCGGCTGTGCCTGATCCTGCCGCACTTCTTCAACCAGTGCCGCGATGGCGGGAGCCTCGGTCACGCCGGACACCTCCTTCATGTGTGTGCCGAGCGCCTGCCATTCAGGCATGCCCTCTGCCCAACAGAGGTCGGTGGGCAGGAATCGCCCGGCTCGCAGTCCTGCGCTCACATCCAAGTCGTTGAAGGTGCCGAGTTGTTCTTCGCCGCGTGCGAGGTGGTATTTCATGTGGGATGCTGGTTGCTGGAGTCTGGATGCTAGATAACTGCTGAAACGCCAGCATCAAGCTCCCATCCCCTCCCGTTTGAAAACCATCCTTCGCGTCTTCTTCTACCTGCGTCGTTATCCCTTGCTCGGCGCAGCCCAGATCTTCTGCGCCATCACCGGCACATTGATGGTCATCGTGTTTCCGTCCATCACCCGCGAGGTCATGGATGTCGTCGTGCCCAACAAACAGTGGGACCGCCTCACCCAGCTCGCACTCTGGGGACTCGCCGCCTACTTCGCGCAGCATTTTTTCAATTCGCTGCGCATCCAGCTCAACAACACCTTCGAGCAGATGGTCATTTTTGACCTGCGCAGCGACATCTACCAGCGCCTGCAAACCCTGCCGTTGCGTTGGTTCGATAATCGCCCCTCCGGCGACATCATGACCACCGTGTCCGAGGACATCCCCGCCGTCGAACGTGTCCTCATCGACGGCATCGAGCAGGGCCTCGTCTCCGTGCTGCAAATCGCCGTCGTCGGTGTCTTCATGTTTCAAGCCGATCCCGTGCTCACACTCTACGCGCTCATCCCCCTGCCATTTCTCATCGCCGGAGCACTGACCTACACAAAGACCTCACGCGACCGCCACCGCAAGGTGCGCAAAGCCAGCAGCGCCATGAACTCCCTGCTTCAGGACAATGTCGCCGGCATGCGTCAGATCAAGGCCTACGCCATGGAGCACGAGGAGCATGCACGCTTCAATCGCACCAGCGACGCCCTGCGCCGCGCCACGCTGCACGTTATGCGCATCTGGGCCATCTATCGCCCCGGCATGCATTTCCTCACCAGCATCGGCATGGTCATCGTGCTGTGGGTCGGCGCCCGCCAGCTCATGGCCGGAAAAATTTTGGCCGGCGATCTCACCGCGTTTCTGCTGCTGCTCAAATTCTTCTACGATCCCATTGAAAGCCTGCACCAGCTCAATCAAATCCTCCAAGCTGGTCGTGCCGCCGGTGAACGTGTCTTTGACATCCTCGACGCCGAACCCGAGGCCGACACCACCGGTGGTCGCGAACTTGCCACCATCACCGGCCATGTGCGTTATGAAAACGTTGGTTTCAGCTACGCGGGCAAAACGCCCACCGTCCATGGCGTCACGCTCGATGCGCATCCCGGTCAAACCATCGCCCTTGTCGGTCCCACCGGTGCTGGCAAGTCCACGCTTATCAATCTCCTCACTCGCTTCTATGAATACGATGAAGGCGTCATCACCATCGATGGCGCACCCGTTCACGAACTCAACAAAGCCTGGCTGCGCCGGAACATCGGCTACGTCACGCAGGAGAGCTTCCTCTTCAACGGCACCGTGCGCGAGAATCTCGTCATCGGTCGCCGCGATGCCACCGATGAGCAGCTCTGGGCCGCTCTCACCAGCGCCAATGCCGACGCCTTCGTCAAACGTCTGACCAATCAGCTCGACACGCATGTCGGCGAACGTGGTGTGAAGCTCAGCGTCGGTGAAAAGCAGCGCATCAGCATCGCCCGTGCTCTGCTGCGCAATCCACCGATTCTGTTGCTCGATGAAGCCACCGCCAGCGTCGATACCGAGACCGAACGGCAAATTCAGGAGGCGCTGGAGCATCTCATGGCGCATCGCACCAGCTTCGTCATCGCCCACCGCTTGAGCACCGTGCGCAACGCCGACCGCATCTACGTCCTCGACCATGGCCGCATCATTGAGCAAGGCACGCACGATGAACTTATCGCGCAAGACGGCATGTACGCCCGCCTCTGCCGCACCTCGCTCATCGCCGCCGGTGCCGCCCCTGCCCCTTGACACACCTTGACCGCTTGACTCCTTGACCTCACCAATCATGACACGCTTCCTTCCACTCCTTCTCCTCACGTCTGCTGCCATCGCCGCTGATTTGCCCAAGATCCCTGCCAAATCCATCGCCACCAAGCAGGAAGAACTCTTCGCTGATGACTTCCAGGGCGCAGAACCCGCCAAGGCCTGGAAAAAAGTCGTCGCCACCTTCGCCGTCGAAAACGGCACGCTCAAAGGCACGCAGACTCGCGTCACCAACATCCCCGCCACCGATGGCAAACCCGCCATCACCGCCCACGCCGCCGTGCATGGCCTCGAAATTCCCACCAAGGACAGTGTCGTCGAGTGCAAGATCAAGTTTGAAGGCGCCACGATGATCGACGTCGAGTTCGATGATCGCAACTACACCGGCTGCCACTACGGCCACATCTGCCGCGCTCAAGTGCGCCTGAACGGCGTCACCCTCATCGACGAAAAAGACGGCAACATGCGCAACGACATCTACACGATGAAAAAAGACCCCGCCAAGAAGGCCGAAGTCGCCAAGCTCCTCGTCGGCCGCCAGATCACCTATCCCGCCAAGCTCGAAACCGGCACATGGTACACGCTCGTCGTCGAAACCGTCGGCGATGAGATGCGTGTCACGATTGATGGCAAACCGGCCGGCTTCTTGAAGTCCTCCGGCATCGCCCACGCCACCAAGTCCAGGCTCGAGTTCGGTGTCGCCGGCAAAGATGGCTTTTTCGACGATCTCAAGGTGTGGAATGCATCCCCTGCGAAGTAATCACGCTACTTGCCCGGTTCCTTGATGGTCGCAATGCGGCGAAGCGGATGCCAAGCGTGAGAGAATGCGGCATGCGCAGGAGGAGGAGCAAAAGCGGAGTTTGGCAACGGACAAAATGCCATCTGCCGCCAGTCTGCGGCTCCCAGTCCTTGACCTCTGCACACTCCTTGACCCTGTTGACGCATGACTCGCCTTCAGCCTTTCTTCATCTCCTGGCTCTTGATGGCGCTGTGCTTGATGATTGGTTCCACTGGCTGTGTGATGCAGCCAAAGCGTCCTACCGGTTCTTCGCGTGATCACACCTTCATCACTTACTGGCCGCCGCCGGCGAAGAGCAAGCAGTTGAAGCTGGCCGTCAAAGACAACATCGACATGAAGGGAGTCGTCACCACCGCCGGGTCTGAATATCTTGCCAGGAACAGCCCGCCTGCGGCCCGCGATGCCGCCTGCCTCGCCATCGCCCGGCAACGCGGCGTCCACATCGTGGGAAAAGTGAACCTCAGTGAGTTTGCCGTCGCTCCCTCGGGCATCAATGACTACTTCGGGACGCCCAAAAACCCCTTCAACAGTTGGCGGAAGTACGTTCCGGGCGGTTCATCGTGTGGCTCGGCATGCGCCGTCGCCGCCGGGAAGGCCGACATCGCTTTTGGCACGGACACGGGAGGTTCCGTCCGCGTCCCCGCCGCTTGTTGCGGCGTGGTCGGTTTGAAGACGACCTTCGGCCTCGTCTCTCTCGACGGGGTGTTTCCGATCGAGACTTATCATCTCGACACCGTGGGCCCGCTGGCGCGGGATGTCGCGGGCGTGGCTCAAGGCATGGACCTCTTGCAGCAGGGGTTTGCCGCACGGTATGCCGCCGCCGTCAAAAACCGGCCCTCGGGCAAAGCTATCAAGATTGGACGGCTCGTCTTGCGGGGCACAGATCCCAAGATCGATCAGGCGGTCGATGACGCGCTGGCTCGCGCTGGATTTGAAGTGATCATTCTTGATGACGCTTTGCGCGTGAAGTGGGAGCAGGCCCACAAAGATGGCACCACCATGGCCGCCGCCGGTGCCTGGCTCAGTGATCGGCAGTTCAGTGCCAAACTCGGCGTCAGCGCCCGCACGAAGTCCATCATCGTCTCGGGCGGAGTCGCCTACACCACCCAGTATCGTGCGGCCATCGCGCGGCAGGCCGAGTGGCAGCGCACGCTGCGTGAGGTTTTCAAGCAGGTCGATTTCATCGCGCTCCCGACGTTGCAAACGCTGCCGCCGCGGCTGCCGCCCAGCCTGAGACTGGACCTCTTGAATGCCCAGGCCGAGGTCTCCAACCTCGAAAACATCGATGCCGTGGATCTGGCGCGGAATCCGGCGCAAATCCTCTCAGGCATTCCCGCCACCGGCCTGCGACTGCTCGGTATTGATCTTTTTGAAGCCAAGATGCTGAACCTGCAAAACACCATCGCGGTCAATTTTGCCGGCAATCCCGCCTTGGCACTTCCGGTTCCTCTACCGCGCTCACACATTCCCGTCACCAGTCTCCAACTCATCGGCCCACCATTGAGCGAGGCGGCACTGCTCGCCACCGGACGTCTGATCGAAGCAAATCCGAGATGATCGCTTCGTGTAAGCGCAATGTCGCTCGCGCTGAATCCACGGCCGGTAAAACTCATGAATCATGTCCGTGTCGGGACCGGTGGTCGGGTTGCTACCCGGCGCGTTGCGCAGCAAGTCCCAGCCGACATGCTCGCCCCAGCAGTTGAAGCCGTATTTCGGTTCTTGGCAGTTCTTCAAGAAG
>JAYVIO010000402.1:0-7365 GCA_043770175.1 Verrucomicrobiales bacterium | reverse complement strand
GCCAGAGCGATCCGTCATCGCCCATGACGACGATTTCCTGATCGGCGCGAAGGTTCGGAAGATCGGGACAACGTTTCTGCGCTTGTTCGGAGTCGTAGGGCATGAAATCGAGATGAACGTAAGCAGTCTGGTCGAGCATCCAGCGCCGAAAGCGCGAGCAGAGGCCGCAATGGGCGTCGTAGAAGATGGTGAGGGTGTTCATGGTGATGCTGCTTGGAGTTTGGGTTGGTCCATGCGTGCGCGGACGTAGGCGGCGACGGTGCCGGTGGCGCAGGTACCGAGGGCGTAGGGCAGGGCGGCTTTGTCCAGAGTGCGCCAAAGACCCTGCAAAAGGCCATGACGAACGACTTCAAACCACGCGGCCGAGGCAAAGACCGCTGCGACGATGGCGAAGCTCGCGAGGAAGCCGCACCAAGCCGCCGTTCGCGGCCTGCGCAGCGCGGAGGCGCCACTCACGAAGAAATCGCTTGGCAGGAAGATCACCAGCCATGCGATCAAGACAACTATTCCTGTGAATGTGCCTATCATCATGAAATCGGCGCCCCTGAGACTGGAACCCGGCTTCAAAAGGATCGGAATCGCTCCCACCCACCAGGCGATGTTGCAGGCGATCCAGCCACACAACATCGCGAGAAACGACAGCTTAAGTTTGCGAAGGAAGGTTTTCACAGGGTGTCGAGGATGTCGTGGGCTTTGCTGACGCGATGCATCGGCGGAATCGGTGGCGGCAAGTTCGCGAGCGTGGCGCGGCGGCGCATCTTGGTGAAGACGTAGAGGTTGAAAAAGTGCATGCCGCCGAGCACCAGCAGCACGACGCCCATCTTGCCGCTCAAGGCTTCGAAGACGCCTTGAGCGCCGAGGATTTCGTCTACCGTTTTGAGATACAGCGATACGAAGCCGATGTTCATGAGGTAGAAGCCGACGACGAGCAGGTGGTTGACGCTGTCGGCGAGGTCGGTGTTCCCGTGGAAGCAATCGACGAGGAAGATGCGGCCGTTTTTGTGAAGTGTTTTGGCCACCCAGATGGTCAGGGCGACGGCGAGCACGAGGTAGAGGGTGTATGTGATAACGGTTTCGTTCATAGTGTTGTGTGGTTTGGGTTGAGGGGAAAGCGTTCTGGCCGTGCTGGCAGATCAGCGGGCAGTTTGAGATGGGTAATCAGGCCGCAGGAGCTCAGCGCACGCAGCGCCCACCAGCCGGGATCGTGCTGCGCTTGTTTGATGCCGAGCCGCGCGGAGTCGGGGAAGGCGTGATGGTTGTTGTGCCAGCACTCGCCCATCGTGATCAAACCGAGGTGCGGCAGGTTGTAGCCCTGCACCGCATGGCCTTCGAGATGCCAGTCACGCTCACCGTGGTTGTGCGCGAAGTAGCCGATGAGCCAGTGGCCGATGAGCGAGACAACAATGCGCACCGAGATGCCCCACACCACCCAGCCGATGCCGCCGAGCAGATAAAACACCAACGCATACGGAAGCTGCTGCAGCATCCAGGTGCGCTGCATCAGTCGATAAACTCGATCTTCGGCGACTTCGCGTTCGATCTCGAACTGCGGCGGATGTTTGAGCTGAATCTCGCAGTGAAGCTGCCACAGCGCATCACGCCACATGGGCCGCTGGTCGGTGAAGAAGGGATGGCATTTCGCGTGACGCTGCGCCCAGTCGCGGATGTCGTGCAGATAGAGCATTTGAAACGGCCCGCCCATGCCCACGACGGTGCCGAGATGAACGAGGAGGTATTCCAGCCAGCGCGGACACTTGAAGCTACGATGAATCAGCAAACGATGCAGTCCAACGGTGTGGCCGAGGCACAGCGTGAGCACCGTGAAGGCACACGAGAGCATCACGGCACCTGTGCTGATCGTGAGGCAGCCGCCAATGATCGCGATGAGCAGATGTGACGTGAACCAGAGCGACTTCACCGGACTCCAGAAGATCGTGCCTTCCACAGGGTTGGTCTGATCCGACACCGACCGCATGCGGCGGACTTCAAGCGGGGCAGTGTTCATCGAGTTGTGTGATTTGCGTTCTGAAAATTCAGTATTTACTGAAACATATGGGCATGAAAAGATCAGCCGAGGAGGCGCATGGCCCACTGGAGGGCGGAGGCGTGCTTCATGGTGATCACGGTGTCGGCGACCTTGACGCCGAAGCTGAGGAATTCGTCGAGGTTCTTCATCTGCTGATGGAAGTCACGGCCAGGACCGGCGGCTTCGTCCTTCGTCTGCGCGGCGCAATCGCGCAGCAGGTGGATGGCGGGTTCGATCTCGCGGCGTTTGCGCTCCTTCGAGATGGTGATGAAAATCTTCCACACATCCTTCTCGGCCTCGAAGTACTCCTTGCGGTCGCCTTTGCGAGTGATGATGCGAACGAGATTCCAGCCAACAAGATCCTTGAGGTTCGTGTGGGCGTTGCCACGGCTGATTTGCAGCTTTTCCATGACCTCGTCGGTACACATCGGCTCTGGGGCAGTCATGAGCAGGGCGTGAATCTGGGCCATGGTGCGGTTGATGCCCCACTGGGTGCCGAGCGAGCCCCACTGGGCCACGAATTCCTCGCGTGCCTTTTCCCAGGGTGGTAGTTCCTTGTTCACATTTTCACTAAAAACTGAAAACACCGAAAGGCAAGCGGCGAGTTGAGCTTTTTCGCGGCTTGGTCTTCGTGGACCGATACAGGTCGTGGGTTGGGTGTGGCGACAGCCCGCCCGACTCTGAGGTTCCGCAGCGCCAACGACTGCCTAAAAGACGGGCGGGCTGTCGCCACACCCATCTACGGACTCAAACGCACCTTCACCCAAGTGCCGCCCTCTTTGCGATAGCGGATGCGATCATGCAGCCGGCTCACGCGGCCTTGCCAGAACTCCATTTCATCCGGCAGCAGCGTGTAACCACCCCAATGCGGCGGGCAGGGCACCTGGCCTTCGGGATACTTGGCTTTCAACTCGGCATCGCGCTGCTCCAGCCATTCGCGGCCGGGGATCTCGACGCTCTGATCCGACACCCAGGCGCCGATTTGATGCCCGTAGGGCCGACTGGCGAAGTACTTCTGCGCATCGGCATGATCGAGCTTCGAAATCGTGCCCTTGATGCAGACTTGATGATGACGGTCCGTCCACAGGAAGCAGGCAGCAGCGCGCGCATCGGCGGCGATCTCCTTGCCCTTCCGGCTCTCGTAGTTCGTGTAGAAGTGGAAGCCGCGTTCGTCGATGCCCTTCAAAAGCACCGTGCGCACCGTCGGAGTGCCATCGAGACCGTTCGTGACCAGGCTCATCGCATTCGGCTCCGGCAGCCGGTGCGCGAGGGCGTCATTGATCCAATGCGTGAACAGCACCACGGGATCGGCCGGGGCGCTGTGTTCATCGAGTTCGCCCTGGTCGTAACTCACGCGCAGGTCGGGCAGGTTCGGTTTGTCAGTGGGAGTCATTCGGGTTAGATGAAACGCGTGTCGCACGGCTTCCGCTACGCCAGCTTTGGCCTTTTACGCACACTTTTGCCCCATGTCATCTTCCGTCACCGGTGTCATCCACGATCTCGAACGCATCCTGCTCTCGCCGGAGGAGATCCACACCCGCGTGCAGGAGATGGCGACCCGGTTGAATGCGGAACTCGCCGGCAAAGTCGTCACCGTCGTGGCGCTGATGGACGGCGCGTTGTTCTTCGTGGCCGACCTGCTGCGCCAGCTCGAACTCCCCGTGCGCATGCATACGCTGAGTGCCAGCAGCTACCAGGGCGGCACCGCCACCACCGGCGAGGTGAAAGTGAACTGGCCCGCCGGCGTCGATCTGCGCGATCAAGACGTGCTGCTGCTCGATGACATCCTCGACACCGGTCTCACGCTCAGCGTGATCAGCGAGCGCATCCTCGCCCAGCAGCCCGCCAGCTTGCGCACCTGCGTGCTCCTCAGCAAACGCCGCCAACGCCTGCGCGAGGTGCTGCTCGACGACGCCGGCTTCGAGATCGACGACGAGTTCGTCGTCGGCTACGGCATGGATTACCAGGGCCGCTTTCGCAATCTGCCCTGCATCGGCATCTTGAACCCGAACAAGCCGTCATGAAGCTGCGCGTGCTCTTCTTCTCCGTCCTGCGCGACATCACCGGCACGGACGAAACCGTGCTCGAACTGCCCGCAGGCAGCAAGATGGCTGATCTGCTCGCTCAAATCGAATCGCAATGGCCCAAGCTGCGTGATTGGCAAAACAGCCTGCTCCTCGCCCTCGATCAAACCTACGTGAAGCGTGATGCCCCGCTGCATGACGGCGCTGAAGTCGCCATCATGCCACCGGTGCAGGGTGGGTAGATCAATCCGCAGCCTGAACAGTTCTTAGCGAGGCTTTTTGCCAAACAGGCGTCCCAACACCTCACCCAGATCAATGGTGGTGCCTTGGCGCCGCGGATCGGCGGCGGGCACGGGAGGTGGCGCCGGGGCAACGGGAACAGGGGGCAAAGCGACCTGCCGTTCTTGTGCGGAGGCGTATTTGCCACCTTGATGGTAGTGACCTTCCATCTCGATGCTCTTGAGCCGGGGATTGCGGAATCCGGCCTGTCCCACTTCCTCGATGTGCTCACCGATGTCATTAAAGTAACCGCTCAGGCTGCGGGAATAGCCAGCTCGGGCTGCCACCGCCTGCGAATTTTCTGCGGAATATTCCATCATGTGAAATGTGCGATAGACGTGTTCAAGATCGACACGACCTGTTTTGCCACACCGGCCGAGAATGTCGTCCGCGAGATGTTTCACATCCCCCTGAAGATCCGTCAACGTGCGGGAAAGCTCGATTTCGGGGCTGTTCGGGACCAGCTTGCGCCGCGAGCAATGCTCCGCAAAGGACTGCTGCAAGACATTGGTGGTGTTTTGCAGGCACTGTAAATCGTTCATGATCCTGGCCTGGCGTGCCTGCTCCTGCTGCTGGGCCATCATTTGGGCCTGGGCCTCTTGCTGGGCGCGGGCGGCATGTTCAGCATCTGTATAAATGGGCCGCCGCGTTTGAGCTGAGACGGTGAGCGCAGGCAGGATTGCGGCGGCCAAAAGCCATGTCCAAGAAGCAAGAGAACGAGTTTTCATAAGAACTCGATGCTAGGAGTTTCCCGCTGCGAATCAATAGACAATTTGGGCCTCATGGCTCCTTCCGCTGCGCCCATTTCTGGCCCGCTGCCAGAGCACGCAGGGTTGCTTCCACTCGCTTTGCGATTGTCTCAGGCTGCTTCGCCGTGCTGACCCAAACCAAGTATTCGCGCTGATAGGTCGGCCTGAGTGCCGCATAGCCTGCGGCTGCGGCTTTGTCCTGTTTGAGTGCCTTGGCCAGCACGTCCGGCATCGGCCACTGCTCGCGCTGGCGGGGTGGCGAAGGAGGAATGTCTGGATTTGCATCAAGCTGCACCGCAGCGCGAATCAGTCGCTGCAACGCATCCGCGTTGATCCCATCGAGCGGCTTGAGGTTCACATTTCGGATGTTCGTGTTGTTTTCACCGCCCGCAAACAAGCAAGCCGGATCGGGCAGTTCAGTGCCCCGGAAGAAAACCATTTGCGCATGTTTCTTGAAGCCCGCGATCGCCACCACGCGCTTTCGTCCCGTGTAACACAGCATGTTCGTGTTCACCGACTCCGTGAGATCCGGCTGCCATCGAAACATCCACTCACGCAACTGATCGCAGATCGGCCGCGAGAAATCCGGGCACGAGATCAGCCATGCGTCAGGGTTCTTCGTGCGTGAGCGGCGGACGTCCATGTTCGTGGCTCGGGCTTCAGCCCGTTCAGCGTTCGTAGTTCGGCCTTCAGGCCGTCAGTGTTTGTAGTTCGGTCTTTAGGCCGTCATTTGCAACACCCAGGCACGGGCTAAAGCCCGAACTACAAACTCGCATCATCCCACCCTGCACCGTAGTCCAGCACGGGATAGCTCGTCCATTTCCTCAGCGCCTCTTCCGCTCCCACGCGGCTCAAATACTCCCGCGCACTCGACCACGGCCACTCCTGCCATTTTTGAACATAGCCATGCCGCACCGGATTGTGATGGATGTAGTTCAGCGTCGCCCAGCCGTGTGCCTCGTTGCGAATCTGACGGTCGGCCACGCTGTGCCAGACATGTCTGCCGCGCTCACCGTCCTCGCCGTTCCAGGCGAACGAGCTTCTGCCATGCAGCCGTCCGAGCGTGGCGATGGCCTTCTTCAAATCGAGCGTCGCAACATACACGTGGTAGTGATTTGGCAGCAGGCACCAAGCGTGAATCTCGCACCCCTCAAGAGCCTGCATCAAGTCATCCGCAAAAACATCCATGCGCTCAGGTGTGAGCCCGATAATCGGCTTGTGTTCGTAGCACGCCGCAGTCAGATGAAACTCCCCCGCACCACCCAGCGGGTGTGGCGGCGTATGCCACGGACGACTTCTCAGTTTACGCCAGTAAAGCACATTCTCCCGCTGATCCTGCGTCATTCGTCTCCACGCATACATTGCCCGAGTTTGTAGTTCGGCCTTCAGGCCGTCAAGGTTCGTAGTTCGTTTGTAGTTCGGGCTTCAGCCCGTTCTTCAACGAAGACGCCAAAGCCCCCAAGCACGGCCTAAAGGCCGAACTACAAACAATGGCACGGGCTAAAGCCCGAACTACGAACAGAGCTTCCGCGCCTCCGCGAGCGCCTCGTCCACCTTGCTCACATCCTTGCCGCCGCCACGGGCGAAGTCGGGTTTGCCGCCGCCTTTGCCGCCGACGATTGGCGCGATGGTTTGGATGATTTTACCGGCCTGGACCTTGGCTTGATGATCTTTGGAAGCGGACGCGATAAGCGCGACGTTGCCGCCGCCGGTGGTGGCGAGGACGACGATGCCGTTGAAAGTGCCTTTCAAGGCGTCGCTCACGGCCACGGCGTAGTCGGCATCCACATCGCCGAGGTTAGCGATGATGACGTTGTTTTCGGCGGTGGTAAGGAGCTCTTTGGCGCGACCGGACGCTTCGCGCTGTTGCGCGGCCTTGAGGTTCTTCTCGAGTTCCTTCTGCTGCAGGAGCAAGGCTTCGAGTTTCTTCTCGATGTCATGCGCACCTTGCGCGCTGACTTTGCCGCAGAGGAGCTTGATGAGATCGGCATCGGCGCGCGCAGCGTTGTAGGCCTCCAACCCGGCGATGGCTTCGATACGACGCACGCCGGCGGCGACGGCGCTTTCGGCGACGAGGCGGAAGAGGCCGATCTCGCCCGTTCCGCGCGTGTGCGTGCCGCCGCACAGTTCCATGCTCCAGCCGTTGAGTTTGTGACGCTGGCCGCCGATCTGCACGACGCGGACGAGGTCGCCATACTTCTCGCCGAAGAGGGCCATGATGCCGTTGTTGGCCTTGGCTTCGACGTAGGGCACTTCGCTCCAGGAAACGGGATCGTTGGCGACGATG
>JAYVIO010000401.1:0-2732 GCA_043770175.1 Verrucomicrobiales bacterium | reverse complement strand
ATCAAGGTCTTGGAGCTTCGTTTTGTCTACCGCGAGAAAGACGATGGCATTGCGGTATAGGCGCGGCGAGCTGCCTTTGGTATCCATGATGAGCTTCGCCGCGTTCAGCGCCGGGCTTTCTCCTTCTTTGGAAAATGGCGACTCCAAGCCAAGAACCACCAGCCTTGCATGCGGGTCATCGCTGACATCGCTGCCGGATTTTGGCATCGGATGGGTGCCCGCAAAGTCGCCTTTCCTCGTCAGGTCTTGGCGGATGCGGCGGTCCAGTTCCTTGACGACGGCTTCGGGGTCGGCCTTGAGTTGTTCGGCGCGATCTTCGGCAAGCTTGGTCACCGTGGGCTGGGTGGAATACCAGTAACGGCTGCTGTCGTGATACAAATAGGTCGCCGCACCGGTGAGACGGCGCAGGGCATCGCCAAAGGTCGAGCATGCCTCGCCCGGCATCACGCAGCCGAGCTTCACCGCGTGGTCTTCAAGGCCGACGTGTGCGGCTTTGGCTGTCGGGGCCGATCCCATGTAGATCGTGCGGGCCACACGACGATGCGCGGAGAACTTGCCCAGATTCGGCACTTCGCCATCCATGCGCAGAGGCAGGGAGTTCGGGCCGTCCACGTCTTTCTCGATCACGGGCACCCAGTTGTCGGAGAGATAGCGGGTCAGTTCAAACTGCACGCGTGGATCATCAATCGGCACATGGCAGGGCAGGATCATTGGGCTGCGGTCGCCCTTCTCCCAGAGGCTGTGAATCACTGCGGCCATCAAGCGCAGCACGCCACGGGTGCGCTGGAACTTCACCAGCGTGGACCAGTCGGAATAGAGACGATTGAAAAGCTCCGGGTGGATCGGGTATGCGGCTTTCATCCGCTTCTCGTAGTCGCCCACCGAGCACTCGGAGGGGAACTCCGTCTTCTGTGTGCGATAGAGGTCAAAGAACGCCCGAGCCACGGTGTCGCGTCCGATGAACTGCTCTTGCGTCAGCAGTGGCTCAAACAGACGCCTGCGGACGATCTCAAAGCCCTCATCCACACTCGCAGGACGCCACGAGGCTTCCACGCGACCAATCGCATTGCGCAGCCGGTCCAGCGCGGCGCGTCCACGCTCGCCGCCGACTTCGAGGTCATCGCTTTGGGTGTGGGGTGATGCCGTGGTATCGGATGCGGGAAGGCTCACCACCAGCAGGCATTGCTTGGCCAGCTTGGCGGATTCCGTCAGGGCTTGGGCAAAGGAAAAATGCGTCTCGAAGTCACCGCCGGGCAGGTCCTTCGTTTCATGGTGAAGCTGGCGGGCATAGGCCACCCACTCATCAATCAAGATCAGGCAGGGGCCGTATTAATTGAACAGCTCGCGCAGCACATCACCAGGGCTGGTGGCTTTCTCATCATCCGCAGCGATGCGGGCATAGGCTTTTTTGCCACCGAGCTGCCAGGCCAGTTCGCCCCACAGCGTGCGCACCACGGTGCCGTCCTTTTTCACGGAGGGATTGCCGGGGGAAATCTTGTTCCCTACCAGCACGACGCGTTTCACCTTTGGCACGGATTTCACTTCGGCTTCCACTGCCAGCGTCTCGACATCCAGCAGCTCGCTCAGAGGCGTGCCGGAGAAGAGATGATACAGCGCCAGCATGGAGTGCGTCTTGCCACCGCCGAAGTTCGTCTGGAGCTGCACCACGGGATCACCGCCTGTGCCGCAGAGACGTTGCAGGGCACCGACGAGCAAGCCCTTCAAACTCTCCGTCAGGAAGGTGCGTCGGAAAAACTCTGCCGGATTCCGGTATTCGTCGGAACCCTCGCCGATGTGGACCTGCCAGAGGTCAGCGGCAAACTCCGCCTGCTGATACTTTCCGCTCGCGACATCCTTGTGGGGATTCACCACCTCACGCCAGGGCTTCAAGGCACCGGTCACCGGGGTTTCCAGGCCGATGCTGGAGCTGCGTCGGCGTTCCTGCCGGGCCTGTTCGTCAAATCTCACACGTAGCAGTTCCATCTTGGCCCGCTCCACTTCATCCGCCTGCGGTGCGCTGACCGACGTCAGCACACGGGCCATGGTGTCCAGCGCCCGATACGTGTTGTCGCCGTTGAATGGCTTTTGGTGCGCCCATTCATTGCGCACGGAGAGCAGTTCGTTGACCATGCTACGCTCTGCCTTGCCCAGCGTCATGGCAAAGACCTCCTTCCACACTCGGTCCATGATAACCAGTAGGCCGGCGGCATCCGCTGTAGGCTCGGAGGCTATTCCGGCCAGACGGGTATCGCTCAACACACTTTTGACTTCCTGCGGCCACTTCTCTCCCCAGCAGGTTTTCAGTTCACGCTCCACAAAGGGGCGCAGGCCATCCCGTAGGAGTTCGAGTGCTTTGCCGACGCGTTCGTGATTGGTGAGTGCCATTGTAAAAAAGAATGAAAAAGGTTAGAACAGGTCACCCGTCGTAGGCGCGGGCGGCGTGGTTTCGATGATGACTTCACGGGCCAGTCGTACCAACTCGGGCCAGCCCATGACGAGGGCGTTGTAGGCTTGCGCCTCGCGGCTCCATTTGCGGTTCTCGCAGACGGTGAAGAGCTTGTAGGCCAGATCACGCGCCACATCGGCCTTTGTGCCGAGCTTGCGCAGCAGCGCCGCCGTGGCGGCATCGCCCTTGCGCTCGTGGTAATAGACCCGCAGCAAGTGATGAGTCATCTCCCAGACGGTGAGACGTTTGTCTGTCTCCGGGTCCCATTCAGCGAGCAGCGCTTCCG
>JAYVIO010000400.1:0-7387 GCA_043770175.1 Verrucomicrobiales bacterium | reverse complement strand
CGAGCACGCCCTTTTCCTTGTAGCCGCGAATCGTCGTCCCCATGGCCCCGTCGATGACGAGGATGCGCTGGCGCATGGCGGCTTCGAGTTCAGTGCGGACATTGGGACGAGAAGGCATGGGCGAAACTAGCGCCGTAGCTGGGCGGGTCAACAATCATATGAACGCATCATGATTTGAGCATGTGATGATAATTCTAATTTACAAGACGAGCATCCGTTATACCGACACTCATGCCCGCCAAACCAAAGCCCATCCCTGTCGAAGCCAGCTCCGAGGCCATCAATGAGAACCTCGGCAAGCGGGTGAAGAAGCTGCGCGGAGATCGCGGATGGTCGCTCGAAGAACTTGCCAGTGCCAGCGGCGTGAGCCGGTCGATGCTCAGCGAAATCGAGCGGGAGAAGGCGAATCCGACGCTGACGGTCACCTTTCGCATCGCCCGGGCCTTTGGACTCACGTTGCAGGAGTTGATCGAGAGCGCGGAGGCCAGCGCGTCGAAAATTCAGGTCATCCGCGCCAGCGACCGCGCCCAGGTTTTCCGCAGCGACAAGCAGCACGAGATCCGCACGCTTTCCCCGCTGAATCTGGAGAAGGATGTCGAGTTTTACGAAGTCCGCCTTCGCCCCGGCGGAGCACTGCGCTCTCAGCCGCACTTTGAAGGCACGCGCGAGTTCCTCACCGTCGAAGAAGGCAGCGTCCGAATTGAATCCGACCAGGACAGCGATGAACTCACCAAAGGCGACTCCGGCACCTATCGCGCCGATGTGGCGCATGCCATCGTGAACACCGGCAAGGCTGACGCGCTGGTGTTTCTCGTGGTGATTTATCGCTGACGCATGTCTCCAACCAATCATGAAGCCAATCATCCTCCTGCCACTCCTGTTTTGCGTCGTCGCCCAAGCGCAGATGCCGCCTGCACTTGTGAACGCGGAACGCGCCAAAATTCTCGACGGCGTCAAATCGGTGCCGAAAGCGGGAGCGCCGGGGCCGGTCGGCATTTGGGGCCAGATCGCGTTTCCGATTTTGTCGGCACCGGACAAGGACGGCGTCGAGATCGCAGTCGCAGCGGCTGCAGCTTATCAAAAAGGACGGTTCATCTTGTTTGGGCACAACAGCTATCTCGGCGGCGGCGAGGGCGGTGATCACGCGAAGTTGATGGAGAACTGCGTGAAGTGGGCAGGCAACAAGGAAAAGCCGCGCGTTGGCCTCAAGGGCGTGAATGCGGTCAACTTCTACAAGCAGCGCGGCTTCAACGCGGAGACTTTTGACACCGTCGAGAAAAAGAACCTCGGTGACTACGATGTCGTGATCATCAACATCCAGGGTGTCACAAGCGCGGAGGAAGGCGCTGCGCTGGCCGATTACATCAAGGGCGGCGGCGGCTTCATCGGTGGCATGACCGGTTGGGCGTATGGGCAGACGAGCGGCGGCAAGGATCTGACGCTCTCTCATGGCGTGAATCAAGCTCTGCTGCCTGCGGGAATCGCGATCACGGACATGAGCGCCTTTGATCAACTGCGTGGCTTCGAGGCACGCATCGAGCTGTCGCAGTTCATGAACGCCTCCGACGCCATCAACGCGATCAAAAAACAGCGCGATGGCGGCTCGGCGCTCACGGCGGAGCAGATGAAACAGTGCATGAACTCCATCCAGATCGCCATGGCAGCTCAACCGCCGGACCGTGGCAATTTGAAGAACGCCGTGACCGCCGCGCTTGGCAATGCCGGTGCCGATGCTCCGGTGCCGAAGGATAAGGAACCGCTCACCGACACGCAGCATGCCGCCGCACGTCTGCGCCTCGGCATGGAGACGCGCATGCTGCGTCTCGCGGGCGCGGATGGCGTCAAGGCACATCCCGCGCATGTCGAATTTCCCGGCAAGGCACCCGAAGGTGCTCCGCGCATCACCAGCGAAGTAAAAATCGCACCCAGCATCCCCGGCTGGACCAGCACCGGCCTCTACGCCGCCGCAGGCGAGGTCATCACGGTCACGCTGCCCGAAAAATATGCAGACAAAGGCTACGCCGTGCGCATCGGCTGCCACAGCGACACGCTTTACCATCTCGACAAATGGCAGCGCGCCCCGGACATCACGCGCAGCGACACTCTGGGCGCTCCAGCTACGAAAACCGCCAGCGCCTTCGGTGGATTGATTTACATCGAAGTTCCGGGTCGTGCGAAAGACGACGAGCCGTTCACGGTTGCCATCCAGAATGCCATCGCCGCGCCGCTGTTTGTGCTGGGGCAGGATGATGACGCGAAATGGAAGGAAATCCGCCTGCGTCCTGCGCCGTGGGCCGAGATGGCGTGTGACAAGCTCATCATCAGCTTTCCCTCCGAGGTTGGCCGTCTCGTGAACAATCCCACCGAACTCATGACCTTCTGGAAAAAAGTGGTCGAGGCGCAGGACGACATCACCAATCAATCCGCCGAACGCAAACGGCCCGAGCGCATCGTCGCTGATGTGCAGATCAGCGCCGGTTACATGCACAGCGGCTATCCCATCATGATTCCGACCAGCGCCGCGCCGGAGATGGTCACCTATGGCAAACTCAAATTCCCTGGCTGGGGCTTCTACCACGAAATCGGCCACAACCATCAGCGCGGCGATTTCACCTTCGACGGCACGGGCGAAGTCACGAACAACGTCATCGGCATGTACTGTTATGAGGCCGTGCTGAAGAAAGACTGGCTCATCGGCCATCCCGCGATCACCGGGGAGGAGCGCAAAGCGAACGTGCAGAAGATCAAGAAGTCCGCCAACAAGTGGCAGGACTGGAAAAGCAGTCCCTTCCTGGCCCTCACCACCTACATTCAGCTCATGCAGGAGTTCGGCTGGGAGAGCTGGCGCAAATATCTCCACAGCTTTGATGACACCGCCTTCGGCCCCGCACCCAAAGGCGACGACGAACGCCGTGATCAATTTCTCATCCGTTACTCCAAGATCACGAACAAGAACCTCGGTCCTTTCTTTGATGCATGGGGCATTCCTGTGAGTTCATCCGCGAAAGCGGAAGTGAGCAAGCTGGAGGCTTGGATGCCGAAGGGGATGTGAAGCGGCTTACACCCGAATCAATTCGCGAATCGGGCTGCCATTCGGCACGATGGGTGTGGGACGACCGCTGAAGTCGTTGATGGTTTCCTTCGCTGAGTCGATACCGAGATGGTGGTAGATGGTGGCCAGGAAATCGTGCGGACTGTTGGCGTGCTCGGTCACGTCTTCGCCGCGCTTGTCGCTGGCACCGATGACGCCGCCGGTTTGCAGGCCGCCGCCGGCCCAGAGATTGGTGAAGGCCCGCGGCCAGTGATCGCGGCCCGGTTGCACGACACCTGCGGCAGCACTGGCCTCGCCGGCACCGGAACTGGCGACATGGCTGATCTTCGGCGTGCGGCCAAACTCGCCGCTGACGACGACGAGCACGCGCTTGTCCAGACCGCGGGCATACACATCTTCGATCAAGGCTGAAACGGCCTGGTCGAAGGCTCCGGCACGAAAACGCAGCGCCTCGAAGACGTTGTGATTCACCGCATGATCGTCCCAGTTGCCCACGCGACCGCATTGCGGGCCGTCGAGGCAGCTTGTGATGATTTCGACGCCGGATTCGACAAGACGACGCGCCAGCAGCAACTGCTGGCCCCAGCGGTACATGCCGTAGCGTTCGCGCGTGCGCTTGTCCTCTTTGCTCAAGTCAAAGGCGTGACGTGTTTGCGGATTCGTGAGCAAGGTCATCGCCTGGGACTCAAACTGATCCATCGCGCCCATTTCACCGGCGGCATCAACGTTGCGCTCGAGTTTGTCGAGGCTGTGCAGCAGCGCCATGCGGTCATTGAGCCGGGCCAGTTGTGATGGATTGGAAAGGCCGACGTTGGGCACGGCAAAATCGGGGCGGCTGGGATCGCTCAGCACGGAGAGCGGCGAGTAGGCGGCGTTCACAAAGCCGGGACCGGCGATGGTGAAGCTGTCGTAATTGATGATCGGATTCACACCGACGTAGTTCGGCAGCGGGCTGTTGCGTTTGTTCTTTGAGCGCAGGTAATTCGCCACCGTCATCCAGTCGGGCAGCAGCGGCTTGGGCTTGTCGCGCGGATCGGGATCGCCGCTGAGCATTTGCAGCGAACCGGCCGGATGTCCGCCGCCGGTGTGCGTCATCGAGCGCAGCAGCGTGAACTTGTCCGCGATCTTCGCCTGCAAGGGTAGCAACTCCGTGAGCTGCATGCCGGGAACCTTCGTTTTGATCGTCTTGAACGGCCCGCGATACTCGCTGCCGATCTGAGGTTTCGGATCGTAGGTGTCGAGATGCGAACAGCCGCCGCGCAGCCAAACCAAAATCACCGCCGTGCGCTCACGCGTAGGTTTTGCGGCATTCTCCGCGCGCAATTTGAGCAATCCCGGCCAGCTCAGGCTCGCGAAGCCGGTGAGGCCGATGCGCATGAAGCCACGCCGGTCCAGAGGGCCGGAGCAGGTGACGGGAGGCGGAGCGGAGGGCATGAGCGCAGAGCATACGCGCGCATGCTCTGGATTCTTTGATCACTTCGCCAGAGAGGCGCACACGATCTCCTCATCGTTGCGCATGAAGACGCACTGGTTCGCGAACGCCGGATGTGACCATACGACGGCGCGTCTTGGATCGGTGGTCGTGGGTTTGAGGATCTTGGCACGGCTGAGTTCTTCATAACCCTGCGGCGTGAGTTTGGCGATGATGAGGTCGCCCTGCTCGTTGGCGAGGAAGAAACGGTTCTCGTGCTTGATGATGAAAGCGTTCGCCCAGCGCACGGGCGGGCCACCGGTGCTGGCGGCGAAAGTTTCCCAGAGACGTTCGCCGGTGTCGAGTTTGAGACAGCGGAGTTGGCCGTAGCTGCACACGCCATAGATGTGGCCGTCCTCGATGAAGGGCGTGCTCATGAGGCTGTGCAGCGTGTCGGTGTTCTTTTCGCTGAAGCTTTTGCCTTCCCATTCAAGTGTGGCGGCGGGTTTCGCAGCATCAAGCTTGAAGCACTTCGAGCTGGTGTAAAACGAGCTGAGCAACAGTAGATCGCCCGCGAGACGCGGTGTGGCGACGGTGAGGCCAGCACGCACTTCCCATGGATGTGACCAGAATACTTTGCCAGTGGTCGGATCGAGCGAGTTCACGGCCTGTGGATGCCAAATAATGAGCTGTTTCGTGCCACCGGCCTCGATCATGGTCGGCGGTGCATAACCGGGCTCGCGGGCATTGAGTGCGCGCCAGAGTTCTTCGCCGGTATCCTTGTTAAAAGCCATCGCGACACTGTCAGAACCGCAAACGAGGCAAATGAGGCGTTGTCCATCGAGCAATGGATGCCCGGCGAAACCCCATTGCGGCGTTTTGGCACCGAAGTCGGCTTTGAAATCATGCGACCACAGCACTTTGCCGTTGGTGGCGTCGAGACAGAACAAATTTCCTTCTGCGCCGACGGTCCACACCTTGCCGCCGCTTACCAATGGCGTGCAGCGAGGCCCGGTGGAGTAGCTCATCGTGTAGGTGCAGTCGTAGCGATGATCCCAGAGTTGTTTGCCGCTTGCGGCATCGAGGCAGAGCACGCGTTCCGTGCCGGGAATGATGCCGCGGGCGAAGGCATTGCCGGGGACGCTCTTGTTCGCCGCCACCTGGCGGTCCATGAGATAGACTTTACCGTTCGCGATGGCCGGACCGGTGTAGCCGCCGCCGATTCGCACCCGCCAGCGTACGTTCGGGCCGTCTTGGGGAAATTTTTCGGCGATGCCGGTTTCACGCCACACACCGTCACGCTGCGGGCCGAGCCACTGGGGCCAGTCGTCGGCATGCAGAGCGGTTACAAAAATGAAAAAGAGCAGGATGCGCATGCTGCAAACAAACTCGCGCGGTCAGCTCATGTTGCAGAGTTTTCTCAGCAGAAACGGCGGAACACGAGCCTGAGCGGCGGTCAGCGTGTCACACGAAACAGCGGCGTCGGCAGGCGCTCGCTGGTGAACCAGAGGGTCTGGCTGTCGGCATCGTAGCAGACGCCTTCGACTTGTGGGACGAGTTCCGGTTCGATGCGCGTCGGTGCTTGTTCAAGCGCCATCGCCAACGGTTGATCCTTCGCCAACTGCCATTCATACAGGCTGCTGTAGGTGGCGACGATCAGGCGCGTTCCGTCTGGTGAAAAACCGGCGCTGGTGGTCATGCAATTGTCGTGCGGACGTTTGCCGGGACGAATCAACTTGGGGAAGGTGAGGTCGGTGATTTTTTCGAGCGGCATGCTCACCTTTTCCTGTAGAGGCTGTGGGAAGGCATAGAGGGCGCTCTTGCCGTCCTCGCTCTTGGTGAGGATGTAGAGCCGGTTGGTCTGCGGATGAACCAGCAGGCTTTCAGCGTTGTGCTTGCCATCCGGAAAATTCGCGCGCCAGAGGTGCGGCACGGTGCTTTCCGTTTCGGCGACAGCTTGGTCTGCGGCGGCAGTTACGGGTTCGGGTATTTGATACACCTGGATGCTGGGACGCATCTGGAAGTTATCGCCGATGTCTGCGATGAAGAGGACCGGGGAGCCTTTGTCATCCTTGCCCAGCGCGAGGTCTTCCCAGTCAAAGTTGGCAGCTTCACGCACGCGCACCTTGGCACGAGTTTTGCCGCTGCGGTCGATGGCGAAAACGCAGGGCTCGCCGCCGGAGTCATTCACGGTCCAGAAGATCGAAGGATTGCGGCCGCTGAGGCAGAGGCCGGAACTTTCCTTGATGCGCTTGTCTTCAAGAACCGCCACCCGCTCACTGGTGCTCGGCACCGGTTTTTCCGGCCAGGCGGCCGCGTTTTGTCCGCATGCAGCCGTGGCAGCGGCAAGCACGAGGCCAAGTTGAAAAATCGCGGCTTTCATGGCTCAGCCGAGCGGTGCTGCTGGTCCAGGCAGCATGCGGTTGTAATGCAGCAGCACGCGGTTTTGAAACCAGCGCCACGTCTGGCCAGGACGACCGCGCTCCATCAGAAAGTGCGGGCAGTCTTTGTGCGGCGGGCTGGCGCCGGCGCGTGGCCAGTGGTAATGCGGCACCACATGGCTGAGCGGAATGTCGTAGGCGCGCATGAGATACGCGGCGAGTCGCGCGGTGCGGTCAATGGTGATGCCGAGGTCGTTGCCGTGGTGCTCGCACATCTCGATGCCGATGCTGTAGTTGTTGCCGGGGCCGTCGAAGTCGGCGTGCTCGCCCTGCTCACGACACGGGAGGTGCTGGATGGCAATGTTGTCCTGCACGGTGAAGTGCCAGGTGAGAAAGCCGATGCGGTTGCCACCAGGGCGCTTGGTGGCGCGCAGTGCGCCGCGCTTCAAGGCCAGCGCGTGCTGGTAGGCGTCGCCGGTGTAGTTCTGCGTGCTGTGGATGGTGATGTAGCGCGGCTTCATCGGCCGGTAATAACGGCGGCCT
>JAYVIO010000399.1:0-22016 GCA_043770175.1 Verrucomicrobiales bacterium | reverse complement strand
GGTCGAAGATCTCACTGATGACGTGGAGGCCGAGGCCGCCGATGCGCTCGCCAGTGGAGGGCGGGGCGACGAGTTTTTCAAAGTCCTCGTTGGTGATGCCTTCACCATGGTGTTCGATGAGGACGCGTACCGAACCTGCATCCGATACGATGCGGCAGCAGGCGGGACGTTCGGTGCTGGTGGAGCAGTAGGCGTATTTGCAGATGTTGCTCATCACTTCATCGCAGCCGAGGACGATGAATCCGGTGGTGACATCGCTGAGGCCATGGTAGCCAGCCCAGGCCTCGATGAAATCTCGCACGAGACGCAAGGTGTCGGGATGGCAGTTGAGCTTGAGTTCGCAGGGCGGCGGTGTGGAGTGATCGGTGATCGTCAGTACGGTGGCGTCATCCTGGTAGCTCGCACCATGGGCAAAGGTGCGCCATTGCTCGACAAGATGGTCAAGGAAGCCGTCGCCAGCGTTGGAGTCCCGCAGGGCCTCGGCGAAGGCTTTGTCCTCAAAGTATTCACCCGCGCTGTTTTGCACTTCGAGAATGCCATCCGTAAAAAGCATCCATTGGCGGCCGGTGCTGAAGGGCAGCACGCATTCTTCGTAACGTGCGGCACAGGCGATGCCGAGCGGTGCATTGCCGGGGGCGGGGACTTCCCTCCATCCTTTGCCGTCAAAGACCAGTGCGCCTGGAAGTCCGGCGCAGCAGAGCCTCACGCGGCGTGTTTTCGGGCAGACGAGCATGGCATTGATGGCGATGAAGCGACCTGCCTTCATCACGCCGCACAGACGTTTGTTCAGAGTAGTCATCCACTCGGCGAGATTCATCGAGACACACAAATGCGCGGTGGAGGCTATCAAGGTGGTGCCACGGGCCATGTCGAGCGCGGCAGGGAGTCCTTTGCCGCACACGTCACCGACACCGAGGAGAATTTTGCCATCGTCGATCTGGTGCCAGAAATAGAAGTCGCCGCCGACTTCGCTCGCCGGTTCATAGAAACTCTCTACCGCGACATCACCGATGCGCACCTGGGGTGCTGGCAGGAAGGAGTTTTGGATTTCAGTCGCCAACGAGAGCTGCTGGCGGTTTTCGGCTTCGCGAATGGCCTGCTTCTGTGATTCGAGCCGCATCAGCGTCACGGCGATGAGGCTGCCGAAGGTTTCAAACATCTCGACATCCTGCGGCGTGAAGGCGGCGCTGTGGTTGGGGTTGATCGCCTGCATCACACCGAGGCAGTGTTCGCCATCGAGGAGCGGGATCGTGAGCATCGCACGCGTGACGAGATCCGATTTGTCCGAGGCAGGGCGGAAATGCCGTGGATCGTTGAGCGCGTCCTCGATGTTGACGACTTTTTTCGTCGCATAGACATCCCCGGCGATGCCTTTCCCTTTCGGCACGCGGACATCCATCGTGTTGATGGGGTCGAGCGTGGAGCGGATGAGCAGATCTTCACTGGGGCCGTCAGGCAGCAGGATGGAGCAGACTTCGCAGTCCATCACCTCGCGCGAGCGCTGCAGGATGTGATCGACGAGTTCGACGAGGTCGTGGGTGCTGCTCAAACGACGTGCCACGTCGATCAGCACGGCCTGGCGTGATGCGATGGGCTGCGGATTACTCACGGCGTTTGAAGAGATTGAGAATGCCTTTTTTCTTTTCCTCCGGCGTGGCGCTTTCAGGCGGCATCGGGCTGCCACCTGGTCTGGCGGCAGGCTTGGCGCCGGACTCGAGTTCTTTGATACGCACGGGATAGGGCGTCTGGCTGCGACGCATGTGCTCGATGATCTGCTCCTTGGTGGGCACTTCGTTTTCCTTGCTGCCAAAGATCAGACGGCTGGGTTTTTCAGCGAGCGTGCCGGTGATGTATTCGCCCCAGACGACGAGGGCGCTCATCTCTTCGACCAGCGTGTGGACCTTGCGCATGGTGGTGTCGAGATTCTTTTCCAATCCAGGACCGGAGGCACCTTCGCCACCGGCGAGAAGCTTGTGCAGGTCGGTCGTGATCTCTTCAATGCGCGCCCTTAGGCCGGGTTTGCCATCGGCGGTGCCGGTGATGGTTTGATTCAACTCCTTGGAGAAGGTTTCGAGATTCGCGAGGATGACATCGGCACGTTTCGCCAAACCTTTGTCCGCAGATCCAGCGGGGCCTTTGACGAGTTCTTGAATACCCGTGGCGGTTTCTTCGAGCTTGGTGGCGACGTCTTTGAGCTTCTGGCCGAAGCCGGGTGTTTTACCATCGCCGGCGAAGACGGTTTTCAATTCCGCAGTGAACGATTCGATGTTTTCGAGCGAGTCAGTGATCTTTTTCGCGGCATCGCCTTTGCCGAGCGGACTGGTGATTTTTTTGAGGTCGGCGGTGATTTCACGAATGTTGGCAAAGATCGCATCGCCACCGGGCAGCATCACCTCGAGCAGGCTGCCGAGGCTGGAGGAGGTGAGCTTGGTGCCATTGGCCAGCAGGCCGCCATGGTCATCCGTGCGGACCAGCGCGATGTGCTTCTCGCCGAGCATGGATTCGGCGCTGATGAGAACGTTCACATTGGCTGGAACCGGCACCCGCTCAAACACCTCGATGTGAACGCGCACGGTGCGGTTGGAGACGAGGCGGTCGGCAGGGGCGAGGTGTTCGATGCGTTCGACGGCGCCGATGTTGTCACCGGCAAAAAGCACGGCGGTGTTGCGGCGGATGCCGGTCACGTCCTCGAAGTCCACGGAGAAGCTCAGGTGCGGTTGGCGCCAGGGGTCGCCGGAGATCGCGAACAGCAGCGCGCCGAGCAGCACCAGCGAGCAAAGGATGACCAGAGTGGCCACGAAGAAGTCATTCTTGTTTTTCATGGGGTGAAAGCGTGGGGTGCGGGTCAATTTTTGCCGAGGAGCATATCGCGATACAACAGCTCACCGGAGTCGTCGTTGCCATCACCTTCGGGATCGCCGTTGATGAACTGCTGCACGGCGGGATTGGGATGCGCTTTGATTTCATCCGGCGTGCCGGCGGCGATGATCTTGCCCTGATTCGGCCCAGTGCCGAGCATGATGATGCGCGTGCCGATGCGGAAGACGCTGTTCATGTCATGCGTGACGACGACAACGGTCGCGCCAATTTTCTGCGTGAGGCGCTGGGTGAGTTCATCCACCACGGCGGTCATGATGGGGTCGAGACCGGCGGTAGGTTCGTCGCTGAACACGAGCGGCGGGTCCAGGGCGAGCGCTCGTGCGAGCGCGGCACGTTTTTTCATGCCGCCGCTGATCTCAGAGGGTTTTTTGTGGCCGTGGCCGGTCAGGCCGACCTGCTCCAGCTTCATTTTGACCACGGTGTCGATCAGTCCGGCATCAAGCTGCGTGTGTTCGACCAACGGCAGCGCCACATTTTCGGCCACAGTGAGAGATTGCAGCAGCGCACCGGATTGAAACAGCATGCCATAGCGGCCACGCAGTTTTTGCAGCGCCTCAGCACGCATGGTGGTGATTTCCTGGCCGAAAACTTTGATGCTGCCGGAGGTGGGCTTTTCCGTGCCGATGAGATGCCGCAGTAGCGTACTTTTCCCGCAGCCGCTGCCGCCCATGATGATGAAGGTGTCACCGGCATACACTTTGAAGCTCACGCCATCGAGCACCTTCTGTTTGCCAAAATGCCGCACGAGCGAATCGACCTCGATGATCGGTTCTGCGGCGGCATCTGGTGTTTTGGATGACATCAGAAGAAGAACAAGGCGGTGAGCACGGCGTTGGCGATGAAGACGCTGAGAAGTGAGACGACGACTGAACGCGTGGTTGCGAGTCCCACGCCCTCAGCACCGCCGGAAACGTTCAAACCGATGCTGCAGGCGATGGTGACGATCAGCACGCCGAAGATGCCGCTTTTGAGCAGGCCGATGCCGACATCGCTCAGCTCAACGTATTGCAGCGCATGGCTCACAAAGTAGGCGGTGGACATGTGCAGCGAGAAATGACAGATCAACCAGCCGCCGGTGAGGCCGACGTAGATGCTGAACACGGTGAGCAGCGGCATCATGATCACCATGGCGAGGAAACGCGGCACGATGAGGTAGGACATCGGCGGGATGGCCATGACCTCGAGCGCTTCGATTTCTTCCGATACTTTCATCGTGCCGAGTTCTGCGGCGACGGAAGAACCGCTGCGGCCGATAACGATGACCGCTGTAACGAGCGGTGCGAGTTCGCGAATGAGACTGGAAGAGACCAGTCCTGGCACATAGACAGTGGCGCCGAGCTTCGCGAGTTGGGCGGCGGACTGCATCGCCAGCACGACGCCGATGGTCAGGGCCGTGAGCGCTGACATCGGCACCGCATGCACGCCGATGCGGACGATTTGCGCAAAGGTGTGGCCGATACGCCATGGTTTACCGCGAAACGGAGCGACGAAGAGCCAGTAGAGAAGGCTGCCACACAATGCGAAGTATTGGCGGAAGGCTTCGATCATGCGCGGTGGGTGAAGGCTTAACGCTTGCTCTTTAAGTCGGCGGCATTCAGCGCCTCCTCGACTGTCGGTAGATGCAGGATGAAATCGCCGAGGCGGACGATCTTGAACGAGGCCTCCACGCGTCCCTGGATGCCGGTGAGCGCGAACTCGCTGCCAGCACCGCTCGCATGCTGATAATACTCGACCACCACGGCCCATACGGGTGTGTTGACGAAGGTGACCTTCGAGAAGTCGATGATGAGCCGTGGCGCTTTCGCCTTCATCTGCTCGCGCACGAGCTTTTGAAACTCAGGCACCGTCGCGAGGTCAGCATCGCCCTCCAGTTCGATGACGACGGCGTTCGGGTGGGAGCGGAGGGTGGGTTTCATGGAGGAGGGTCAAGCGGTCAACGGTCAAGAAGTCAAGCTGCCGCCAAATCGCGCATCGGACGCACGGAGACAGGAGGAAGCGGCTTGCCCTCAGCTTTGAGGTCTGCCAATTCCTCACGGATGATGTTCACAAGCCGCGAGTAGAGCCTGGACTCGTCCTTGCCATGACACACACCGCCGAAGAACAAGTCTGGGCAGTAACCGATGAAGATCGAGTCTTCATCACTCCATTCAATCCAGTGGTGGTAGGGTATGGGTTTGGTTTTCATGATTGAATCTTGCGGATGGCCTGGCGGACCTGCTTCTCTTGGTAATGATGCGCATCTCCGCCTGTTTTTCCATCCAAAGTCAGGCTGCCAGGCAGGCGAAGGTGACGGAACTTGCGATGATCGCCCTTGCCCTGGCCTTTGACCAGATAAAAACCGGATTGTTCCAGGTCGCGGATCAGGTCGCGGATTTTGCGGGGCATGATGGGAGGAATGACGAATAACGAATTTCCGAATGACGAATGCTTCGCCAATCAGGTTCACAGCCAACCGGTTTGATTCAGACGGCCGGTCAATTCCATCTGCTTCTCAAGCTGGACAGCGTAGAAGGCGGCGTTTTCGGCGTTGGGTTTGCAGCGGGTGGATTCGTCGAGGGTGACGAGCTTGGCGCACAGGGTTTCGTAGCTGATGCGTTCGCTGCCGCCTTGATTGGCGTGGGCATACGCGGCCTGGATGGCACCGCCGAGCGCGGCTCCTTCGCTGGTGTTGAGGGTGACGACTTCGGCGTTGAAGCAATCGGCGGCGATCTGGCGCCAGACTGCGCTCTTGCTGCCACCGCCGGTGAGGCGGATCTCGGTGGGGTTCATGCTGAGATCGCGGAAACGCTTCAAGCCATACGCGAGACCAAGCGTGGCGCCTTCGACGGCGGCGCGGGCAATGTTCACGGGGGCCATGTTCGTCGGACGCAGACCGTGTATGACGCCGGTGCCGTTGGGGAGGTTCGGAGTGCGCTCACCATTGAGATAAGGCAGGAACATGACACCATCCGCGCCCACAGGAGCCGATTTCACCGCCGCTTCGAGCTGGCGCAAATCCCAGCGGAACATCTCGCGCACCTGCTCGGTGACGACGGTGACGTTCATGGTGCAGACGAGCGGCAGCCATTGGTCGGTGCTGTCGCAAAACGCGGCGACTTCGCCCTGACCATCGACCACGGGCGATGCAGCGACGCCATACAGCGTGCCGCTGGTGCCGAAGCTGGCGGTGACGACGCCGGGCTTGATGTTGCCGGTGCCGATCGCGCCCATCATGTTGTCGCCGCCACCGGCGCTGATGATGACATCGAAGTTCAGGCCCCACTGCACGGCCAGATCCTTGCGGAGGGTGCCATGCACGGCTTTCGAGGAGCCGAGCGGCGGCAGCATGCTGCGTACGCTGGGATCAATGTAATCGCAGATCTCGTAGGCCCACTGGCGGGTGTTCACGTTGAGGATGCACATGCCGGACGCATCACCGTATTCCATGCGCTTCACGCCGCTGAGCCAGAAGTTGATGTAATCGTGCGGCAGCAGGATGGATTTCGTCTTCGCGAAGTTCTCCGGCTCGTTCTGCTTCATCCATAGCAGCTTGGGAATCGTGTAGCCCGGCAGCATCGCATTGCCCGCGACGGCGATCACACCCGGCTGGCCGCCAAAATGATGCGCGATCTCCGCGCACTGTGCCTGTGTCGAAGTATCGCACCACAGCTTGGCTGGGCGCACCGGTTTATCGTCCGCACCGAGTGCCACCAGGCCGTGCTGCTGCCCGCTGACGCCGATGCCGGCGATCTTCGCCTTGTCTTTGCCGATTTGATCGAGGCACTGGCGCACCGAGGCATCCACTGCATCGAGCCATGACTGCGGATCTTGTTCGAGATGGCCGGGTGGCAGGCCTTCGATCAAATCATAGCTGCTGTGGCCGGTGGCAATGATCTTGCCAGTTTCGAGGTCGAGGACGATGGCCTTGGTGCTCTGTGTGCCGCTGTCGATGCCGAGGAAATACATGGTTGGGAAAGAGTTGGGTGGTTGAGAGGTTTTCGGCCAGTTGGTTCAAAGTTCAAGGTTCAAAGTTCGTGGACTGCATCGCATGGAAAAAATCAGTCCAAGACAAGGGCCTTCCGAATCGCCTCGATCTGCTGCGAGGTGTTGATCACATGCAGCTTCTGCTTCGTGCGGTCGAACCACGCAGCGCTCTTGGCTGGAAAGACGGCACCCTCATTCTTGAGCATATCCTGCGTCGTGCAGCAGTCTGGATGGATCAGGCCGTCCTTGTGCTTCATGATATTCTCCATCTGCCCCATGTCCGCTGCACGAAGCTGAAATGTCTTCAAAGCCATTCCTGCTGGGATCAGACCGGGCTTCTGCAATGCGGCTTTGATCTTGATCTCGTCCTCCGATTCTTTCACAAGCATCGCGATGCAGTGCAAGGCCGCGCCACAGTGAACGATGGAGAGGACGTTCATGCTCGGGACAAAATCCGCCATGGCATCGGGATTGAAGGGGATGCCCATTTTCTCCAAGTCTTTTTCCGCACGCCACATCGGGCCGCTGTCGCCCTTTTCATTCTCTTTGGCTTTCGGAAACCACTGCCGGGCGAGTTCTTCCGACAGCGGGAGGTTTTGGATGTCCAGGCCGCGCCACCAAGCATAAGGATTGCCTCCACGGGCGATGACGATCTGCTGCCCATACACCGAGCAACCTGTGCCTCCTAACTCAGTCACGAAATTCACAGCTTGGAAGAATGTCACATCCTTGAGATCGAGCGTGATGCTGGATTTGCTGCCGACCTCGTCCATGACGAATAAAAAGACAAAGCCGCCGTTTTTTGGATCACTTGCTAGTGCGGCATTTTGCAGTTCGCGCAGCGCTTCGGCTAGACTGACTCCATCCACTTTGAACTTCGGCAGGCGAATCATCTCCATGCGCAGGCCAATCGGCAAGCCGTGCGTCGGACGTTGAGGCAGCACTGGTTTGCGGTCTTTGTAGCCCCGCACCATTTCTTTGACCATCTCGTCGGTATAGAAAGGATCGAGCGCAAAAATTTGTGATGCGGGCCAAAAGAGTGCCCAAAGGAGTATAAAGACACGATTCATGCAGCCATTTTGTTAAATCTGCCGACCGAAGTCGATGGCGGAATTGAGCTTTAATCCTTCGACTGGATGTTCCCCGACTTGCGGATGGCGCGCAGGAGACGCCAGCCGAGGTAGAGGGAGATCATGTAGCCAACGGCACCGAAGATGGACACGCCGTAGAACAGCGGCTTGGCCTCGCGGCTCCAGAGTTCGCTGGAGCCGAGGAAGACGGCGGCGGTGAGGATGCCGAGGACCAAACGGTTCACGATGGGATCGAGATGGCGGTGATCAAGATGCACCGTGAGTGAGCCATCGCGAAAGCGGGCGAGGAGATCGGTCAGATCACGCGGCAGGGCGGTGAGCAGGCGATCCCACACACGGAAGGTGCGCCGGGCGCGTTTGGCGATGCGGCCGGGTGAGAAACGACGCAGCATGAGGCGTGAGCAGTAGGGCTGGATCAGTGCTGCGAGACTCACGTCCGGACTGAAGCGGCGTGAGGTGCCTTCCAGCACGATGATGGTCTTCAACAGCAGCGCCAATGAAGGCGGCAGCACGATATGATGACTGCGGATGATCTCCACAAGGTTGCTCAAGGCCGCGCCAACGTGAACTTCGTTCAGTGGATGGCCGGTGAAGTCGGCCATGAAGTCCTGGAGGTCGGCGCGCAGTTTTTCACGCGCACAGTCGGACGGCACCGCGCCGAGGCGCAGCACCTGCTCGGACACGAGTTCGGAATCATTTTCCACGATGCCGAGCAGTAGCGCCTCGACTTCATCGCGCAGATCTTCATCAATGCGGCCCACCATGCCGCAGTCGATGACGCCGACGATGTTGCCGGGCAGCAAGATGAGATTACCGGGATGCGGATCGGCGTGGTAGAAGCCGTCGCGGAAGACCATTTCGAGATACATGTTGGCGCCGCGTTTGGCGAACTCGCCGAGATCTTCGCCGGACTGCTTCAGCGTTTCAATATCCACGCCGATGATGCCTTCCAGGTGCTCCATCGTCACGACTTGATGCGAGCAAAATTCGCTGAACACCTCCGGGATGCGCACGGTCGGGTCGTCGGCGAAGTTGCGGCCAAACTCCTCCTGATTCTGCCGCTCATAGGTGAAATCGAGTTCACGCAACAGCGTGCGGCGGAACTGGCGCACCACGGCGAGTGGCTGATAGGCACGCAAGGCCGGGGAATGCGTCTCCAGCAGCTCCGCGAGTGCCTGGACGATCTCCACATCAGTCGCGGCCTGTTCGGCCACGCCAGCACGGCGCACTTTGACCACCACGCTTTGGCCGGTGTGCAGCAATGCGGCATGAACTTGTGCGATGGAGGCGGCGGCGAGCGGTTCGTCCTCGAAGCTGGCAAAGAGCTGCTCAATCGGCAGGCCGAGTTCTTTTTCAATCGTGGCGCGTGCCACGCTGGCGGCGTCGGGCGGCACGTTGGCCTGCAGTTGGGAGAGTTCTTCGGTGAGTTCGGGGCCGAGCAAATCAGCGCGGGTGCTGAGCATCTGGCCGAGCTTGATGAAGGTGGTGCCCAGCTCGGTGAGCGCCATGCGCACCCGGGCGGCCTGCGTCACGCCTTGTGTGAGCGATTGTCCATCCGCGCTTTTGAACCGGTCTTGCAGCCAGGCGTATTTGAACCCGCCGAACAAGTCCGCGAGGCCGTATTTGCCGAGCACGGCGGCGATTTCCGCGATGCGCTTTGCATAACGTTCGAGTCGGGCCAGGGCGTCGATCTTCATGGTGAGGACGAGTGAAGGCGGAAACGCCCCTGTTTACAATGGGGAATGCAGCCCGTGCGCTGCCCTTTACGAAATGCTTCAAAACGTCAGCATCAGCACCAGGCCCAGCACGGTGGCGTCGGGATATCCGCCCTGGGGATCGATGATGTGTTGCAGCGTCGGTTGCAGCGCCAGATGAGGGTTGAACTGTGCTTTGTAGGTCAGCTCCAAGGTGGTCTCTCGGTTGCTGCTGCTGCCGCCACCTGCGAGAGTGGCATCGACGAAGCTGCGGCTGAAGCGCGAACTCGTCATCATCAGGCCCCACTGGTCCGCCGGACGCAAGCCGCTGCCGGTCACGCCGACATCGAGAGCGAAATCGACCATGCTGCGGCCCGGGTGGATCACACGACCGATGCGGGTGAAGAACGTCAGACGGTCCGGCGCATCCTTGCCGCGCCCCGGCACCAGGGTCTGGTCCAGCATCGCATAAAAATGGCCATTGCCATGCACGAGGTCGCCGGTGGCATTCTGCGTCGTCAGTCCGGTGTTCCAGCCTGTGCCCAGCTTCACTGTTCCCGCACGTCCGGCGATTTCATGCGAGCGTGCGCCTTCGAGCAGGATCGCCGCGCCGTCATCGGTTCCCAGCCGCGTGTTGGAACTGCGCCGGTTCCCGCGTTCGCCGCCCGTGTTGCCATCGTAAACGCCCAGTTGCAGTTCATGCCGCTCATCCACCTGCCATTCGGCCAGGAAGCCCGGTGCCGCCAAAGGGTAAACCGGCGTGGCAAAGTTGATGTTCCACGTCTGGATCGGACCGAGGGCGGAATTGATGAACAGGTTTGCCGAATGTGAGATCATGAAGTCGGTGTCCAGCGTCATCCAGCCGATGGTGAACCGCAGTTTGTCCGCCCACAGATGCTGCTGCAGCCAGACATGATAGGCGCGGGCGGTGGCCGCCATGCCTTGAATGTTGCTGACTTCGTTGATGTTGCCGATGTAGGCCATCGAGGACGCGCTCGGCCCCTGCACCCAGATGCCTTCGGCATGCAGAATCGCCCCGCGCCAGCCCGCCACCTTTTCCAAGTCCACCAGCATGGCCAGATCCAGCAGACCCTGCCAGTTGGCGCCACGGCGGAAGCCGCCGTGCAGGTGATCCATGAACGACCCGGTGTAGGAAAGCTGAAACGCCAGGCCACGCTTGGAGAGCATTTCGCGCTGCTCATTCCAGTCTTCAGTGTAGCGGTCACGTGCCATGGTCTCACCGCCAGCCAGTATCAGCCACATGCCAAGCACCTGACTGAAGAGCCGGGAAAATGCGCGTTTGGATTTCATCGAGAGCCAGCAGTGTGTATGCGACACTCACGCGTCTGTCCAGCACGCAGCATGGGTGCCAGCGCATGAAAAATGGCGGCCTATGAATCGGCGGTCGGAGGTCAAAGACAGCGTTTATCGTCACCCGGTGGCTTTCGGTGGCGTATGCATGTCATCACTTATGAGCACTCCAAAAATCCTCGCTTTCGCCGGCAGTACCCGCACCGGCTCCTTCAACAAGCAGCTTGTCCGCATCGCCGCAGACGCCGCCCGCGCTGCCGGAGCCGAAGTCACGCTCATCGATTTGCGTGACCTACCGCTGCCATTGTTTGATGAAGACTTCGAAACCGAGCACGGCCTGCCGGACAATGCCAAAAATTTGAAAGCCCTCTTCCGTGAGCACGACGCCTTTCTCATCGCTGCGCCGGAGTACAACAGCTCGATCACCGCCGTGCTCAAAAACGCGCTCGACTGGGCCTCTCGTGGTGAAACGGATGATGAACCCGCACTCTCGGCGTATCGTGGCAAGACCGCCGCGCTGCTGAGTGCTTCGCCCGGTGCGCTGGGTGGCATGCGCGGTCTTGTGCATCTGCGCGCCATCCTTGGGAACATCGGTGTCATTGTGTTGCCAGAGCAAGTCGCACTGCCAAAGGCGCACGAAGCCTTCGATGCCGCCGGTCAGCTCAAGGACGCCCGTCCACTCAAACAAGTAACCGCGCTGGCCCAGGGGCTTGTCAGCTTCTTGAAAAAGCACCTCGCTTGATCCGCCGTATTAATTCTCCGCCGGATTGGCAGGCAAGTGCGTGCCGCAGCCGTGCCAGCGTGCGGTTTGTTGTTTTTTGGCAAGCGCACACTCCCGGATGCGCAGCACGGTCCAGCCGAGTTTGCGCAGTGCGCGGGTGACGAGGCGGTCACGCGCCTGATTGAGCGTGATTTTTGCGTCCCAGAAGGTTCGGTTCTGCTTGGGCCGTGTCGCATGTCTTGGGCAGCCATGCCAGAAGCAGCCATCGACAAAGATCGCCGCTCGTTGCTGTCGAAAGACGAAGTCCGGACGCACGCGGCGTTGGGAACGTGGAGCATGGATGGGCAGGGAAACCTGCCGCCGCCAGCCTTTGATCCCTGCTTTCCGCATCAGCGCCATGAGCCGCAGTTCCGTCGCTGCGTTGCCGTGTGAGCGGATGCGGCGCATCACCTCACTGCGTTTGGCTTTGGTGAAGACGTCCGGCATGGGTGCTGAAGACTCTCTGCGAATTCACACGTTGCCAAGGACGGTCAGCTCTTTTTGGACTTTGGTTTGGGCTTGGGGGATGGCGGGGCGGTGTCGGCACTCTGAACGCGGGTGCGTTCGGATTTCATCGGGATGGGGCTGAGCCTGACAGCATCGACGTGGACGATGCGCAGTGCGGGAATCGGTGCGGTGGCCAGTTCGTTTGCGGTGCTGCTGACGGGGGCGTGTGCTGCGGACACATCGGGAGGCAGAACGGCGTGGCGCTGGTCAGTGGCTGCCTGCAAATCACGCAATCCAGCGGTATTGGCCTCCAGTTCGGCGAGTTCACGTTTGGCGATCTCGATCTGGCGTGTGAGCTCGGCTTGTTGTGCGGCGTCCGCTGCTGCGGCGGGTTTCGACTCCTCACGTTGGGTGGTCTTGCGTTCGGCGAGCTGCTGCCCGCTTTCGGTGTGATTGGCCTGCACTTCGCGGTAGCGCTGTTCGACGGCGGTGAGGCGTTGTTTGGCATCCGCCAGCTGCTGTTTGGTGCCGGCGAGCTCCAGGCACTGCTGCTCGATTTCAGCACGGCGCGCCTGGGTTTCTTCGAGGCGCCGCGTTTCGGCGGCGAGGTCGGTCTGCGTTCGGACCAGTGACGCTTCAGCGGCAGTGGCGGACTGCTGCAACGTGGCGAGGCGATCCGAGAGTTCTTTGACGGTCGTCCCGGCACGCTGCTGCTCGTTGGCAAGTGTCTCAAGGGTAGCGGTGAGTGTTGCGTGCTGCTTCTCCGCCTCCTGGCAGCGGGAGTGGGCTTGTTCGAGCCGTTCTTCGCTGCCGCGGAGTTCTTCGATATGTGCTTCGACCTTTTCCAGGTGTTGGGCGAGCTGTTCAAGCTGTGCGATCTTTCGTTCCGTCGTCTGCACCTGCTCGATGCGTGCGGCGGCGAGTTCCTGGCCCTCCTTGAGGCGGGCCTCCATTTCGATGATCTGCTGCCGCAGCGTGCTCAGCAAGGCCTCGTCCTGCTCGCATTCATCACGCACCTGCTTGAGGCGTGCGGCGAGAGCGTCCACCTGCTCCTGCGCGGCGGCGGCGGCGGCAGTGAGGCGCTGCACTTCGGTGGATTTTTCGAAGTGCTGGGTGTTGAGGCGCTCGAGGGCGGTGGTTTTTTCCTCATGCTGGCTGGAGAGGGTGGCGATGGCCTCCAGCCAATCGTGGTGGGCGGCCCGGGCCTCCTCCACGGCGGCTTGGAGCGGCGCGAGCTGCTCTTGCTCGGCGCGGAGTGATTCCACCCGCGCGTTGTGCATGGCGCGTTCCTTTTCGGCGCGCTGCTCCCAATCGCGCAATTCTTTCTCGACGGCGTCCACTTCGGCTTTCAGTCGTGCTTTTTCCGCCTCCATCTGAGTGGTTGCTTCCGCATGGGTGTCGTCGGGTGCCGGGGCTGCCGGGGTGCTCTCTGTTGGAGCGGCATTCGGTGGCATAGCTGCGTCCGGAAGCTCCAAATCGAGCAGGGCGATGAGCGGCCCGAAGGAGAGCTTGTCGCCATCCAGCAAGGTGCAGCTCATTTGTCGTTCGCCATTGACGAAAGTGCCGGTGTCTGACTTCAAGTCGAAGACCTGGATGCTGCCATCCGCGTTTTGCAGCAGCTCGGCATGCTGCAGGGCGATGCGTTCATCATCCACCACCACGTCATTGTCATCGGCACGACCGATGGTGATGCGTTCCGTGAGGGGAACCACCACTTCCTGTCCGTCTTCGAGAACGAAGGTGAGTTTTGCCATGGGGTGTCTGCGTTTTCAGGATCAGCAATGTCGATGCCGTAGATAGAATCAACCGGGCATTTGCGGCAATGCTGCGGCGTCCGGGTCGGCGGCATGTTTCATGACACGATCCAGGGCGGCTTCGTAGTTTTTCAGTTCGGTCTGGGCGAAGTCCGCCTGCTGGCGCAACTCACTGCGCTGGCGCTCCGCCTCGGCGATGTCAGCACGGAGTTCGGCGAGCTTGCGCTCCATTTCGGTGATTTTTTCGCGGCGCTTTTCCTCTTCCAGGCCGGAGGCTTCGAGATGACGCAGCAGCGTGACGTGGCGCTCATCTTCCTGGCGGATTTTAGCCTCCAACTGGCGGCTATGTTCACGCAGCATGGCTTCTGCAGCGGGACCGCCGGAGCGGGGGCGGATCTCTTCACGGCTGCGGTCTTTGCGCAAGGACTCGAGGCGTGCTTCCTCACGTTGGACGCTTTCGCGCAGATGAGTAAGCCGGGAGCGCAGCGTGGACTCCTGACTGGCACCAATGACAGAACGCGTTTCTGGAACAGCACTTTGACGTGGTGCTGTACTATCGCTGTGGCGGACCGCCTCACGGAGCGAAACGCCTTGCGCTTGGGTGCGCGCGGTAACGATGAGGCTGTGCAGGTCGGCTTTTTCTTTTTCGATCTCATGCCAGAGGTCGCGCGCCTCGGGAGAATCCTGCGGCAGTGTAGCGAGGCGGGCGTAGAGCTGGTCCATGGCCTCCTTCCACTCCCGCAACGGGGTGAGCCTGGAAACGAGGTCCGCCAAGTCACGGCGGGTGGAGTCAAGACTGGCGGCGAGCTGCTGCCGCTGCGCGCTGTGGCCCTTTTCTGCTTCGGCGGCAAGCTGGCGCACCTCTTCGAAGCGCGTGCGTTCACTGCGTTCGGACGCGGCGAGGCTGGTGAGTTCGGCGCGCAGATCTTTCTCGCGTGCGTGCAGCACTTCGATGCGGCCTTTGGCGGTGCTTTCTTCTACTTCGAGCCCTTTGACAGCGGCCTGGTGCGTGACAATCAGCGCTTCGCCGGTCGAGATGTCGGTCTTTACGTTCGTGAGCTGTTTCTCGGCGGCGGTGAGTTGCTGTGTCACCCCCGCCAGTTTTTGCTCTGTGGCGGCGAGTGCCTGGCACTGCCGCTCGATTTCAGCCCGGTGTGCTTGTGTTTCCACCAAACGCTGCGATTCAGCGGTCAGTTCGGAGCTGCGGGTGGCGAGATCCTTTTCACGTGCGGCGAGTTCGTTTTGAACGCTTTGCAGTGAGTCCTCCGTGAGCTGCTGCGTGGTGCGGGCCGTGTCGGTGGCGGCGGTGACCTGCTGGTGATGCTCCTGCAACACGCTAATGCGGGTTTCGAGTTCCTTGATCGCTGACTCGGAGCGCTGCTGCTCCTGACCGAGCGTTGCGATGGCGACCGTGAGTGCGGCATGCTGTGCTTCCGCCTCACGGCTGCGGGCCAGCGCCTGCACGAGCCGCTCCTCGGTGCCTGAGAGTTCTTTGATGTGTGCGTCGATCTGCGTGCGGCGCTGGGATAGCTGCTCAAGTTTTTTCTCCACCGCCTCAACCTGGTCCTCGCGTGCGTCGGCAAGTTCCTGGCTCTCCTGGCTGCGTTCTTCAAGTTCGGCGATCTGTCGGCGCTTCTCATCAAGCAAGGCCTCGTCATGCGAGCATTCAGCGCGGATTTGCTGGAGGTGGGCGAGTTCTTGATCCCGTTGCGTGACAAGGCTTTGCAGTTCAAGCTTCGCGGCATTCTCGTCGGCGCTGAGACGCTGCAAATCGGCGGTTTTCTCGTCATGCTGGGCCGCGAGTCGTTGCAACACGGCCGTTTTGTCCTCATGCTCGGTGGCGAGTGCTTGGATGGACTTGAGCCACTCAGCGTGCGTGGCCTCGGCTTCCTTCACCGCGGCCTGCATCGGGGCGAGGCGCTCCTCCTCGGCGCGGAGGGACTCCACGCGGGCGTTGTGCATGCCGTGTTCCTTTTCAGCACGCTCCTGCCAGTCGCGGAGTTCTTTTTGCGCGGTCTCCACCTCGGCTTGCAGCCGTGATTTCTCCGCGTCGAGCTGTGCGGTCTCCTGCTGCATGGCGTTCAACCGCGCCTGCACTTCCTCGGGCGGCAGGGCGGTTTTGCCGGTGGCTTTCTTCGCGGTGCGGTCTTTTTTGCGCGTGCCGATCTTGCCCGCTTTCACTGGTTTGCCGTTCGCCGCATTCAGGTCGGCATCAGGCGCCGCAGTCTTGCCGTTGGTGGTGTGTTCGTCGAGATCCAGGACGGCTGTCAGCGGTCCAAAAGCCAGCCGGTCACCATGGCGGATGGTGTGGCTGCGCACGCGCTCGCCATTGACGAAAGTGCCGGCGGTGGAGTCCGCGTCGAACACCTGCAGGCTGCCGTCCGCATTCTGCACCAGCTCAGCATGGCGCTTCGAGATGCGGTCATCATCGACCACCACATCGTTGTCCTCCCCACGCCCCAACGTGATGCGTTCCGCGAGGGGGATCTCGATTAACTGTCCGTCTTCGAGTAAAAAGGTGAGTTTTGCCATGGGGTGCGTGTCAATTCCTGCTGGCTGAACTTTGACAGCAAACTCGATGAGGCGTGCGGAATCAATCAGGCTTTTGCTGGATGCACACGGAACCGTCCATGCTCTCTTGTCGGCCATGCACGCCGAAGCCGAAGCCAGTCTCTCGAAACGCTGCCCTGTCATGCGCCGCCTGATCAAGGCGCATGGTCCGTGCGCGCTCACGCCGCAAAAACGCTCGCCCTACGAGGCGCTCGTCAGCGCCGTGGCGCACCAGCAACTTCACGCGAACGCCGCCGAGGCCATCCTGCGACGCTTCAAGGCGCTGTGGCCGAAAACGCGCTTCCCCAAGCCTGAACAGGTGCTCGCCGCTGACGAAACAATGTTGCGCGGCTGCGGCTTCTCCATGGGCAAGCTGCTCGCCATCCGCGACATCGCTACCAAGACACTCAGCGGCCAGATTCCGACGCGGGCGGCGGCCTTGAAGCTCAGCGATGACGAATTGATCGCACGTCTCGTCGAAGTGCGTGGCGTGGGCCGCTGGACGGTGGAGATGCTGCTGATCTTTACCTTGGGCCGCATGGATGTGTTTCCCAGCGACGACTACGGCGTGCGCAACGGCTGGCGCATCGCCAAAAAACTCGATGAGATGCCCAAACCGAAGGAATTTCGCCTGATGGCCGAACGCTGGCAGCCGCATCGCACGCTGGCCGCGTGGTATCTGTGGCGTGCCGCAGACGCCGCCAAGTAGCCCGGTTGCGCCGCAACGGGACCACTTAAACGCCTCGCTTCTTGCCTCACACACGCGTATGGGCGTGGAATGTCTTTTCAATCCCTCGGTCTCGATCCTCACATTCTCCAAGCCATCAAAGAAGCCGGTTACACGGAACCCACGCCCATTCAATCAGCGGCCATTCCGGTGGTCATCGCGGGCGGAGACGTGATCGGCATCGCACAGACGGGCACCGGCAAGACCGCCGCCTTCACGCTACCGATTCTCACCCGCCTGACGGCGCATCCAGTGCCGCAGGGCCAGCGCCGCCGCACCCGCGTGCTCGTGCTCGCACCCACGCGTGAACTCGTCGCGCAGATCGAAGAGAACGTGCTGGCCTATGCAAGACATCTGCCCCTGAAGATTGCGAAAGTGTATGGCGGTGTCGGCGAAAAGCCGCAGAAGGACGCCCTGCGTGCCGGTAGCGACATCGTTGTCGCCTGCCCGGGCCGTTTGCTGGATTTGATGGGTCAGGGCTGCGCGGACTTTTCCCAGCTCGAATACCTCGTGCTCGATGAAGCCGACCGCATGCTCGACATGGGCTTCCTGCCCGACATCCGCCGCATCCTCAACCAACTGCCGAAGAAGCGCCAGACGCTGATGTTCTCCGCCACCTTGTCGAAGGAGATCGAAAGCCTCACGCATGAGTTCCAGCGCGCGCCGAAAATCGTGCAGATCGGCAAACGCGCCAATCCGGCCGAGACAGTGACACAGCTTGTCTATGAAGTGCATAAGCACCTCAAAATGCCGTTGCTCTCGCATCTGCTTGAAGATGACAAACTACAGATGGTGCTCGTCTTCAGCCGCACCAAGCACGGCGCGGACAAGATCGCCAAAAAGCTCGAACAAACCGGCGTGAAGTGCGCCACACTGCACGCCAACCGCTCGCAGAATCAGCGCCTGCGCGCTTTGGATGATTTCAAAACGGGCAAGGTGCGTGTTTTGGTCGCCACCGACATCGCCGCACGTGGCATCGATGTGGACGGCATCTCACACGTCGTGAACTTCGACTTTCCACACATCGTCGAGGATTACGTTCACCGCATCGGTCGCACCGGCCGTGCACATGCGATTGGCGACGCGATCAGCTTCGTCTCTCCGGATGAACAGGACGACGTGCGCAAGCTGGAGCGCTTCATCAACCGCGGTCTCGTGCGTAAAAAGGCCGAAGGCTTCAACTACAACGCCGCCCCGCAGCCGATGACCGATGACCGGCCAGAGCGCCGCAATCAGCGTCCGTTCCAACAACAGCAGCGCCGCCCGCAAGGACAGGGTGGTCAAGGCGGTGGCCGTGGTGGTCAAGGCGGCCAGGGTGGTGATCGACGCGATTCGCGCGGCCCCTCCGCACGGCCCAATGATTCACGCCGTCCTGCCTCCAACCCGCCACCGTCCAGGCCGCAAAGTGTGGTGCAGACCCAGGCCGCCGAGCGCGGCTTGTGGAAGCGGCTGACGGGCAGGGCTTGAAAAGTAGCCCGGTCGCGCCGCGACCGGTTGGCTATCCAGTTGCAGCGCAACTGGACTAATTCGCAAACCACCCCTTCGCCAGCGGACTCGTGGCAAAGAACTCCAGCAACTGCTTTGCCACCTTCTCACGTCCGCTGTTGCTGGGATGCGTGCCGTCGCCGGCGAAGTCGTCTTTGACATACTTGAGGTCGTCGAGCTTGCGGCCTTTCTCGCCTTCGGCCCAGAGATAGGGGCCCCAGACGAGCAGGGGTGACTTGCCGGAGGCAAGGGCTTCATCGCCGCCGATCTGCTTTTGAATGAGATGTCGCACGGCGAAGGCACCTTCGTAGGCATAGGGCTCGGGATTGAGGCCGGTGCTGGCGTTGCCGGCCCAGATGCGACTTCCGAGGTAGGCGATGCGCAGATTGGGGAAACGTTTCTTCGCGTTTTGCAGCACGGTGGTGGTGTCGGCTTCGAGCTTGGTGAGATGATCGGTCTTCGAACCGTTGGGGGCGGCGTTGGCGAGCTTGATCCACGCGACTTGAACTTGCTGCGGGGTGACTTCGGCCCGCTGCAGGCGGTTCATGGCTTCATCCCAGTTGCGACCTTCGGGCGGTGCCCACGCGGCCATGGTCTGGCCGCCCTGTGCGCAATCGACGATGGTGAGCTTGTCGGATTTGCGTGTGTCGGCATCGGCGATGCCTTTGAAGAAGGAGAACTCCTGCGTGGCGTTCGACATGCTGATGGAAATGAGCACGATCTTGCCGCTGTCGGCCGGTTTGCCCTCGGCATCGAGCGGCTTGATCTGCGCGATTGCCTCTGCGGCGGACTTCTTGAGTGCTTCGGGCGGTTCATTGCTGCCTTTGCCATAGAGGCCGCCGTCTTCGCCTTCATACACTTCATCGGCGGTCATGTCGCTGAGCGGCTTGAGCGATTCAGGAGCCTTGCGCTGGCCGGCGTTGCCACCGCCACCACCTCCGCTGCCGCCACGATTGCCACCGCGATTGCGGACTTCCTTGGCGTGATCGAGGTACTTCTGATCGGCCTCACTGAGCTTCTCGCCGCCCTGCTCACGACGGAACAGGTCCTGTGCTTTCTGCCAGTCGATGCCATCGGATGATGAGGCTTTGGACGACGGAGGCCCGTCGCCATTGCGCTTCGCAAATGCCGCCCGTGCTTTATCGAGATAGCCTTTTTCATCTTCGGTGAGTTTCTCGCCGGCCTTGTCGCGCTCATGCAGCTTCTGCGCCTTTTCCCAATCGATGCCGTCCTGTCCCTGGGGCGGCAGATCGCCACCACCGCTCTGCTTTTTCATCTGCGCATCATGCGCGGCCTTGGCTTTTTCGATGTAGGCGGTTTCATCGGCGGTGAGGGTGCCGCCATTCTTCTGTTTCTCGAAAAGCTGGCGGGCTTTGTCGAAATCGACAGGCGTGTCGGCGGACTGGCTGCGCAGGGTCGCTGCGCCGAGGAGGGAGACCAGGGCAAGGAGGATGGTTGTCTTCATGGTTGCGCTTTGAAACACCGCAGGCGTGGTTTGGATGCGCGGCATTCTGGCCGCCGGGTTTCGGGAATCACATAAAAAGGCTATCATCAGCATCTCACGAGAACGTGCTGCAAGAGCGCCATTCGGCTTTTCGTCTTGTGTTGCGCTCTCCAACCCGTCAGCCTGCCAATCATGCACCGTCTCATCCTCTCTTTTCTCTTCGTCGCCTCCGTCCATGCCGAATTCACCGCCGAACAGCAGCAGGTGCCGCTGGAACAAGCGCCCGCCGATGGCAAGGCCGCGAAGATCGTGCTCATCGCCGGTGTGCCGAGCAACAAGCCGGGACAGCACGAGTACTTCGCCGGTTGTGCTCTGCTCATGGACTGGCTCAAAGCTGTGCCCAGTGTCGCTCCCGTGATGGTGGCCGAAGGCTGGCCGAAAAATGAAGCGGTGCTCGATGGCGCACGCTGCGTGCTGCTGTTCATGGATGGTGGTGACAAGCATTCATTCCTCGAGGCATCACGATGGGCGAAGATGCAATCGCTCGCGAAGGCGGGCACGGGCTTCGTCATTCTGCATCAGGGCGTCGATTGCAAGCCGGAGCGTGCCGCTGATTTCAAAGCGATGTTCGGTGCCGCGTTTCAGAGCGACATCGGCTGCCGCGGTCATTGGGATGTGGATTTCACCAGCATCCCGACGCATCCCATCAACAGCGGCGTGAAGCCCTTCCCGCTGCTCAAGGACGGCTGGCTGTACAATCTCCACTTCGCCGAAAAAGGCGTGACGCATCTCCTGCAATGCGCGATGCCCGACAGCAGCCGCAAAAACGATGCCGCCAAAGCGAACGCAGGCCGCGCCGAAACCGTGGCCTGGAGCTACGAGCGTCCCGATGGCGGACGCAGTTTCGGCTTCACCGGTTGTGACCTGCACGCGAACTGGGCTGAAGCGAATCAGCGCCGTCTGTTGCTCAATGGCATACTCTGGAGCGCCAAACTCGACGTGCCATCAAACGGCGTGAATTCGGAGACAACGCCGAAGCAGATCGCAAAGAACTGGGATCGCAAGATCTTCGCGGCAAAGCCGAAGAAGGCCGCGGAACCGGCCAAGGAGAAGGATTTGAAGAAATGATGACCCGTGGCATCCTGAACCATGAGCACCACAACAATCACCGACCCGCAGGATCTGCGGCCACGCATCGAGCAAAAGCTCGACAAGCTTTCACCTGATGAACTGGCGATGGTGGACGGACTCCTGACTCAGCTTGAGGCACACCGCCTGCTGGATGAGATTGGTGCGGCGGCGGATGATGCCCGTGAAGCTGGTAAGTTCGATGACATCGACCAAGCACTGCGTGAGTTTCGCGCACGTCATCCCTACCGCTGATGATCGTCTGCATCGACACCAATGCGCTGCTGTCGATGTTGAGTCTCAGCCATCCGAACCGTCGAATCCTGCATGAATGGGTATCGGGCAGGTTTCAGTGGGCAATAAGCAACGAAGTGATGACTGAATACGAGGAACTGCTGGTGCCACGCATCGGGCAGGCCCGCTGGGAGTCTTTTCTAAATGTGTTGGAGATGATTTCCGCCACGCAGCACAATTTGACTCGGGTCGATCCCAGTTTTCGCTTCAACGTCATCAGCAGTGATCTCGATGACAACAAATTCTGCGACTGCGCCATCGTGGCGGAAGCTGATTACATCATTACCGAAGACAAGCATTTCAAGGTGCTGATAGGTTCGGGTTACAAGCCGAAGCCACTCAAGCCGGGCGCTTTTCTCGCGCTATTGCAGAAGCCGTAATTTTTTTACCATGTCCACCGCCAACAGCACCCGCCGCGTCGTCATCGCGAGCTTTATCGGCACCACCATCGAGTGGTACGACTTCTTTCTCTACGGCACGGCCTCGGC
>JAYVIO010000398.1:0-2741 GCA_043770175.1 Verrucomicrobiales bacterium | reverse complement strand
TAACCGGCGAGCAGGGTGGCGAGGCGATGTTCGAGTGAGGGTGGTGCTTCCATGCCCTACTTGCGTTGTCGAAACGCGCGCTCGGCCATGGCCTTGAGTTTTTCAGCAATAGCGTGCTGCAAGCGGAGCCGCGCGCGCCGTTCGGCATGACGCAGTTGGCCGTCGTCGCAGGCCTGCGGTGCGTAGCTGACCTGGTTGGTGAGTTCCACGGTGGAACCCTTCTCAGCGCGCTTCACTGCGGCACTGCCATGCGAGTTCTTGTGCGCGCCGGTGTTGGCCCAGCGCGGAATCCCTCGCACGGTGCCGCCCAAGGCCTTGGCTGCGGCAATCCAGCCGGCCTTCACCGCGCCGATCTGCTGCTGCACCTTGGCGATGTAGCGGTCGAGTGCATTGCCTTTGGAAATGATGGCGACCGTTTTGGCATTGTCAGGCACGCGGCCGTAGTGCGCGGTGCGCGCGGCCTGATGCAGTGCCGGGCGGATCGCACCGATGGGGATGCCAGCCTTGGCGCTGAGTTTGCGCAGCAGGCGGCGCGCACGCGCCTCATCACCGGACTGCTGGGCCTGCCAGTATTGCTGCGCGAGGGCGGGATCTGCGGCTTCGAGCTGCTGGTAGGCGCTGCCCAATTGATCCGCTCGTTTGAAGATGCGACTGATGTCCGCCTTGATGCGTGCGGCGAGTTTCTTGTAGGTCTTGTCGCTGAGGCCGAAGGGCAGCGTGACGCGGGCGCTTTCCACGGCAAGCGTGCGCACTTCCTGGATGAGCAGCTTATCCATCGGGCGCTGCACTTCCTTGGGGAAAAGTGCGAGCTTCTTTTTGAGCGGATCAAGGCCCGTGACTCTGCCAGTGACGCGCATGTCAGGGATTGGCGGGGCCAAGTTCGAGGGTGATGATGGCGTGTGGCGAGCGGTTCATCACGGCCTTGATGCGGTAGTCCGCATCATCCCAGCGCAGGACTTGGCCGCTGTGGGGCATGGACGGGAGTGAAGAGCGCAGCACCTTGGCAGTGAAGCGCACGTCATCAACTTCACCGCCGAGCACGAGTTCGCCAGAGAGCATGGGCTCAGAAATCTTCGCCAGCAGCGTGCGCCCGAGGAACTGCACCGGCTTGCCGAACTCCGCAAGGATGTGCTCAAAGTCTGCGGCGATTTCGTCGTGGATGGTCATGCGCCGCGTCGATTGTCAAAGGCTGGTCCTTTTCCTCCAGCACATTCCTGATACACATGGGGTGTATGGATCCCATTTTTACTCTCCAGTGGTCTGAGTACGTCCTTGCAGAACGTCTCCAGGCAGAATTACAAAAAGACGAAGGCTATTCGGTATGGATTCCTCTTTCTCGGCAGGAGAAGGGCGTTGATCTGGCCGTTTTGAAACGTCGTGCTGATGGGAAAACAAAAACGATCACGTTGCAGGTCAAAGCCTCGCGCACTTACAGGACTTCCGAGCCAAAACGCGAGGCAACTCAACGCCATTCGTTTCACACATGGTTCAACCGATTTGACGTGCCTGAAGACGCGGACTTCTTTTTGCTCTTTGGGCAATACGCCCCCGATGTGGCGAGAACACGCAAAGTTGGCCCGCAGTGGTACAAGGACATGACTCTTTTATTCACCAATCAGGAGATGAAGGAATTCATGTCCAATTGTCGCACTGTCGGTGGAAAGGAGGACCGGATGTTCGCATTCGGGTTCGATGATGATTCAAAGATTGTCCAGGTGCGCGGAGACGCTGGCCGTGAGCAAAGGGATTTCACGAAGTATCTTCTTTCCAATAGTTTGCCGCGTTTGCGTAAAGTGCTTGAGGCATAAATTGGAACAGCCCTCCCCGCATGAAGCGAAGGAGGGCTGCACCCGAACCCAAGGCCCACGCCTCAGGAAATCAGAACACCAATGCAAGGCTGAGCTTGTGCGCCGTGAGATCGCCCGCAGCCGCTTCGGTGGCCACCATGGCACGCAGGTGACGGCGAGCGCTCGAAGGCAGGCGCACACGATGGGTGGCGGCATTGGAGCCGTTACCACCGCTTCCTGTAACCGTGAACTCGGCAAGCTCGGGGATGGCGGCGAATGACACACCATCCTCAGAATCATCCAGCGTGGCCGTGATCGACTTGTCATCGACAAGGCCAGTGAGTGCTGGCAGTGCCAGTTCCACCTCGAAGGCATGCTCGTTGGGCGGTGGCTGGCTGAGGTCGAGTGACGGGGTGGAGACCGCAGCGCCTGCGGCAGCAAGCGCAACGGACTGCGTGAGTTGAGCGTCTTTGAGGGAGTGCATGATGAATCAGGATGATGATGTGGAGATGAGCTGATCACGCCTCATCGTTGGCGATGGAGGCGGTGCGGATGATCGGAATGCCTTCCCATTCAAGCGGCAGCGGCGCAGGCGTGCCGTTGGTCGTGGTGGCCGTGCGGCTGTTGCGCAACTGCTCACGGGAGCGGCCATTCATGAAGATGTGGGTCGGCTCCAGGCCGAACTCCGTAAACTTCTCGTAGGCCGAGTAGAGGATGGTGTCGTTGAGCATCTTTTTGCCCGCACCAGTTTCCTCGACGTTCTTGACGCGCACAGCACAGTTCTTGTTTGCCAGACGCATGCCGATGCGGCCCGTCATCCAGTTGGTGTAGGCCTTGTAGGGATTGCCGTCGGTGTCATAGACGGTTTCCAAGTCCCAAACGTCTTGCAGGCGGATGGTCTGGTTGTTGCCAAAGAGGAACTCGACGCACTCGCGGCCCAGGCGCAGGAACCAC
>JAYVIO010000397.1:0-7408 GCA_043770175.1 Verrucomicrobiales bacterium | reverse complement strand
GATTCGGCACGGGCACGACGGCCTTCGTGTCGGCGAGGAACTTCTCGATCAACGCATCGAGTTCAGTGACGAGTTCAGGCTTCTGCGCAGCGAGGTTGTTTTTCTCGCCGAGATCCTCACGCAGATTGAAAAGCAGATGACGATGCGCGCCTTGCTCGCCCCCGTGGAAGATGCGGATCAGCTTCCAGTCGTCGCGATGCACGGAAACTGCCGGCGGCAGCCAGTCCGGCACACCTGGATTGTGCGGGAAGTATTGGAACGTGGCTTTTCCGGCCAGCGCACCGCCTTTTAACGCAGGGAGGATGCTGGAGCCATCGAAAGTAGCCGTCTCGCTCCGCGAGACGAGCTGAGCGCTCCCGCTGGAAGAGGAGATTTTCGATGAACCGGACGCTTTCTCTGCTGATGCAGCGCTTGGCTCATCTCGCGGAGCGAGATGGCTACTCTGCAAGCCATCCAGCAGCGTTGGGAAGAAATCCTCACTCTGCACTAGCGCATCACTCCGGCTGCCCGGTTTCGCGATTCCCGGCCACACCACCACACACGGCACCCGCGTGCCGCCTTCAAACATCGTCGCCTTGCCACCGCGCAGCGGGCGGTTGCTGGTGGGCGTGGTGCCGTCGATTTCGTTATACATGTTGCCGCCGTTGTCGGCGGTGAAGATGATGATCGTGTTGTCGGCGAGCTTCAGGCGATCCAACGCATCAAGCAGCGTGCCGATGGCGTCGTCCATGCTCTGGATCATTGCGGCATAGGTTGGGCTGCGCTGCGCGTCCTTCGGATTGATGCGAGCGCGATGCTTCTCGATGTTCGCCTTCTTCGCGTCAAAGGGTGCGTGCACGCTGAACATCCAGTAGTTCAGGTAAAACGGCTTCTCCTTTTGCTGCTCCATCCACGCCACGGCCTCCGCCGCCATGCGGTCCTCGATGTGCTCGCTGGGCGACTTCTCTTTAAAGTTCGCAAACTTCCACGGCGCGACAAAACTGCCCGCAGGCCCCGGCCCCGGATGATGCGGAAGATCCACATTAAACCCCTGCTGCAACGGCGAATAAGGCTCCGGCCCGAGATGCCACTTGCCAAAATGCGCCGTCGCATAGCCCGCGTCCTTCAGCGTCTCCGCCAGCGTGCGATAATCCGTCTTTAAACGCGTCACCGGCTCCGGTTGAATCGCCTTTTGATCCACCGCAGCCTTCTTGCCCGTCGTTGCCTGCAAAACGACACGCGGTTCGTGGCAGTTCGGCACCGTGATGCCCGTGCGTGCCGGACTCTGCCCCGTGAGCAACGCCGACCGCGTCGGCGAGCACAGCGGACTCGCCGAATACGCCCGTGTGAAGGTCATCCCACGCTTCGCGAGGCGCTCGACGTTCGGCGTCTGGTAGAATGTCGTCGTGCCGTAGAGAGTCGTGTCACTCCAGCCCAGGTCATCGGCGAGGATGACGATGACGTTCTGCTTGGCAGTGGCGAAGAGCGAAGTGCCGAGAGCGAGGAGGAGGATGACAGAGAGCTTTTTCATCGGGTGGCAGGTTTGAAGTCGAGGGTGCGAAACTCGGCGGCTCCGGCGGGCAGATGGGCACGCACATGGATGACTCGGCCGCTGGTGGGGATTTGGATCTCGTGCGTCTGCCAGTCGTCGGTGGCTTTGATTTCAAACGGGACGCGATTCGCGGGGAGGAAGTCTTTGTCCCCATCGACGCGCCAGGCGATTGCGGCAGCGCCGGAGGCGGCGGTTCTAAGCGTGATTTTTGCGGTGACCGGGCCGGCAAGTTTGAGTTGGGCGCGAGTGATGAAGGTGGCTTTGTCAGCCTTCTCGGGCGTGAGGATGAGGATGCCGTCCTTGGCGGTGATAGTCCCGTTGCGCGCTTCCCAGCCTTGGGTTGCTGAGGCGGCTACGCCTTTGCCTTTGGCTGGCTTGCCCTCGGGTGCGGCGATGGTTTTGCCTTCGAGGTAGTGGTCGAAATAGTCGTTCCAAGTCGCGGCCATCGGGCCGAGCGCCATGCCGGGTGGATTCAGGCCATCGGCCCAGGTCTTGAGCTTCGTGCGCAGCCGCGTGGCGACGTCGGGATGCTCCGCAGCGAGGTTGTTCTTTTCCTCGCGGTCGGTGCTGAGGTCGTAGAGGTATTCGCGCTCGCCACCGCGCAGGAGTTTCCAGTTGCCCTCGCGAACGGCGCTTTGCGCCATCCAGCGCCAGTAGAGCGTGTCGTGCGGTGCGGCTTTATTTTCGCCGGTGAGGTGGGGAAGAAGATCGACACCGTCGAGGTCGCCGTGGCTCACGTTGAGCTTCGTGATGGAGGCTGCCGTCGCCGCGACATCGAGCGCACTTACAGGGTGATCGAAAGTCTGACCGCCAGGGATGGTGCCGGGCCACGCGACGAGGAAGGGCGTGGACATGCCGCCTTCGGCCAACATGCCTTTCTCGCCGTTGAGTGGCGTATTGAGGCTGCCATCCCAGCCACCGGGGTCGCCCGCGAGCGGCGCATCCACTTTGTGAATCTTGAGCGGTGCGCCGTTGTCGCCGATGAAGAAGATGAGCGTCTTTTCGGTGAGGCCGTGTTTCTTCAAAGTGCTCGTGATGAGCCCCACGCCATCGTCGATGGCTGAAAGCATCGCCAGCGCGGCGCGGCGGCGCTCGGGCATCTCGCCGGGGAACCGATCCATGTAACTCCGCGGTGGATCGAGCGGCGTGTGCGGTCCGCGATAGGCGACGTAAAGAAAGAAGGGCTGGTCCTTGTAGCGCTCGATGATCGACGCGGCGGCTCGCGAGCAGCCATCGAGGTGATACATCTCCGGCGCGACATTGCCCATCGGCTGGTCTTGGCCATCGAGCGTGATGTTCGCGGAAAACTTCTGCCCGCCGTGCTGCGAATACACATGCTTGAAGCCGTGCTTCGGTATGTCCGCCGTCGGTCCGAGGTGCCATTTGCCGAACTGCGCTGTGGCATATCCCGCGTTCTGCAACCGCGTAGCGATGGTGGTCTCCTTGTTGAAGCCATCGAGCGCGGAGCCATTGTTATCGAGATCGAAGCGTCCCTGGAACTTCCCCGTCATCAAGCCTCCGCGTGAAGGCACGCACTGCGGGGCGGTGCTGTAACCATGCGTCGCCACCACGCCGCTGCGAGCCAGCGCATCGAGATTCGGTGTCTTAATATCCTTCATCACACCATGGATCCCGAGATCGGCGTGACCGTGGTCGTCGGTATAAATGAGGATGATGTTCGGCTTCGCCGCGAAGAGCGAAGAGCAAAGGGCGAAGAGGAAGGCAAGAATGAGGCGGCGCATGGTGCGGCGTAAAACGTCTGTCTTGCGCAAACATCTCAGCAAAAGCTGTGTCGGATTTGGCAGGCCGACCAGTTTATTTCGAGGCCCCGGTGTGTTTCCCCGCTGGGCGTTTGTTAGCCTGGATCTCTGCTTCACGGGTGAGGAGTTCTTGTTTGAGGCGGGCGACGATTTCGGGATTGGCGGCGGCGACGTCTTGAGTCTCGCCTGGGTCGGTGGCGAGGTTGTAGAGGCTGGGGACGGGACCGCCTTTCGGGGGCTTGGTTTTTTCTGCCGCTTTCTTGGCTTTTTTGTCGGCAGCGTCGCCTTTGAGGAATAGCTTCCAATCGCCTTGGCGAATGGCCGCAGCATTATTTCCGCCGATGTAGTGATGCGTGTCGCGCACGGGACCAGCGTTGGCGTTGAACATGAGCGGTGTGATGTCGCGTCCGTCGAGGATGCGATCCTTTGCTGGCTCGACGCCGACGAGTTTGGCAAAGATGGGCAGGATGTCGATGTTGCCTGCGATTTGATTGCAGGTCGTGCCAGCGGGGATCTTGCCAGGCCAGCGCATGATGCAGGGCTCGCGCACGCCGCCTTCAAAGTTGGTGCCTTTGCTGCCACGTAACGGAGGCGCGGCGCGTCCACCTGCGGGACCATTGTCGGAGGTGAAGATGACGAGTGTGTTGTCATCGAGCTTGAGTTCCTGAAGCGTGGTCATGATCTGACCGACGGACCAGTCGATCTCCTCGATGGCATCGCCGATGAGGCCCATTTTGCTCTTGCCTATGAAGGCCTCTGAGGCAGCCAACGGGCCGTGAATCATCGTGTGCGGCAGATAGATAAAGAACGGCGCGTCCTTGTGATCGCGGATGAACTTCACGGCTTGCTCGGTGTAGCGGCGGGTGAGTTGGGATTGATCAGGCTGTGTCTCGATGACTTTCTCGTCATCATAGAGCGGCAGTGGCGGCATTTCTTTGCGCCCGGCCTGCATGTCGTTGCTGTAGGGCAGTCCGAAGTAGTGATCGAAGCCCTGACGCGTAGGCAGGAACTCCGGGTAGTGCCCGAGATGCCATTTGCCGATGGCGCAGGTCGCGTAGCCCTTTTGTTTCACGATCTCGGCCAGTGTGACCTCGTCGGAGTGCAAGCCGATGGTATCACGCGGAAACAGCACGCCAGGAATGGAGACGCGAGTGTTGTAGCAGCCTGTCATCAGGCAAGCGCGCGACATGGAGCAAACCGGCGTGGCATAAAAGCTCGTGAACTTCATGCCCTCCGTCGCAAACTTATCCAGATGCGGTGTGCGCACCTCTTTGTTACCGAACGGACCGATGTCGGCATAGCCCATGTCGTCGATGAAAATGAGAACGATGTTCGGCGTGGTAGCGGCATGAGTTAAACCACAGAGGAACAAAGAGAACAGGAGGAGATGTCGCATGGTGGGCTGTGAAACGTTGGGTTTGGGACGAGTTGTCGATAGATTAGCTGGTCTCACTTCTTGAACATCTTCCCCCGCTTGTCCCCGCCAGAGAGGATGTAGGCGAGGAGGTCGGCGACTTCGTCTGGGTTCATGGCGTTGATCATTCCTGGAGGCATCAGCGACGTGGGGGAGGCTTTGCGGGACTTGATCTTGTCGCTGCGCACTTCGGTGATCTCGCCGGGGGCGGCGGGATTGGTGGCGACTTGGAGGAAGCCGCCTTCTTCGCCGGTGATGCGGCCGATGACGGTGCTGCCATTCCTTAGCTCGATGATGCTGCTCTCGTATTGGTCGGAGATGACCTTGCTGGGATCGACGATGTTTTCGACGAGGTCGCGCAGCGTGTAGCGATTGCCCGCTGCGGTGAGATCGGGGCCGACTCCGCCGCCTTCGTTGCCGAGCCGATGGCAGGCCTGGCAAGCGGCGGCTATGAAGAGTTCGCGCCCCCGGTCGAAGTTGCGGCCGCTTTGCACCTCCTTCGCCAAAGCAGTGACTTCATCGACGGTGTAGGCTTTGCCGGGGCCTTTCGGTGGTTTGATCGCCTCGGGCTTCGTGGCGATGAATTTGGGTGTGGCGAGCACGGCGAGCTGTTTGCGCTCCTCGGCGTCCGGCACGGAGGCGAGTGCGTCGTTGCGGATGGTGTCGATGAAGCCGCGGAACTGATTCCCGCCGAGCCACGGGCCCGTTTTGGCAAACCACGCGAAGAACTCGCGGCGCAGCTCGGGTGTCCAGCCGTTCTTGGCAAAGCGCAGGCCATAGGCGTAGGCGATCTGTTGTTGGTTGGGCCGTGCATCGCCAGCGCGGAGGAAATTCGGGCCGTAGCGGTCGTTGCGGGCCATGCGCTCGACGGAGAGCCACGACACGGGATCATCCTTCGCCGTGCGCATGAGCTGGATCGTCTCCGCGATGACTTCGGATGAACCAAGCGCCGCCAGCGTGCGCGACAGCTCGCGATTGAGGTCGTTGGTCTTCGCGGGAAACACCGCGTCGAGTCTTGCGAGCGTCTTCGCGAGCGAATCACCTTCTGGCAGGCCATTGCGAGCGACACTGATTTGATACACACGCACGAGCGCGAGCTGCTGCGCGGCATCGAGCTGCGCAAAGTCGAGCGCGTTCAGCATCGCGAGCGTGGCGGCCTGATGTTCCTTCCCGCCCATGCGGGCGAGTGCGACACCGCTCTCGATGACGGCCCACGGCTCCGTTTGCTTCAAAGCACGCGCGGCCCAGAGCTTCGCAGGCTGGCGCTCGATGGCCACGCGGGCGGCGTATCGCACGAGACGATCCGCGTGACCGAGATGCGGCCACGCTTTGTCGATGGCCTCCGGGCCGGTGCCTTCTTCGTGCAGGCGCTCCAGCTCGACACGCAGCTTGTGCTCCGGCGTCTCCACGGGTGCGGCGGCAGGCGCGGTGCTTTCTTTGCCCTCATAGGTCACGCGATACAGCGCCGACTGCGTGCGACGTCCGCCGATGGCGAAATACATCGCGCCGTCCTTGCCGATGACGGCATCGGTGAGCGGCAACGGCTTGCCATAGACGAACTCCTCCAGCTTTGCGTCGTAGCCCGCGCCCTTTGGCGTGAGCACGACGGCGTAGAGCGTGCCGTAGGTCCAGTCGCAGGCGTAGATGGCGTGTTGATACTTCGCGGGAAACGCCGCGCCGAGTCCGCTGACGACGCCGGTCGGGCAACCTGGCCCCACATCGACGAGCGGCGGGATGATGTCCGGGCAGTAGCCGAGCAGCTTGCCCGACGACTCGCGGAAGCCGTAATCGCCGCCGCTGACGAGGTGATAAATGCGCGTGGGCCGATACCATGGCGTGCCCGCGTCCCACTCCATGTCGCTGTCATAGGTGAAGAGATCGCCGAGTGCGTTGAAGGCCGTGTCGAAGTGATTGCGCAGACCGTCGGCGATCATCTCAAAGCGTTTTCCATCCGGCGAAACCTTGCATGTGAAGGCCTGCGGCTCCGTGTCGGAGAACTCAGCGCCTTTGCTCGTGCGCGGCACGACCTGATCATCCGCAAAGGGCCGCGAGCCGCGTGTGTGCTCGATCGGCGGCTGCGCGGTGCCATTGCCACACGCGATGTAGAGGCTCTGTCCATCCGGCGAAAGCGTGATGCTGTGATTGCCATGCTCGCCCTGGCCTTTGATCTCGCGCAGCAGCGTCTTCTCATCGAACTGGCCCGTGCCCTTCGTATCGCGCAGTCGATACAGGCCCGCGACATTCGGTTTCTCATTCACCAGCGCGTAAAGACTGTCGAAGGCATACAGCAAACCGTGCGCACCATTGATCTCGGCGCTGAGTTTCTCTACCTGCGCCTTGTCGCCGCTGCCCACCGGCGGCGGCGTGACGCGGAAGAGGCCGCCGTATTGATCCGTGGCGAGCAGTCGGCCGCGATCATCGACCGTGAGGCCCACCCACGAGCCCTCGCTCTCTTTCGACACCTTGTGCAGCATCTCCACCTTGAAGCCCGGCAGAGTCTTGATGTCTTTTGGCTCTGTCACATCGCTCGATCCAGAAACCGCGCCGCGACCTGCCTTCGCGGGCTTACCCGCTTTCGTGCGATCAAAGACTTCACCCCATGGCTTCGATCCATAGTTGGCGATCACTTTTGCAGGCTTCCATTCTTCTGTGCCAGGTGCCGCTGCGGACCACGAGTCATCGGTCAAAACAGTGCGCTCGCTG
>JAYVIO010000396.1:0-22050 GCA_043770175.1 Verrucomicrobiales bacterium | reverse complement strand
CCGCTGCTGCTCCTCCATTTTTCGTCATTCCTCATTCTGGTTTCGTCATTCGCCGCAGACGACGGCTTCACTCCTCTCTTCAACGGCCAAGACCTCACCGGCTGGGACGGCGATCCGAAGCTCTGGAAGGTCGAGAGCGGCATCATCATCGGCACGAATCCATCGCCGGAGGCCATGGCGAACAACAGCTTCCTCATCTGGCGCGGCGGCACCGTGAAGGACTTCGAGCTGCGCGCCACCGTCCGCGTCATTGGCGACAACAACAGCGGCATCCAATACCGCAGCCGCGAACTGCTGGACGTCGCCCCGTGGGTCATCACCGGCTACCAGTGCGACATCCATCCCGCCATCGAGCACACCGGCATGACCTACGAGGAAAAAGGCCGCGGCATCTTCGGCCTCAACGGCAAAAACGTCCTCCTCGACCCCGACGGCGCCCTCTGGCAGCTCAGCGAGCACGCGCCCGTGAAGGTCGATGTCAGCCAGTGGAACGAGTACGTCATCATCGCCAAAGGCAACCACCTCACCCACCAAATCAACGGCCAGCCCACCTCCGAACTCATCGACCACGACGAAAAGAAACGCGCGCTTGAAGGCCTTCTCGCCATCCAGCTCCATCGCGGCAACCCCAACCGCGTCGAAATCAAAGACCTCTGGCTCAAAGTGCTGCCCGAGGCTCCACTCGTGCCGTTTGATGCCACGAAACTCCCAGCCGGAGCCACGAAGATCGAGAAACCGCGCACCAGCAATCCGCAGGGCACTGGACCGGTGGTGCCGACGAAGAGGTGAAACGTCACCAATCAAGTGTCCTGAAAATCGATATAGGTCTCCCCCGTTGCAGCCGAATAGGACACGTAGCCCAGGCCTCCGGCCGAGATGTGTTCTGGGGTGGAAATCTGCGCGATGTATTCCATGACGTTTCCATTCCGGTCGTAGAACACATCTTCCTGCTGCAAATAGGCAGGTACTCCGCCTACCTTACTTCCATAACTCTGCGGCAAGGCGCAGTAAGTGGCATCCGAATGCTTCTCCATGTGGTCCAAATCTTCTTGGGCATCCTTGGGAAGATCATGGTGGTCGATAAGTTCCGGACCATACCACTGAGCACGTTGCATGAGAGGTGAGGTATCTCCCCGGTCTTTCAGCTCAATTTTATCCTCACACCCTAGCCAGACCACAGTTGAGCAATTCTGCCACTGTCCGTCTTCAAGGCAGTCATTGCAGGCAAATATGACCAGGGTTGTTCCAGGCAGAAGGTCAGCGAAGCCGATGTCACGCACATCGACGCTTTGCGAAAACAGCGCTGGCTCTCCGCAATGCGGACAACAAGGCCATTCTGCCCCCTTCGGCAATGGAGCCGGACCCATTGGCCCTGATCTGAGCGAGCTTCGAAGATCCGTCGCTGGCACGGTGGTTTCGTAATCCTCGAACAAGGTTTCTCGTGAATAGGGCACCAGCCAGTCGGTAGGCTTTCCAAGCAGTCGGCAGCATCTCTGATGCAGAAAATCCATGGCTGGAGTGCGGGCACGATACCAATCCAGCTTCCATTCCAGTGGCGGCAGATCATCTGAGGGAAAAGTCAGGCGCAGGGTGTCGGGTTGTTCTGGATGTGGCGATTGGTGAGGCGGTGGGCTGCTTGCTTCGGACGCAAACACATCCATCACCACGTGCTTTCCGTCCGGCCACCGCCATACGTTCAGAGTGATTTGTTCGAGATCGGGGACTGGGAGTGCGCTGACCAACTTCTTCCCCGCTGGCGGCGTGCGTCGCAGATCGACTGCGCTTTCTGGCCGCAGCTTTGATGGCAGTCGGTTTCGGGCCTCAGCTTTCCACTGACCTCCCAAGTGAAAATCCTGACTGTCTTCAATCCAACGAAAAGATGTCAGTTCCCAATCACGGACTCCATTTGGATAACGATTCGCCGGAAACTCATCTGGTATTTCGGCGTAGCGTTGATGGATAGCCGCCAAGCCGAGCACGACAATCTCGTTCATGGGCATGGACTTGTCGGGAAGTTCAATCCTATTGTAGAGTCCAGCCACACTGACGCTGAGTTGGCAGCCATGTGTTTGAATTTCACGGACAGGGATACCTGCTTGCTTCAGTTTCTCTGTTAGCTGCGGATCACCTCCCTCAACATCCGCCAGATCGAGACTGAACTCTATGCTCCACGAGGCCGCCTTGCGCCGCTCATGCTCCGCAATCAGAGCTTCAACGTCCAAGCCGAGTTGCCGAGCGTTAGTCAATGTCTCTTCTGAAACCGCGCCCCCCTCGCGCAAGATAAGCTTTGCATAGTTGTCCGCCCAGAACTGCTGTCGGGGAGAAGTTGAGCCGCGTTCGGGTTGGAGGCGCTTCCTGAACCAGTTTTGGAGCTTTGTGATCAGTCCCATATCTTTCGATAATTAGTCGTAATGCCTCCAGAGACCAACCGTTTCCTTCTCGACGCTTTTGTTTATTCCCCATGCGCCTCCTCCCGCTTCTCTGCATCCTCCTCGCCCTCTGCCCACCGCTCTTTGCCCAGAAAGCCGGCAAAGTCGCCACGCCACCGCCGACGAAGCCACCGCTGGAAGCTGTGGACATCACGAAGCTGCCTGAGGGCGCGACGCAGCTCGATCTGTTACTGCTCTTGGGTCAGTCGAATATGAAAGGACGCGGCGTGATGCCGGAGGAGCCGAAGCGTGATCCGCGCATCGTCATGATGCATCTCAAAGACGACCAGTGGTATCTGGCGCGGCATCCGCTGCACCTCACGGGCGATGCGAAGACCTTCCAGGGCCACGACAACGCCGGTGTCGGCCCCGGGTTGGCCTTTGCGGAGGCGATTGCCGCAGCAAATCCGAAATCCGCCATCGGCCTCGTGCCCTGTGCAATCGGCGGATCGTCAATCAGGCTCTGGCAGAAGGGTGCGAAACTCTACAACGAAGCCCTGCGCCGTGCGAAGCTGGCCCTGCAAACCACCGCGCCCGTCAAAGCCCGCATTCGTGGCGTCATCTGGCTGCAAGGCGAGGCGAACGCGAACCCCGAGGAACTCCCGCTGCACGCCGAGCGTTTTCGCTCAATGATCGAAGCCCTCCGCGCCGATCTCGCATTGCCGGAGCTGCCCTTCATTGCCTGCACCATCGGCGAGATGAAGGACGAGCCGCTGCTCACGAATCTCAAGGCGATGAACGACATCCTCCTCGCCCTGCCGAAGTCCGTGCCACACACCGCATGCGTGGATGCGCGTGATCTGAAGACTCACATCGGCGATGCAGTGCATTTTGACACTGCTGCGCAAAACGAGATTGGAAAACGAATCGCCGCGAATTTCATCGACATGACGAAGTGACGTAGCATGGGCTTTCTAGCCTGTGCTTCTGCATCCCCCAATCCCACAGCCTAGAAAGACCATGCTACCATGAGAACCGCCATCCTTTGTCTTCACTTTCTCTCCGCAACTCTGATCGCTCCCGCGCAAGATGACGCCGCTTGGCTCCGCGACAAAGGCACGCTCATCTTCCACGATGCCTTTGAGCGCGAAGAGGACGGCAACCTCGCCAAGGCCATCGGCAACGGCTGGAACAGCGCCACGGCGGATCGCATTCCAAACATCAAGCAGGCCGATCTCGATGGCGGCATCCTGAAAATCGCCAGCGCTTCGAAGGAAGCAGGCCATGCCGCGCACATTCATCATGAAGCGGGCTTCGCGGATGGCGGCGCGGTGGTGCGCTTTCGCTTTCCGGGCCTCAACAAAGGCGAAACGCTCCAACTCGGCTACGTGGATCGGGAGACGAAGGGTGTCCACGCCGGCCACCTCTGCTACGGCGTCCTTTCGCAGAGCAGCATCACACTCGTCGATCACAAGACCGGCATCATGAACTTGGAAAATCGGAAGCGCCGTGACGACGCCGTGGCGAAAAAGGAGAAGATTCCGGCGGATCTGGAGGCGCTGCTGAAAACCAAGAGCGTCACCGTCCCCTATAAAGCCGACACCGAATGGCACGAACTCGTTCTCGTCACCGAGGGCAATGAAATGCGCCTCAGCATCGACGGCAAGCTACTGGCGAAGCACCGCTCAGAGGGCTTTGCACACCCAATGAAGCGCTGGTTTAGTTTTCTGGTGAACAACACGGTCTGGATCGACGATGTGAAGATTTGGAAGGTGCGCTAGTATCCCTTTCATGGAACCTATGATCAATCAAACCTCCGGCATCATCGGCATGGGACTCATGGGCTCGGCCTTGATGAAGATGACCGGCGCGGAGCGCGGTTGGGATGTTGATGCGAGTCGCTGCGTGAATGCGGCGACCGCCAATGACGTGTTCGATCACTGCGGCATCGTTTTCCTCTGCCTGCCGAACTCCGACATCGCCAGCAGCGTGCTGCGCGATGCCAAACTGCGCGCTGGGCAGATCATCATCGACACCAGCACCGGTGATCCGAGCGAAATGGCTGCGCTGGGAACCGAACTGGCCGCACAAGGCGTGCATTATCTCGATGCGACCGTCTCCGGCAGCAGCGCGCAGTTGTTGCAACACGACGTGCTCGTCATGGTCGGCGGTGAAGCAGCGGTATTTGAGCGTTGTCGCAATCTGTTCATGAAGTTTGCCCGCGAAGCCGTCCACGTCGGTCCCTGCGGCAGCGGTGCGAAGATGAAACTCGTCACGAATCTTGTGCTCGGCCTCAATCGTGCCGCACTGGCCGAAGGTCTCGTGTTTGCGCAGCAGCTCGACCTCGATTTGACGCAGACACTCGATGTCATGCGCCGCAGCATGGCCTACTCGCGCATCATGGACACCAAGGGCGAGAAGATGATCGCGCAGGACTTCACACCGCAGGCGAAGCTCTCGCAGCATTTGAAGGATGTTCGTCTCATGCTGGCCGCCAGCTCGATTCCACTGCCACTGAGTGAGACGCATCGCGAATTGCTCGAAAAAGCCGAAGCGCTCGGCTTTGGCGATGCGGACAACAGTGCTGTGATCGAGGCAATCAATGCAAGGAGCGGCACTTGCCAAGTGCCGGAGCACGATGCGGGACTTGGCAAGTCCCTCTCCTTGGACTCCCAGCCATGAGCGCCGTCCAACGTTACTTGGTGCTCGTCACCACTTTCCTCGCGCTCGTCTTCGACGGCGTCGAACTAGGCCTCATGCCAGTGGCATCGCTTTCCGTGTCGAAAAGTCTGCTCGGAGCCGGTTTCACGGCGGAACTCGGTGGCGAGTGGTTTGCGCGCTTCACCGCCGCGCTCATGCTTGGTGCGGCCATTGGCGGCATCGCGCTTGGCAGTCTCGGTGACCACATCGGCCGCACGCGCGCGATGGGCGTGTGCATTTTGTTCTACTCCATCTTCGCGGCGACGGGAGCGTATGCACAGACGCAGGAGCAAATGCTCGTCCTGCGCTTCCTGGTCGGGCTCGGTGTCGGCGGCTTGTGGCCGAATGGCATCGCGCTCGTGTCCGAATGTTGGTCCAGTGCGTCACGCCCGCTCGTTTCCGGTGCCATGATGGCCGGACTCAACGCGGGCATCCTTCTCCTCTCCCAACTCGCCCGCGCATGGCCGATCACACCGGATTCGTGGCGCTGGCTGTTTCAATTCGCAGGTGCTCCGGCATTTCTTGGCATCTTTGTGCTCATCGCTTTGCCCGAGTCGCCCAAGTGGCTCGCCTCACGCGGTGTGAGGCAGCGCGTGGCTCCGCTGCGCGAACTGTTTCAGCCACAACTCATTCGTGTCACGCTTGTGGGCATTTTGTTGAGCGCGATCCCGATGGTCGGTGCGTGGTCAGCCAGCAAGTGGATGATTCCATGGTCCGACAAGGTCGCTGGAGTCACGAACGTCGGCTACAAAGCCGCCACGCAGGGCTGGTGGGCGCTCGGGGCGGTGCTTGGCAGCTTCGCGGGTGCGCAACTCGCGAGCTGGCTCGGTCGTCGCCTCAGCTACGGCCTCATGAGCCTCGCCACCGTCACGATCACCTTCGCGATGTTCCAGCTCACCGCTCCACTGACTGCGTCGTTCCATCCCATCGTCTTCGCGCAGGGTTTCGTCGCCACACTGTTCTTCGGCTGGCTCGCCTTGTATCTGCCGGAGCTGTTTCCCACCCGCGTTCGCGCCACCGGCAGCGGTCTGGCCTACAACTCCGGTCGCTTCGCGACTGCGTTCGGTGTTCTCGCTGCTGGATTCCTTTTCACCGCGCTCGGCGGTGATTATCCACGTGTCGGCACCATCTGCGCCTCGATCTATGCTCTCGGCTTCATCGTCATCTGGTGGGCACCGGATACGAAAGCGCACGACCTCTCATGAAAACCATCCTCGCCACTCTATTGCTTTCGACCTGTCTGCACGCTGTCGAACCCATCACCGCCTTCACACCCAGCGCACGCGTCTTGTTTCAAGGGGACTCGATCACCGACGGGAATCGCGGCCGCAGCGCGGACCCGAATCACATCCTCGGGCATGGCTACGCCTTCATCATCGCCGCGAAGTTTGGCGATGCGATGGCGGAACGCGATCTCACCTTCATCAATCGCGGCATCAGCGGCAACACCGTGCTCGATTTGCTGAAACGCTGGCAAACGGACACGCTCGATCTAAAGCCTGACATCCTCATCGGCGTGAACGACAAGGGCAAAGGCGTGCCGATGGATCAATACGAGCAGGTCTATGACAAGCTCCTCACCGACACCAAGGCCGCGAACCCGAAGATCAAGCTCGTGCTGTGCGAACCCTTCGTCGTAAATCACCTCGCCAAGACACCGCCCAACGGCAGCCCGAATGCTGACATCGTGAAACGCCAGGAGATCGTCGCCAAACTCGCAAAGAAGCACGGCGCGGCGCTCGTGCACTTCCAAAAAGCGCTCGACGAAGCATGCAAGCGCGCACCGGCCATCCATTGGATCTGGGACGACGTGCATCCGACTTACTCCGGCCATCAGGTGCTTGCGGATGAATGGGAGCGCGTTGTGCGTGAGTTCTGGAAATAGTCCGACTTTGGGACGTATGCTTGGCATGAAACTGCCTGCCATTGTCTGCATCGCCCTCGCCGCATCCGCCATTCACGCCGCTGAATTCCGCGCAGGCGCTGCGACGAGCAACATCACGCCTGAACTTGGCAGCTCGATCAACGGCGGCTTTCAAGATGGCAAGGCGGCCTTCATTCACGATGAACTCAACGCCCGCTGCCTCGCGCTCGATGATGGCACGACGAAGCTTGTGATGGTCGTGGCTGACAGTTGCGTGATCGGTCGCGCCATTTTTGATGAGGCGAAAAAGATGGTGAACGAGGCCACCGGCCTGCCAATGGAAAACATGCTCATGTCCGCCACGCATTCGCACTCATGCGGCACGGCCCAAGCTGTCGGACAGAGCGAGCCGAATCCGTTGTATCAGCGCTTCATCGCGCGGCGCATCGCCGATGGTGTGCGCCGTGCGTTAAACAACCTCGCGCCTGCGAAAATCGGCTGGGGCACTGTGGATGTGCCGCAGCATGTGTTTAACCGCCGCTGGAAAATGAAGCCTGGAGGCATTCCGCCAACACCATTGGGTGTCACCACCGATCAGGTGAAGACCAATCCTGGCATCAACAATCCCAACCTCATCGAACCCGCCGGTCCCACCGATCCGCAGGTGTCCTTCATCTCCGTGCAGTCGATCGCGGGCAAACCCATCGCTCTTTATGCCAATTACTCGCTGCATTACGTCGGCGGTGTCGGTCCCGGTCACATCTCGGCGGATTACTTTGGAGCGTTTGCAGCGCGCATCGGCGAACTGCTCGGCACTGACCCACAAGATCCGCCGTTTGTCGGCATCATGTCGAATGGCACGAGCGGCGACATCAACAATATCGACTTTCGTGGCGGTCAGGCCATGGAGCCGCCGTATGGCCGCATCAAGATCGTCGCCAACGATGTCGCGCAGGCTGTCGCCGCTGTTTTAAAATCCGTGAAGCATCAGGATTGGGTGCCGCTGGCCGTTGCGCAGAAGGAAATCACGCTCGGTCTGCGCATACCGACAAAAGACGAAGTCGAAAAGGCCCGCGAGATGACGAAGCAATCGAAGCTCTTTCCACGCATGGAGACGATGGAGCAGGTCTATGCCCGCGAAACATTGCTGCTGGCCGATTTCCCCAAAGAAGTCTCCGCGCCGCTCCAAGTCCTCAAAATCGGCGATCTTCGCGTTTCGGCGATACCCGCCGAGGTCTTCGTCGAGATCGGCCTCGAACTCAAAAAGCGTCACGCGCAGACCTTCACGGTGTCCTTGGCCAACGCCTACCACGGTTACCTGCCCACGCCGGAACAGCACAAGCTCGGCGGTTACGAAACCTGGCGCGCACGATCAAGCTGCCTCGAAGTCGATGCTTCGACGAAGATCGTCGTGGGACTGGAGGAGTTGTTTGAGCGGCTGAAGTGAAGATGCAGTGACCAAGCCTTCTTAGGACTGCCGAAGCTATTTCATCGTCGGCAAGATGACGCGTGAAGCATGTTTGGCATCATGCCAGATCGTGTTGATCGCAGCGACGCCGGGTTCGGTGACGAAGTGCGTGATCGGGCTGCCGGTCTGTGTGTTCGGCTCGAAATACGGCGCGCCGGTGCTGGCGATGGTGATGCGCACACGGTGACCTTGGTTGAAGATGATGCTCACCCAGCCGATATCCCAGGCGAGCTTCGTCACTTCGCCCGGCACGAGCAGCTTCTGATGATCGAAGCCTTCGTGATAGCGCGCACGCAGTGGGTAATCGACCAGCAGGATGGAGCGCCCATCAGGATACACATCGGTCACGCGCAAGACGAAGTCGGTGTCCTTCGCGGTCGATGACACGAAGACCTCGGCTTTGATGCGGCCAGTGACTTCGAGTGGTTTCGCGAGCACATCGCTGGTCCAGGTGCGGACTTCGGCCTGCTCTTCAAACGTGCGCGCATTTTTTGCGCCTGGAAAGCCGACCGCATTGAGAATCATCGGATGTGCTGGGTCGCTCGCATATGAGGTGCTTGCGCTTGATGCGGTGGGCGTGTTGGTAGCGAGCTTGCCATCGGGTTGCAGGAACCAGTTAGCGGCGGTGCTGGCTGGCGGGAAGTCTTTGGCCTCGCGCCAGACATTGCCGGGGGCACCAGCTTCGCCAGTCGCACCCATCACATAGTATTTCACGGGCGTGTCCTTCTCGACGCCATTGTCCTCGCCTTTGAGGTAGTGATTGAACCACTTCGTCATGTGCGGATACACATCGTAAAAGGCGTTCTCCGGGAACACGAGTTCGCCAATCTTGTTCGACTTCGGATAGCCGCCGTGCAGCCACGGACCAATGATGAGCTGCTGTTTGCCGCGTGAGTTGTCGCCGCCGTGCTGGTTGCGGCCGATGAAGCTCGCCACACTGCCCTGGCACATGAAGTCAAACCAACTGCCGATGGTGAAGCAGGGATAGTTCATCTTGTCAAAATGCAGGGACGCATCTTCGTCTTTCCAGTAGTCGTCATAGTCCGGGTGCTGATCCCACTCGCGCAGCATGTCTTCGTTGTCCTTGATGTCGCGTGCCACCGCGCCGCCCTTGATGAAGCGCTGTGGTTTCGTCGCACCGCCAATGCGGTAGCCTTCGTGATACAGGCTCAAGCCGGTGTCGGTCATGTATTGAGCCACAAGATGAGGCGGCTGTGTGACAGCGAGATAATTCTGCGCGTAGCCTGCCTGCGAACCGCCGTAGGTACCGATCTTGCCCGTACACCACGGTTGCGCCCCGAGCCACTCGCACACGTCATAACCATCACGCAGCGCCCCCCATTGCAGGCCACGATAGCCGCGGTAAACGCCCTCGCTCTCATGCGTGCCACGGTAGTTCACCAGCGCGATGACAAACCCACCCTCGGCAAACTTCGCCGCAGCCTTGCGCGATCCCGCACTCGAAATGTCCGCGTAGCGCTGCTCGAAGATGGCCGGCCATTTTTGATTGCCTGCGGGAAAGAACACATAGGCCGACAAACGCTTGCCATCGCGCATCGGAATCATGATGTGCTCCTCGCGCACGCTGCCGAAGTCGAGCTTCGGAAGATCGGCGGCAAGGAGCGACGCATTGACAGCAAGGCAGGAACAAAGAAGGAGGAGGCGCATGAAAACGATACGAGAACGAGCGCGCTGGCCTTGCCGGAGAAGAGAGATCGTTGACTGACAGACTCCACTCCGACACCGTGTGACTCACTTTAACGCTCACCGCCATTCTCCACGCCATGCAACCACGCCTTCGTCGTATCACGCTCCTGCCGCTCTGTCTTCTTTTCATGAGCACGGCTCTCTGCCACGCCGATCAGTTCGTGCTCTTTGATGTCACGTTCACTTTCACGCACGAGGATGCGTTGAATTCAAAGCCCAGCCAATCGCACTACTACGTGAAAAGCGACCGTCTGAATCTCGAGCGACCGAAGGACTGGACCACGCCGGTCAATTACCGCAATGGCACCGTGCATGTGCGCCTGGAAGTCATCGACAAACCCGCAGGCAGCCAGCCCACGACATGGAGCGTGTGCTACATCCCCTTCAAAGGCCAGAACCACGGCTACGGCTGCATCGGCACCGGTGTTTACAAGGAGAAGGGCGTTATCGAGAAGGATCTCGACATGACGAAGTTCTGGCAAAACGACGACATCGTCTGGAGTCAGGGCATCAAGGAAATGCACCTCGTGCTCAAGGACGATCACAACCTCCACGCCCACAAGCGCCCCGATCCCGAGAAGTTCTTCCCCACCAAGGTGCGTATGACGCTCATCCAGGTGTCGAAGGGTGCGAAGTATGATCCTGCGCAGCTGGCTAATTTGCCGAAGGCTGAGGCCAAGTAGGCGGATGGCATGAAGCCACGAGGATGCGGCGTATGTCTTCATCCTCATGAAAACCAACCACTGGACGCGACGCGAACTTCTCCTCGGCAGCACCGCATGGGCTGCGACGCAGGCCTTGCGTGCCGCTGACACGCAGAAACTCAAGGCCGCGATCATCGGCCACACCGGCGCGGGTGATTATGGGCACGGCATCGAGCATGTGTTCAAAGGCATGGCGGATGTGAACGTCGTCGCTGTCGCTGATCCTGACGGGGCGGGTCGCGCGAAAGCAAAAGCGGCCTGTGGTGCGGCGCGTGACTACGCCGACTATCATGAGATGCTCGACAAGGAAAAGCCGGACCTGGTGGCCATCGGACCGCGCTGGGCCACGGAACATCATGCGATGTCGATGGCGGCGCTCCAATCGGGCGCGCATCTGTATTTGGAGAAGCCATTCACCATCACGCTGGCCGAGGCGGACGACATCCTAAGCCTTGCGAAGACCAAGCAACGCCGCGTCGCAGTGGCCCATGTGGCACGCATGGCTCCGACGGTACTACGATTGGAGAAAGCGCTGCGCGAAGGGCTCGTCGGTGAGGTGCTGGAGATCCACACCGTGGGCAAGATGGGGTCACGAGCAGGTGGTCAGGACATGATGGTGCTCGGATTGCACGTCTTCGATCTCGCGCGGCTCTTTGGCGGCGAAGTGCAATGGTGTCAGGCGCGCATTCGGCAACAGGGCAAGGCGCCGACAGTTGCCGATGCCAAGGAATCGTCTTCCGATAAGGTCGGACCCGTGGTCGGTGACGACATCTTTGCGAGCTTCGCGATGGACTCGGGCGTAAACATCACGTTCCGCAGCCGTGTGGGCTTGGAAAAAGCCGTTGGGCCGTTCGGCATGGAGATCATCGGCTCGCGTGGCATCGTGCGGCTGCTCTCCGGCTTCGCGCCGGTGATTTCACTCCTCACCGATCCCAATCGTGCGCCGACAACACGCACTGAGAACTGGAAAGACTGGACCGGTGCTGTCGATCCCGCCACCGAGGCCACCTTTGAAGGTCTCACGGGTTACGACGCCTCGCATCGTCGTGTCGTGCGCGACTGGATACAGGCGATCGCGGAAAATCGAGAACCACTCGGATCAGGAGAGCGCGCCATGAAAGCCATCGAAATGGCGCACGGCGTTTTCCAAGCTGGCATCACCGGTCAGCGCGTCGAGTTTCCGCTCGTAAAGCGCACGCATCCTCTCGTAGCATAGCCTTTCTAGGCTGTGTCATGCAAGCGCAGAGCAGGGGCTAGAAAGCCCATGCTACGATATCTTCGGCAACTCAAATCCCTTCCGATGTTCGCGGCCGATGAGCGCATTCGCTGCCTCATCATCAAACGTCTCTGACTTCGGATCGAAGCGCAGCTTCTTGCCCGTACGCCAGGCGATGTTCCCCGCGTGGCACATTACCGTACTGATGTGGCCGGAGTAGATCTCTTGATTCAGCGACTCGCGCTTCCGGCTGCGCACGGCGTCGAGGAAGTTCCGCACATGCGCGGTCTGGCCGGAATCGCTGCTGCCTTCTTTGATGATCTTCCCGTCTGGATCGTAGGCCTTCCATGAGGTGTTGGTGAGCTGCATCCAGCCGTTCTCCCCGTAGATCACCGCGCCTTCGCCAGCGCTGAAGAGCTTCGACTTGGACCAGAGACGCATCTCATACTGGATGATGTGGCCGGGGTAATCATAGGTCACCATCTGCGTGTCCGGCCACTGCTGATCGTCGTCGAAAAAGAACTTGCCGCCCGATGCGCTGATCGCCTCCGGGAAGGTGTCGAGCCCCATGACGTAGCGGCAGTAATCGATTCGATGCACGCCGTCGTTGCCGAGATCGCCCGTGCCGTAATCGAACATCCAGCGCCATGCGCCCTCGACGATGGTCTGGTTGTAAGCGCGCTCCGGCGATGGCCCCTGCCACAGATTGTAGTCGATGCCCGCAGGTGGCGTGCCGTTCGCGGCGAGCTTCACCGCGCTGGAGCGTCCCGTTTCCCAGGCCCGGCCCGTGATCACCTTTCCAAGTGCTCCGCTCTTCACAAACTCACGCGCCTCGGGCAGAAACTTCGCGCTGCGGATCTGCGTGCCCATCTGCACCATGCGATCCTTTTTGCGCGCCGCTGCGACGGCAACTCGGCCTTCCTGGATGTTGTGGCTCGCCGGTTTCTCCACATACACGTCCTTGCCCGCCAGACAGCCCTCGATGGTCAGCAGCGCGTGCCAGTGGTCCGGCGTGGCCACCATGAAGGCATCAATCGACGGATCGCTCAGCAGCTCGCGGTAGTCCTTTACCAGCTTCGGCATCTTGCCCGTCTTCGCCTTCACCTCCGCTCCGCGCTGCGTCAGCACCGCCTCGCGTACATCGCACAGATGTGTCACCTCGCAGTCCGGCTCAGCGATGAAGCTGTGCATCACCGAGTTCCCGCGCCCGCGAATGCCGATGCAGGCCACAGAGATCCTGTCATTCGGCGAAACCGCCCTGGCTGAAGCGAAGGCGGACGCAGCGGCAAATGCACTGGTGGACTTCAGAAAGACGCGGCGGGTGGGAAATGGTGCATTCATGGTCGGGATGAGCAGTTAATCCATCATTACGCTCATTCGCATGACCGGCTTGCCCCGCTGGCATCAATGTCTCACCTGCCCCAGCCACTCAATCCGCCGCCGCAGCTTCTCCTGCCGCTCCGCATTCGGCTTCGGGTACAAAATCGGATACCACGCCGTCATCACCGCAGCTCGGGCGATGAGACTTTGCTGCAAGGCACGTTCGTTGATGACGCCACCGGCTTCACGATATGCGTCGAGGATCGCGTTCACGGTGACGTGGTCTTCATTGAGGATTTGGGCATTCCAGATGATCGAGGCCACATCCCATTCCACCGGACCGGCGAAGGTGTCTTCCCAGTCGGTCCACAGCAGGCCGCGTGTGGTGTTCATGAGATTGCCCGCATGGGCATCGCCATGCAGCGGCTGATGCGGATATTCGTTCAAGATATCGATGGAGGACGTGAGATGATCACGCAGCATCTGCTGCGTCGCTGTGGGGAATAACTCGCGATCATCGAGAATCGCGAGGCTTTCAGTCAGGATCGCGAGCTTTGGCAACGGCTCCGTGAATTTGCGCATGATTTCATGGCACTGCCGCAGCGTTCGGCCAATCTCAGCTGGATCAGGTTCGGCTTCAATTCGCGTCACGAACTCCCAGAAGTTCAGCGGGTATTCCAGATGCTCGTGTGGCCCGGGAGGCACATCAGGATGCAGCGGGATCGTTGGTGCCCCATGCTGAGTGAGATGCTGTGCGATGGCATTTTCTCGCGCAAACCACTCCGTGCCTTGGCGTGGGCCAGCAGTGTCTTGCACAACGCGAGCGACTAACGTCTTCGTGAGCCGTAAAACAAGCGTGCTGCTGTTTTGCAGGATGTCGCAGCGGTCAGGTGTGATGCCGTGGGCAATGGCAGTTTCTATGGCGGCGCGGAGAGGGAGATTGGTCGAAAGCATGCAGTGAATGATCCTAATTGTCCTTCACCCAACGAATTCGCAACTCTTCACGTGCGCACCATCTTCCCTCGCAAGCCATTTCACCCGCCAACCGGCGATCTCCGTCGCATATTGACGATCAGTATCGTCGTGATAAGCAGGCTGCGGCTGCTGGGCGAGAGATTGGTCGATGATCACACGCACATCGTCTGGCACAAGGCTTTCACATTCCCAAAGCACCGGCACTGAAAGTGGCGGAGCGTCTGCGAAACCGCTGCGCGCATCGGGGATCGAGTCAGCGTAACGCACATATGGCTTGATGTCGAAGATAGGCGTCCCATCGACGAGATCGACGCCACTGACGAACAAACGCGGCCCCTCCAAATCCACGCGGTCGAGTTTCACCACGCTCAAGGTCAGCCGATTCGGCCGAAACGGTGAACGTGTGGCAAAAACACCGCGCTTCTCATTCCCGCCGAGCTTTGGCGGGCGCACGGTGAGTGAGGTCGGTTCGTCGCCGACGAGATGAAACTGCGTGATGAGCCAGAGATGGCTGAATTCTTCAATTCCGCGCACGGCCTCGACCCGCCGATACGCTGGCTCAAATTCAATGATCCCCCACGCACTCGGCACCAAGCCCGACTGACGCGGCACTCCAAACTTATCCGTGTAACAAGTCCGCAGGGTAGCAATGACGTTCAGCGATGGCACGGCGTGATGCACCAGTTTTGAGTTACTCCGCGCGATAGCCGCGCCAGACCCAGACGAGTGTGTCGGCCAATGTGGTCTCAAACACACGCTTGTCGCAATGGCCGGTGGCCTTGCTGAAGACGAAGCGATGATGATAGCCCTTCTTCGCAAGCGCTGCCTCAGTGCGCAGGCCGGCCATGACCCAGTTGTGATAGGTTTCTTCGGCGTCGTTCGCGCGATTATCGTTCTCGGACACATGCGTGAAGATGCGCAGCGGCTTCACCTCGCTCGTTTCGATCAGCTTCATGCCGGAGTGATACTCCCACGCACCCAACGGAAATTTTGCCTCTTCCGGCGCGTCGTCATCCTGCTGATCCACAAAGGTACCGGAATAGGCAATGATGCGCCGGAACCAATCGGGACGAAACCAGCCCATCGTCAACGCTGCGGCTCCGCCCGAACTGCAACCGATGACACCGCGTCCCCACGGATTGTCCGTGAAGGCAAACTTTGGGTATGCGGCTCTGATCTCCGCGTGGTTCAGCACCGCTGGCAAAACTTCATCATGAATGAAGCGCGCGAGCCGGTCTGACATCGTGTCGTATTCCAGGCCGCGCTCGCTGTTTTTGCCATCGTTGCCGCCGTTCTCGACTGCAACGGCCACGAACGCCGGCAGCATGCGTTTGGGATCCTTGGAAATTGTGAGGTTGTCCAGCGCGTGGCTGATGAGCTTGAGCTGGCCTGGACCGTCGTGAATGACGAGCACGGGAGCTTTGGTGCCATTTTTGTATGCCGCAGGCACATAGACGGTGATCTTCCGCTCCACGCGCACCGGCTTCTTGTCGGGTTCGAGCGTTTTATCCGTGCCGGGAAAAACCTTGCTGCTCGCCAACGGCATCGAGAAAGAAAACGTCTGGCCCTTGGGATTGCCACGATCCGTGAGATCGAGGTCGATCTTGTAGTCTGGCCCCACGGTGAAATGACCATCTCCTTCCGTGCCGGAGTTTTGCAGATCCTCGGCGGCATAGGCGATGAGGACGGGCAGGCTGATGCAGGCGAATAACAAACGCGTGATGATCATGGCGAATCGTCCGTGCTGAACAGCGGATGTCAATGTCGCGGAGGTAAATGCATCGTCAAGTTTAGAACAACTTCATCCCCGCTTCATCTCCAATCCCGACAGCGTTCCCGTGCTGGTGCCGAACTTGTCGGTTTCGATGCCGAGGCGCTGCAGCATGTTGACGTAGAGATTGCAGAGCGGCGGCGGGTTGTTGGCATCGAAGGGCAGATGCTGGCCGTGTTGGAAGCCACCGCCGGCGAGGAGTACGGGAAGATTCTTCGTCGAGTGGCTGCTGCCATCGCCGAGGTTGCTGCCGAGAAAGACGGTGGTGCGGTCGAGCAGCGTCGTGTCGGCTTCCTGCGATTGCTTGAGCTTGGCGAGGAGGTCACGCACGGTCTTCATCGTCTCTTCTTCGACGATCTTGAGCTGCGCAAGCTTGCTCGGGTCTTTGCCGTGATGCGAGAGGTCGTGGTGGCCGAGTGACACGCCTTGAATCGGCGGAGCAAAGGAGGAACCGGCGAGCATGATGGTGATGAGCCGCGTGGAATCAGTTTGCAGCGCGAGGTGCGTGAGATCGAACAGCAGCCGGGTGCGGCCGATGAGGTCGGCGGCATTCGTGATGTCAGTCGGCGGCGGGACGTTGACCTTGGGCTTCGGTTTCTTTGCCCAGCTTTCGTCGTTCACCATGCGCTGCTCGAGTTCGCGCACGCTGGTGAGGTATTCGTCGAGTTTGTCGCGGTCTTCGCTGCCGAGGTTGGAGCGCAGGGACTTCGCCTGATCGCTCACGTCATCGAGAATGCTGCGACCGTCTTCCAGGCGGCGCATTTGTTCCTTCACTTCATCGGCGCGACCTTCGAGGAAGAGCCGCGCGAAGACTCTGGAAGGCGAGTTGTCCGCCGGGATGAGCGCGCCCGTGCGCGTCCACGACAAGCCGCCCGATCCTTCACCGGACAAGGCAAGACTCGGAAACCGTGTCTGCGCGCCGATGTGATCAGCCGCGAGCTGATCGAGCGAGATGGCATTGCGAAACCCCGGCCTGCCCGCGCCCGGCGCGCCGGTGAGAAAACTCGCCGAAGCCTGATGCGCAAAGCTCGATCCCATGCCCGCGTGTGCCAAACCGGAGATGACCGTAAACTCATCGCGGAAATCCTTCAGGATGTCGAGGTAAGGCGAGAGCGCGTAGCCTTTGCCGGATTGCGCAGGGAAAAAATTGTCGGGGTGCAGTCCGAGCGGCGCACAAATGCAGATCATCCGGCGCGACGGCTGCTTCGCGCTCGATGATGCGCGCTTCGAGTCATCAGCGAAAACATCGAGCCAGGGCAAGGCAAGTGAGATGCCGGTGGAGCGGATGAATTGGCGGCGGTGCATGATCGTGGGGTTGTCGGGTTTGCTGATGGCTACTTGCTCCGAAACAGAGCGCTTTGGACGACTTCGTGGATCAACGATTTGAAGCCGTAGTTCTTGTCGCGGAGGCGGGCGACGATGGTTTCGACCTCTGGTTTGTCCGTGGATGTCGGTGCTGCGCCGGTGCCGTAGGCGAGGAGCTTTTCGGCGAGGTTGCGGGCGAGTTGGGCTTTGTCTTCGAAGATGAGTTTTTTGTATTCGACGATGTTCTGAAAGCGCCGGCCGTCGGCCAAGGCATCAGCGGGATCCACCGCAGGGCCGGGGCGGACGCGGCGGCCTTGGGCATCTTTTTCGCCGCCGTTGGTGAGGGCGCGGTAGTTGGTGCGCCAGCCGCCGATGACGTCGAAGCTTTCCAGCGCGAAGCCGGGCGGATCGATCTTGCGATGGCAACTGGCGCAGCTCTCGACGTTGCGATGCTTGGCGAGCTGCTCGCGGATCGTGGTGGCTCCGCGGATGTCGGGCTCGATGGCTTCCACATCGGCGGGCGGCTTGGGCGGTGGCGTGCCGAGAATGCGCTCGAGCACCCACGCGCCGCGGATGATGGGCGAGGTGGTGGTGCCGTTGGCGGTGACTTTGAGCACGCTGGCCATCGTGAGCAGGCCGCCACGGTGACTGCCGGACGGCAGCACGACCTTGCGCATGTCGGTGCCTTCGATGCCGGGGATGTTGTAATGCTTGGCGAGGCGGGCGTTGACGAAGGTGAAGTCGGACGAAACGAAGTTTGTGATGGGCAGATCGTGCTTGAGCACTTCGTCGAAGAGCATCGTGGTCTCTTTGAGGCTCGCGGTTTTCAAGATGTCGTCATACTCGGGGTAGAGCGTGCGGTCGGGCAGGGTGGCGTCGATGGCGCGGAGGCTGAGCCATTGGCCGGTGAAGTTGGTGGTGAAGGCTTTGGCTTTCGGATCGCTGAGCAAACGCTCGACTTGCGCGCGCAGCACGTCGGGTTCGTGCAGCTTGTTCGCCGAGGCGAGTTGGATCAGCGTAGTGTCGGGCATCGAACTCCAGAGGAAATACGAAAGTCGGCTGGCCAGAGAAAAATCGTCGAGCTTCGGCGCATGCTCGCGCAGAAAAAGGAAGTCGGGCGAAACCAGCACGCCCTTGAGGCCCACGCGCATCGCCTGCTCAAAAGTGTATCCTTGCTCCAGCTTCGCCTGCACGCGGACGAGGAAGGGCTTGAGGTCGGCGTCGGTCACCGAACGTCGAAAAGCGCGGCGCGCGAACTCACGCAGGATGCGCCCGGCGTCTGCCATCGGTTGTTTTGACACGACTTCGAAGCGCTCTTTGCCAACGCGTTCGAGCGGCAGTTCGCCAAAGATCGCCTTGTGGCTCGGCGGCGGCCATGACTCGAGAATGGGGCCTTCGACATCGACATGCTGGATCACGAGGCCGGGGCCGGTGTATTTGTCGGCGCCGATTTTTTCAACCTGCGGCGGCAGCGCGGGCAGCCCTTCGGCGAGGATGCGGATGCGGTTCTCGGGCTCGAGCTGCTCGGTGAACTCAATCACCGTCGGCTTGTCGGCAGGCACGGCAAAGTAGTCGATGAGACGCTCCTCGGTGACCTCCTTGAGCGTGCCGGCGGTGACGCGGAAGTTGATGGGCTTGCCCTCGCTTTGAAAACCGTAGCCGGAGATGCGAAAGCGATACTTGCCGCGCACATGGCTGCGGAAATTCCACATCGTCACGCGGATGTTGGCCGACTCCCAGGTCGCGAAGATCGCGACGCCATCATCCACATGACGGTAAACACTTCCGGTGGGCTTCACCGACTTCTCGTCCTTGATGTCGAAGCGCTTCTTCAAGATCCACGGCTGCGCTTCGTTCGCGATGGCTTCGTCGAGCACACGATCCGCCGCATCGAGGTAGCTGCGCATGAGATACGACGACGTATGCAGCAACTCCGCGTTGTTGTCGAAACCGTTCGTTGAGGTGTCGGGCGGCAGCAGGTCGGACAAATCCACTTCCACGCCGAGCAGATCACGCACCGTGTTGGCATACTCCGCGCGATTCAGCCGTCGCATCACCACACGCCCCTCCGTTTCCCTCCGAGCGAACTCTGCTTTGCCAACTCGTGAACTGATCCACGCCATCAAGGCTTCCACGTCCTTGGTCGGCGGACGCGGCTTTTCCTTCGGCGGCATGTCGCCGTTCTTGAGCTGCTCGAGCACCGTCAGCCAATGCTCGCGGTTCTTCTTGTCTGAGAAGTCGTCCGACAGGCTCGCGATGGCGAAGTGCCCCTTGGGCTTGGCACCCGAATGGCATTTCTCGCAGTGCTGCCCGAACAACTGCTTTGTCGGAGCCTCTGCCTCGACTGCTGTGATGTTCGACGTGCCGAAAGCCATGCACACGACGACCATGATCATCCACGGCATTCGATCGGGTCGGTGTCTTGGCATGTGATGATGGATCAGGCTCGGCAACATGTGTTCGTGATCCAATACATGCGCTGGTCACCACTTCGTTCCGTTGCATGGAGCTTTTTGCCCCCGCACACGCCCTAATGTCCCTTGCGGCGAGTCGATGGCCGGGCTGCTTCCGGGATTCGGGGTTTGTGAGGGCGGGCTTGCGATTCGAGGCGTAGATGGCAATATCAGCCCGATGACTGCGACGTTTACCATTGACGATGCCGGACAGATCAATCTGCCCGATGCCCTGAAGCGTGTCTTCGGCGTGGAGCCTGGAGTGCGCCTGCGTGCGGAGGTGACTTCGGATCGCATCGAGATCGTGAAGGACATTCCGGTCGTCACGGAAACCATTCGGTCAACAAGTGGTCGGCTCATTCTAGCGCCGACCGGCATCAAAATGGATGCAGGGAAGGCGATTCGTGAGGAACGTGAAGCACTCGCCAACCGAGCCTTGAGGAAATGAGCCAATACTAGGACAGTTCGGTGCTGGTGGCATCTCTGTCGCCAGATGATCCAGATCACGCCGCCTGCGACGCCCTGCTGAACCAAGCCGGAAACTGGACCGCCCCGCACGCATTGAACGAGACGTTTGCGACGCTCACAGGCGGCAGACTTGGCTTGAGGGTCGATGCCGATGTCGCCGCAAAGATGATTCGCGAAAGCATCGTGCCGTGCGTGAACTTCGTGGTGCTGGGCGTGGACGATATTATTGAGGCGCAGGGCTGCGCCCGGAAACAAGGCGTTCGAGGCGGCGGCGTTTACGATTACATGCATTTGGTCGCCGCCAGAAAGACCAAGGCGGACATCCTCTACACGATCAATCTCAGCGACTTCCAACACCTTCACCGCGAGGGAGATCCAGAGATTCGGCGTCCGTGACGATCAGCGCATTCACCCCGCGCCCACGAGGCGGCTGAACTTCACCGGGCACTTCTTGAGCAAGCCTGCGAAGCCCAAGCACTCCACGTCCTTGATTTCCCTGGGATTCAGGCAGAAGGAGCAGCTCACCTCCATTCAGCCTTCCCATGAAATCGAACTCGCTCATCACACGCCGTAGCTTCCTCGGCACCGCCGTCGCAGCCGCCACCAGCTTCACGCTTCCCCGGTTCGCATCGGCCGCTGACAAGCCCAGCTCCGTCTTTAACGGCGTGCGCATCGGCTGCATCACGTATAGCTACCGCAGCATGGCGAAGACGGCGGAGGAAACGCTGAAGGCGCTGCTCGATGACGGCCTGAGCGAGACGGAACTCATGGGCGGGCCGATCCAGGACTTCGCGGGCATTATGGGCAAGGCCACCGACGCGGAGCGTGAACAGCAGCTCGCGAAGTGCCGTGAATTGCGGAAGATGTATAACGACGCGGGCGTCAACATTCACATCCACAAGATGGGCTTCGGGCAGTCGGATGAGGAGATCGAGTTCAGCTTCCTCGTGGCCAAGGCGCTGGGCTGCACCGGCGTGACCACCGAGCGCAATGCCATCCTCGCCGCGCGCGTCGCGCCGTTTGCGGACAAGCATAAAATTTGGGTCGGCTTCCACAACCACACGAATAACCTGCCGGAGATGGACAAGTTCGACTCCATCCTCGAGCTCGGCCAATACATCGGCTTCAACCTCGACATCGGCCACTACGTCGCCGGCACGAAGGGCAAGTCGCCGATCCCCGTGCTGGAGAAGTATCACGACCGCATCACGAACCTGCACCTGAAGGACCGCACCGCCGACGGCGGCAACGTGCCTTGGGGGCAAGGCCAGACCCCGATCAAGGAAGTGCTGCAATTGATGCGCAAGGAGAAGTGGACCTTCCCCGCCGAGATCGAGCTGGAATACAAGATCCCCGAAGGCTCCGATGCCGTGAAGGAAGTGGCGAAGTGCGTGCAGTATTGCAAAGAGGCACTGGCTTGATTTGCCTCGCCATTCCACGTGGCCGAACGTCTCACTGCGGCAGCAGCTTCTTGTTGCTGGCAGACAGTTCGTCGGACTTCCGCGCTCCGCCGATGATCTTGGCGAGCGTAGGCTGCGGGATTGGTGAAACGACGGTGAAACTGCCGTTGGCGATGGATTCAGCCAGTGCGGCAGCACTTCCATCTTTTGCCCTTGAGTAGGCGGCGGTCGTGGCGTGGGTCAGATAGCCTGGGAAGTCGGGAGCATCGAGAATGCAGACATCATCGACACAGCCGTCTCGCAGGGTTGTCAGGCTGACGAGCAAGATGG
>JAYVIO010000395.1:0-2747 GCA_043770175.1 Verrucomicrobiales bacterium | reverse complement strand
TCGTGAATGACGAATCGGCTTTGTGGAGTTGGATCGCCTGTGCCGCGCGTCACGCCGCAACGGACCTGCGGCGCAAAGGTGGGCGCTACTTGCGTGCGCTCAGTCGTTTCGCCGAATGGTGGCAGCCTGCCGTCATCGACACCGTAGCTGACAACCACCTGCCCGCCGCATTGGAGTCTGCGCTGAATAAACTCACTGCCGACGAGCGCGCGCTCATCGAAGGCCGCTACTTTGCCCAAGATTCATTGGAATCCATCGCCACACGTCACGCGCTCAGCACCCGCGCCGTCGAAGGCAGGCTCGCCCGACTCCGCGTTCGGCTGCGCGATCTCATCGCCGAAGAACTGCAAACCCCACGCTCATGAACAGCGATCCAGATAAACTCCGCACCTTGCTCGACGACGTGCTGCCAGCCTCCAGCGAGCACTGCGGCCCCTCCAGCGCCGAGGTTCTCTCGATGCTGCGCCACGAGCGGCAGCGTCAAAGCCGTCAGCGCACCAGCGCTGCACTGCTGACCATCCTCATCATCGCCACCAGCGCCCTGATTTGGCAGCACGAGCCAGCCATCGAATCGCCCATCGTCCACGCACCAGTCAAGCCCCAGCCCATCGTGATTCAAACGGTGAACGACGAGCAACTCCTCGCCCTCCTCCAAGACACGCCCGCAGCGCTGATGACGATGCCCGACGGCAGTAGCAAACTGTTCATTATCCAGCCGTGATCGTCGTGGTTCGAGATTCTCGTCACAAACAGGCTGTCTGGTGGGATGTTACAGATGATGAACCGAAGCCCACCCACCGATGCCGACCTCCTCTCCCGCTACATGCTGGCGGGTGATGAGAGAGCGTTTGCGGCACTGGTGCGTGCCCATGAGCGGCTCGTCATTGGCACCGCAGCGCGGATCACGGGCAATGCAGAACTGGCACGCGATGTCGCGCAGCAGGTATTCGCCACACTGGCCCAAAAGGCCTGGATGCTCACCGATCGCACGAGTCTCGCAGGCTGGCTGCATCACGCGGCGCGGCACATCGCACTGCGGACGGCCCGCAGCGAGTCGGCGAGGCAACGCAGGCATGAACTGGTCGCGGCAGAAGACTCCACCGCACCGGAAAGCGATGTCTGGCCCATGCTGGAAGAAGCGCTCGCGGCTCTGCCGGATGCCGAACGTGAGGCTGTGGTGATGCATCATTTGCAAGATCGCTCCTATGCTGAAATGGCGGCAGCGCTTGGCCTCACGGAGCCTGCGGTGAGGAAGCGGGTATCACGCGGCTTGCAGAGCCTCAGTTCACAGCTTCGGAGTCGTGGCTTTGGTGGTTCCGCTGCGTCACTACTCGTAGGCGCAGCAGCACTGCAAGTCGGCTCCTCGTCCGTCGCGGTTGCTGCGACGGTAGCCACCGCCGCCCCCCTTTCACTCACACTCACTACACTTATGGCACACACCGCTATTAAACTCACTGTCGTCGTCACCCTCGTCTCAGCAGTCCCCATCGTCTGGCAAAAGCAGGCCAACTCTGCCTTGCGGGAAGAACTCGCCACGCTCCAGCAACAACCCCGACCCATCGCTCCCAAACCGATCGTGGTGCGTGACAATTCCGCGTTGCGCGCCGAGGCAGCAGCCTTGAACCAGCGCCTTACCCTCGCACGCCAGGCACAAGAGGATGCCCAGGCCAGTCTCGTCACGACCCAGACGACAGTGAAGCAACTGAGCGAGGAAGTCGTCATCTCCCACGGCAAAATCGAAGACCTTGCCCGCTCGATGATGAGAAAGATGATGCCGATGATGGAGGCCACGATCGCTCTGGAGAAACTGCCTGAAAGCGAGCGATCGGCCAAAGAAGCAGAGTTGATGGCTCAAATGGGAAAAGAAATCATCGAACTCATTCCTTTGCAAAAAAGGGTGCTCAAACTCGAGGATCTCCCGGCAGATGCCGCACACTTTTTCGCCGCCGCATTAGAGGAAGGTGCCAATCTGCCCGGTGACGTTCGTCAGCACATTGAAAGCACCCTTCTGGCTGACTTCGAGCGGCTCAGAAACGACGGACTGAGCTTCCCGCAGCGCCCCAAAGCAAACGCTGAGGCGTGGGTAGCACGACGCAAGGCCGCTGGTGAGGAGATGCAGGCACACCTCATGGAACTTCTTCCTCCTGAAGCTCGCAAGCATCCGCTGTTCATCGCCACCGATGGCTTTCTTGGCGGCATGTCAGTCGCCGAGTTGGACTACCTTGGCGAGGATGCCAAAGCCACACCTCAATCGCCCGCAACCAAGCCATGAAAAAATACATGCTCTACTTTCCGGCGCTGGTGCTCGCGATCCTCTCCGCACTGTGGCTGCGCCAAGGCAGCGGCGAAAGCGCTACGCTGCAAGCGGCCATCGCCACGCAGCGTGCTACGCTTGCACCATCACGACCGCCAGATGATCGCGCTGCCTTGGCTGCACAGGATGAGGCGAGATCCCTGATGGGAAAAAACGCCGCTGCGAGCGCCGAACTGCACCGCATCGAGGAAGCGACAGGCAGAACCCAAAAGGAAAACGTCGCCTTGCAAAAGCAAATCCCACCCTCGCTCGACACTGAGATCACAGAGTCTTTTGGTCGGATCACGGACATGGGTGCCGAGTTCGGTCAGTATGCTCGACTCATCCAAGCAAATCCCGATGAAGTGCAGCGGGAAATGAAACGAAGAGGACTCAACCCGGACGATCTGAGCGACAGCATGGTGAAGGCATTCATGAAGTTCGCCACCTGGGC
>JAYVIO010000394.1:0-7443 GCA_043770175.1 Verrucomicrobiales bacterium | reverse complement strand
CCCGAGACGATGCTTGTGTCGCCTTCGCCTTGAAAGGTCAACCCTTCAACACCCGTGATGCGGATCGACTTTTCCGCTCCCAGAGCCGTTTTGTATCGACCTGCAGGCAGCGAGACGACAGCGCCCGCACCCAGCCTCTGTGCCGCGACAATGGCGGCGTTGATCGCTGCCGTGTCATCGGTCACGCCGTCGCCTTTGGCACCAAAGTCTTTGACGTTGAACGGTTTCAGCTCGGCTGGTGTTTCCGCCGCCGAGACCGTGTCAATAGACGACAGGGCGAGCGCCGTGAACGCAATGGATGGCGGTAGCGCAGCCAGCGGTGCGAGCAGCAGGGCGGTGATGAGTGCAAGTGTATGTTTCATCTTGTTGATGGAGCTTCCTTCTACTTTTCGACTGTGCGCTTCTTCAGCAGGTCAGGGTCGCCCTTGTCGCCGCCGAGTTGGATCATGGTGGGGAAGAGTCCGTTCCACCATTGGTCGTAGGCGGCGGCGAGTTTGGACGTCAGTTCCGGCTTCTGCGCGGCGAGATCCTGTTTGCATAGGATGTCGTTTTTTAGATCAAAAAGCGACCAGTGATCGTGTGGCGTGACGCCCCAGTGAAGCTGCGCGTTATCCTTCGTGTAGGTGGCTCTGGTGGCACCGCTTTCAACAGACCGCAGCGTGGTGCATTGGCTGGAGTATTGTTTGCACGCCGGATCACCGCAAGGATGGCTGCGGACCAGGAGGAAGTCGCCGGTCTGCACCGAGGCCATGGCGTATTTGTGCGCGGCGGCGAGCCCGCTGGGCCAGCGGCCGACGTGATGGAACAACAACCGATCGTCGTGCCATGAAACGGGGGCACTGGACTCCAGCAGCGGACGAAGGCTGAAGCCTTCCAAGCGGGTGCCGAGATCCGCAGGCAGTTTCACGCCTGCGTATTCACAGAGTGTCGGCAGCACGTCCAGATGCGCGGTGAGATTCTGCACGGCATGCGGCTGCCACTTGCCCGGCCAGCTCCAGAACGAAATCGCACGCGAGCCGCCCTGCCAGATGGTGGCTTTGCTGCCTCTCATGCCGGCGTTGTAAACATCCAGCCCGTGCGTTGCACCGTTGTCGTTCATGAAGACGAGGATGGTGTTGTCCTGCAAGTTGCGCTCGCGCAGATGCTTCATCAGCCGCCCGAGGTTGTGGTCGAGATTCGCGACCATTCCGAGAAACTTCTCCTCCTCGGCATCCACCTTCCCGCGGAAGGGTGCTCTGAACTCCTCAGGTGCGTCCAGCGGCGCGTGCGGCGAATAAGTGGCGAGGTAGCAAAAGAAAGGCGTGTCCTTGCTCTCGTCGATAAAGGTCATCGCCTCGTCGAAAAAGATGTCCTCGCGATATCCCTTCCTCTGCTCGCGCTTCCGATTGCGGACGATAGCCGGATCAAAATGAACGTTGGGGCCACCGACGTTGGTGGAGCACCAATCAAACCCACGCTTTTCCGGCGCATAGTCGCCATCACCGCCCAGGTGCCATTTGCCGACGAAACCCGTCCGATAGCCTGCGGATTTCAGCAGTTGCGGCAGGATGACTGCGTCCTTGTTCAGGTGCTCCCTTGGTGCGGTGGTGTGCGTGACGCCGTTCTTGAACTCATGCATCCCAGTCAACAGCGCTGCGCGAGTCGGTGAGCAAGACGGGCTGACGTAGAACTGCTCAAAGCGCACACTTTGATCATGCAGCGCATCCAGGTTCGGCGTCTTCAGCAATGGGTGCCCGTGCTTGCCGACATCGCCATAGCCTTGGTCGTCGGTGAGAATGAAGACGATGTTGGGCTTTGTTTGAGCGGCTCCGCTAGCTGCGTGAAGCAGCAGTGAACAGAGAATGATGAGGACGGTCGTTGGGTTCATGTGGGTGATGGGTTAGCCGACGTGTCCGGTTTTACTTCCCCGAAAGCTGCTGCCAGCAAGCTGAAGGAGAGCGGCAAGAACGACGCCGAAAGCTTTTTGGGCGAATGTGTGAGGAGTTCGTGCAAATTTCATGGCTTCAAGCATCAGGTGCGCATGGGCTGAGCGGCCCGTCGCTGCGCGTGAAAGCCTGCGCAGATGCTCAGGACTCAACGCAACCCAGCATTGAATGCCTGATTTATGCGTAGAATCTTTTTTTGGCATCATTTTTCTTGGTCGGGCGCGTGAGCTTACGCTGCCGTGGCCACTCTCCGCCTGCGCGACAGCGCAGCGATGACGCCAAGCATCATGAGCAGTGCACGGCTGGGTTCTGGGACTGCGATGAAACCAATCGTGCCAGCCAGTGCGCCGGTGGTGGTGTAGAGATTGCTCGTGTCGAGCATGAGGCTGCCAAGGCCCAGGGAGGTGGAGTCAATGCTGCCGTAAGTGCCGTTCAGTGTGCCGAGACCTGCCCAGTCAAATAGCTTGAAGACATCGCCTGCCATGAAGCTACGCGAGTTGGGATTGTTGAGCACCAATGAGGCTCCGCTGGTGATGCTGAAATCACCAAACAAGCGCAGCATGTCCGCTGCGGCGAGGTTGCCGCTCTGATTACCACTGGCACTGTTCCAGAGATCAAAGCTGGTGAAACTCGAGCCACCTAGGATTGTGCTGCCCATGCCGGACGTGGTGAGGCTAAAGACCGTGCCTTGCGTGGCACCGAGGCTGCCGACTTGCAGCGTGCCATTGAGGTAAACGTAATTGTTGCTGCCCGTGGTGATAATGCCCTCCCCCGCGAGAGTCGCTCCCGAGTTCACGGTCACCGTGCCACTGCCGGTGCCGGAGCCACTGGTGTTGTTCACTTCCAGCGTGCCTGCGCTCACCGTCGTGCCGCCAGTGTAGGTGTTCGTGCCGGAGAGGGTCTGCGTGCCCGCGCCGCTTTTGGTGAGGGCCAGCGTGCCAGCGGTGTTCTGGATGATTCCGCCGAAGCTGCTGGTGGCATCGTTGTTGCCGACGGTGAGCGTCGGTGTGCCGCTGGTGCCGTCCACGATGCCGTTGCCGCTGAGGCCGTTGATTTGCGTGGAATTGCCGTTCAGATCCAGCATGCCGGTGACTGAGACGTTGCCCTTGCCGCTGCCGAAGGGCATGGCATTGGTCGCGTTCAGGCGAAGAATGGCTCCGCTGTTGATGGTGGTGTCGCCGGCATAGGTGTTGGCCACGCTAAATCGCACCACGCCGCCGGACGAAGCCGAGGAGGCGATGTTTAGACCGCCGGCGCCCGTGATCCCGATGGTCGTGACATCGATCAGGCCGCCGCTGCGGACGGCGTCCAGCGTGGAGGTGGAGTTCAAGGTGATACCGCCGCTGAGCGTCAGGGTTCCGGCTGCCACATTGCTGTCGTAGGCGTATTGAATCGCCACGCTGCCGGCCCCGCCGACGCCGCCGGTCCCGGTGGTCCCGTTCGCGCCACCACCGCCACCACCGCCAAGACCATCCGTGCCTGCACCGCCCGCCCCACTTTGCGCGCCTTGCCCGCCGCCGCCAGCGCCGCCAGCGCCGCGAGTAGTATCTGCGCCGCCGCCGCCGCCGCCGCCGAAGATATTGTTCCCCAGATAACCGGAAAGGCCAACGACCCCGGTGGTGATCTGTGTTCCCGCGCCACCAGCGCCGCCTATAAGGCCAGCCAGACCGACAGAACCATTAGCGGAACTTCCCGCACCACCGCCGCCGCCGTTGTTAGCGGTAGTTGCACCGGCACCAAGGCCCCCTGTGAATGGGGTTGTTATTCCGCCGATCGTCTGGCTACTGTTGCCACCCATCCCATTGGGGGTGCCGGCCGAGGTAGCCGCCCCGCCGCCTCCCGACGCCGTAGTGGCGCCGATCGAACTCGTGCCACCCGACGCTGTCGCACCGCCGCCAGAAGCTGCTCCCGCGCTACCGCCGCCTGCGGTCAGCGCCAATGTGCCGGACAAATCGCCGGTGGTGAGAACCGTAAAGCCGCCGCCGCCGCCACCACCGTCGGTTCGACTGGACCTGCCGCCGCCGCCGCCGGCACCGCCGCCCACGAGCAACTGGTTGGCCCCGGTGACGGTGACCCCGCTAGCCAAGGTGAGATTGGCGGTGGTAGCGCTCAGCCCGGAACCCTTGATAATGATGGTCACGCCGTTGGCGTCCACAGAAGTGCTCGATGTGCCGGCACCGCTGAGCCCGCTGACGGTAGCAACGTTGTCCATCACGCCGCCCTTGAGGGTGCCTCCGTCGAGGGTGATGGCGTTGGTCAGAGTCCGGGTGGCGCTGCTGCCGGCGGAGATGGAGAGCGAGCCGGTGCTACCGACGGTGATGCCGCCGCTGGACAAAGCGCCAGTGGAGGCGACCTGCAAGGTGCCGGCGTTGACGGTGGTGGTGCCGGTGTAGGTGTTGGTGCCGGAGAGGGTCACGTTGCCCGCAGTGGACTTGGTCAGGGCGATGCCTGCGCCGCCGAGCTTGGCGGAAACGATGCCGGATTCCACCGCGTAGCTGGCTCCTGTCAGGGTGCCGCCCGTGCCGGTGATGGATCCCCCGTTTTTCAAACTCACCGCGCCCACCGTGTCGCTGTTACCGGCGATGGAGAGCACTGCGGTGGCTCCATCCACCGTGACTGCCGAACTGCTGGAAAGCGTGTCGGTCGCATGACCGAGGGAAAGCGTGCCGGCGTTGATGGTGGTCGCGCCGGTGTAGGTGTTGGCGCCGGAGAGGATCAGCGTGCCGGCCCCGTCCTTGGTGAGGGCGAAGTTGTTCTCATTCGTGCCCGCGCCGCCGAGGCTGCCGGCGAAGGTGTTGCTGCTGGCAATATTGAGCGTGAGCGTTGAGTTTGAGGCATTTCCGCCCACCACCGAACCTCCCGAGCCGGTCGTCGTCAGAGCGGTGAGGGTCTGACTCGCCGTCGTCGTGCCGCCGAGGACCAGTTTGCCGGTGGTGCCGGTGTCGCCCAGAACAACAGCGCCTGCGACTGCCAGACGATTTGCGGCTCCATCCAGGGCCAGCGTGCCGTTTTGAATCGTGGTCGTGCCGGTGTAGGTATTAGCGCCGGAGAGGGTGACGGTGCCCGCAGTGGACTTGGTCAAGGCGATGCCTGCGCCGCCGAGAATGGCGGAAACGCTGCCGGATTCCACCGCGTAGCTGGTTCCTGTCAGGGTGCCGCCGGAGCCGGTGATGGATCCACCGTTTTTCAAACTCACCGCGCCAACCGTGTCGCTGTTACCGGCGATCGAGAGAATGGCGGTGGCACCATCCACCGTGACTGCCGAACTGCTGGAAAGCGTGTCGGTCGCATGACGGAGGTTAAGCGTGCCGCCCGTGACGTTAGTCGCGCCGGTGTAGGTGTTGTTACCCAGCAGGGACAAGGTGCCGGTGCCGGATTTATTGATGCCACCACCGCTTGTAATTACCGATTGCGTCCCAAAGGTAAGCGTCCCGCTGCCGTTGTGACTAATATCCAGAGAACTCGTAAGGATGACACTAGCAGTTGTGGAGCCAAGGCGGTTAATAGTCTTATCTCCGGTGGAGCCGGCTGCCACGCTCAAGGTTGCATTGCCTGAGTCTGAAGAAAATGTCAGAGTGCGCGAGCCTGAGCCAGGATTGAGGGTGGCGTTCAAATTGAGCAGGGTGTTCGCATCGTTAGTGTCATCAAACGTCAGCGATCTGACGGTGTAGCTGTTGCCTCCTGCAAACATGCCCCCAACATTCGTGGTGCCGCTCATAATGACGTCGGTGGTGTTGGCAACCGCTGGAATAGCGCCGTCACTCCAGTTCGTAGTTGTAGACCAGTTGCCAGTGGTAGTGCCAGTCCAAGTGAAGGTGGCGGCCGTGGCTTGATTGACCAGCAGCGCGAGCGCGGCAGCAGTGGCGAGTCTTTTGATAAACAGGCAATGATTGAACGAAGAAGCGAATTCCATTGGCGACTGTGGCAGGTTGAGTGCCCACGTCAGAATCCGGCTAGATCACAACTCAGGCAAAGGTCATACCGCCCCAGCCGCTTTGGTGACGAAGATTCTGAAAAAAACTTCAGCTCGCCACAAAAGGATCGTTTCCAAACCTCAGCGCACGGCTTCGAGCACCAGATCGATGCCACCCGAATGGAAGGCCAGACGCGGAAGCACGCCAGCGAATCCAGTAAAGCTCATCTGCTTCGGAGCGAACCTGCTTTTCTCAGTCAAATCAGCGCCACAGACCACGAGCGGAATCGTCTTTGGCCCGCCGCGATACTGCGTGCCATCGATCACTAGCCGGGCTTGATTGTTCCTCACGATCGTGTCCCGCAGCTTGATGAGGCCTGCACCATCGGAGTCGAGCACAAAGGACAAGACAGCCCCCGCGCCGAGATACATACGACCCGCAGTGACGACGCCCTTGCTGCCCTTCAGAGTGAATTCCGACGGCCCGTAGCGGCCAAGCGCCAACTCATGTCCCACGTTCAACGCCCCATCTGATAACACGTAAACACTGCGAGCAGCCGAGCCTGTGTTCGAGGACGCGATGAATGAATCCGTGACGTTCAGCGTGCCACCCGTCTGCCGCACCAGACCGTCCGCCTTGCCCGCCGTGGCAATCCGCAACATCTGGCACTCTAGATTCCCCATGATCTCCAGCGTTGCATCCGGCCCCGACACGCTGGCAGGGGCATTGCTCACATGGATGTCCACGGGGTGCGCCGACGGTGGCGTGTTGGGAGTGACCTGAATGTTTTGTCCATGATTCAAGACCACTCGCTCCAGTTCATGCGCCCCGGGCAGGGCACCCGTGCTCCAGGCCGAAGCCCGGCTCCATTCGCCGCGCGGTTCTTTGTAATACACTCTTGTCTGGTCGTTCGTGGCTGGCGCGGATTTCACCTTGTCCGCGAGCATGATCGCCGTTTGAAAAGGCTTCACCTTCGTTGTGTTCATCGCAAGCGGCGGTGCCGTTAGCTCCCAGTGGGCCGCCTTACCTGTGGTCAGATCCAACGGCTTGGCCACGGCATCGCTAATCTTCACTTCACCCTGCATCACCTTCACCTCAGCTCCACCTTCGGCATCCACGCGTGCGCCGAATTCCGTGCCAAAGTCCACCAACTCACGCCCGCCCGGCATCCGCACGACAAAGCCGCGTGCCTCCTCCGAGCAATGCGCCCAGAGACTCCCTTGGTTCAAATGCATCGTCGCCGCGTCCACCAAATCAAATGCCGCCGGTCCCTCGATCACTACATCCGCACCGTTGCCGAATCGCAACTGCACACTCCCCCGCTCCAGCCTGTAGGTGCCCGCACGCATCGGCTGCTCACCCAGCAACACCTCGCGTCCGTCGATCACTGCCTCGAAACTCGATTTCAAAACGGCCACCGCGGCATTCCGATCCCGCAACGCTTGCGGACGCTCCCAAAAACCCAAGAACGCCATCGCCACCACCGCCGCCGCCGCACCGGAAAAGGCCGCGATCTTCCAGCGGCGCAACACACTTGCTTCCTTCTTCGCTGAGGGACGCAAAGTCACCTGCTGCATCGGCACCGTCTCCAACATCGTGTCCAT
>JAYVIO010000393.1:0-7469 GCA_043770175.1 Verrucomicrobiales bacterium | reverse complement strand
AGGGCAACTGTGACCGTGGCTGCCTGACGGGGACGCTGGCGCGGATCGCCTTCCGCTTTGGCACGACGCTGTCGGAACTGACGGCGGCAGCGGAGCGGAGGGGGTAGAAGCGGGGAGCAAGACTTGGAGAGGTGGAGACTTGGAGAGGTGGAGAGGCGCCAAATTCATTTGGCTAACGGACTGCGCGGGGGGCGTGGTGGAATGGCGGCGAAATTCAATCCCGCCTGCAATGCCTTCGATTTGCCGCCCAACTCACCCGATTTTGCCTCCAGGGGCTGCTTTCCGGCCTGGAACGGTGCTTTTTCCCCGGCAAACGCCGCCCCCTTTTGGTTCGGGGGCGGACCTGAGCGTGCCGGGGGCGTCGCTGGACGGCGCGGGGGCGGAGTTCCCACCGGGAGCGGTGCCCCCCATCGGCGCGGGGGCGTCGATGCGCCAGCCGGGGGCGGAGTTCCGCCGTGCGGGTGCGTCGATGAACCGCCCGGGGGCAGCGCTCCGGCGTTCGGGGGTGGCCCCCTTTTCGTCCGGCGGTGCCCCCGGTTCAGCCAGCGGTGCCCCCGCCGCCGGGAACGGCGACCCCGGAGGCTTCATTTCAGGTAGGGCGGCTGGTCCTCCAGCCGCCGCCACCGGCGCGTTGAGGACAACGCGCCCTACCCTTTGCTCTCCGCTCTTGGCCCTTCGCTCCCGATGACCTGGGACACCGGCACCTGGGACAGCGGCTTTTGGGATGAGCCTCCGACACCACCGCCTGCCTCCGACTATTTCAACCCCCGACGCAAAACCAACACACACACCACCATGAAACGACAAGACTACTACCCCAGCCGCATCGGCGACCAAGTGAACTGGCTCGACAATTTCAGCGTGAAACTTCCCATCCACGGTCCCACGCTCGACGTGGAAGCCCCCGACATCACCGCGAGTGTGAACGACGCGAAGTTCGGCAACTACGTGCTGGGCTCCTGGCTCAGCGCGGTGCGCAATTTCTCCCCCAGCACCACGGACGCGGTGGATGACGTGCTGGCCGGCGCGGGCGGCGGCACCATCGTGCTGCCGACATTCACGGCACCCACGTTGCCCGCCGGTGTCACCGCCACGCTGCCCGGTCTGCTGACGCGTATCTTTGCGCTGATCGTGAAGATGAAGCTCTCGTCGAACTACACGGAGGCCATCGGCACCGATCTGGGCATCGTGGGTTCCGAGGGAACGGAAAAGGCGACGCCGAAGTTCCTTACCGCCTCAGAACAAGGCAGCGGCTGCCAGTGTGTGAAGCTGACCTTCTACAAGTACGGCCACATGGGCGTGTACATCGAGAGCCGCCGTGGCACGGGCGCGTGGGAGTTCCTCGCCATCGACACCGAGAGTCCGTATGACGACGAGCGTCCGCTGCTCGTCGCCGCCACACCCGAAGTGCGCGAGTATCGCATGCGCTTCTGGGACAAAGGCACGCCGAATGGTGACTGGACCGATGTGCAGAAGGTGACGGTGAGCCCGTAGCAGCCAGAGGCGCAATCCTACTCGTGCTCCTACTCCTACTCGTCCTCGATACTGCCGCCTCGCTGACGCCCAAGACAACCAGACTCATGCCAAGGATGCTTCTGGCAAGCTTGACTCTGCTGGCTGCGATTCGCACGCTATGATCGAGGACGAGTTCGAGTAGGAGGACGAGGACGATTCCAAACCATCGTAAACAACCGTCATCCATCCATTCTCCGAAGCAGCACTGCGAAGGATGAATCGTCAACAACTGCCAACTTCTCCGAGTCATGCCTTTTGATCCATCACTACCAGCAAACAACTCGCCGAACTCCTCGGCGGAGATGCGTGGCCAGTTGCAGGGCATCGTCGATCTCATCAGCAGTATCCCGCAGGGGGCTCCCGGCCAGAACGGCAGCGATGGGACGAGCGTCACCGGCGCGGTCATTGATGGCACGAACACGCTCAATCCCGGCGATGCGGCGCAGGCCAGCGTGAGTTGGGATGGGGCGAATGTGCGCTTCACTTTTGGGATACCCAGAGGTCAAGATGGTGTGAGCAGTCCGCCGATTACGAGTTTTATCGTCGATGGTGTGAACACACTGAACCCCGGGGATCCCGCCACGGTGCAGACGAACTTTGATGGTGCGAGTGTGCGGTTCACCTTCGGCATTCCACGCGGCAATGACGGGACGAATGGCAGCAACGGGTCCAACGGCAGCGATGGCGGGCAAGGTCCGCCGGGAGCACCCTTCACGAATTTCGTCATTGATGGTGTGACCACGCTGAATCCCGGCGAAGCCGCAACGGTAAACGCGAGCTTTGATGGCAACGCGGTGCGGCTGCTGTTTGGCATTCCGCGCGGCAACACCGGCAGCGACGGCGGCCCAGGACCGCAAGGGCCGCCGTTTGCAAATGCCATCGTGGACAGTGTGACGACCCTGAATCCTTGGGAGAATGCCACGGTGCAGACGAACTTCGACGGCAGCAATGTGCGCTTTCAGTTTGGCATTCCGCGCGGCAACGACGGCGGCAGCGGCCCGCAGGGCCAGCCGGGCGAGGTGACGAATGCACAGCTCAACAGCGCGATCAATGGCACGAGCAACAACAGCAACGCGGTAAACACACTCGGCATGACCGTGAGCGATCCGCCGACCCAGGGCGAGATGCAGGCGATCGCCAGCAAGCTGGATGAGTTGATCCTGGCGTTGATGAGGTAACGCTTCGCGGTCAAGTGCTGTGCGTCAAGAGGTCAAGAGCCGGGGGGGGAGCGGGAGCGGCCAAACTGACGGGGACAGGATGTCCCCGGTCCTTTGAGAAGACACAAAAAAGCCGGGCTGATTGCTCAGCCCGGCTTTGGAGTTTAGCAGGGACGTGCCCTGCGTGGATTAATGTTCGTAACCAGCTTCGCCGTGATCGGAGAGGTCGAGGCCGATGGATTCTTCTTCCGGTGTCGGACGCAGACCCACGAGGACTTTCACGATGAGGGTGATGACCACAGTGGCGACCACCGAGAGCACGATGGTGATGCCGCAGGCTTTGAGCTGGTTCATCAAAATGCCACCCTGACCGCCGGCATCAGCGATGAGCTTGGCGAGGTCCTTGTTCACATAGACGTTCGCCGTGGTGAGGTTGCCATTGATGCTGCTGTTGGCGAAAATGCCGGTGACGATGGCACCGAGGGTGCCGCCGATGCCGTGGACGCCAAAGGTGTCGAGCGCATCGTCATACTTGAAGAGCGGCTTGAGCACCATGACGCCGAGGTAAGGAATGACACCGGCAAGGACGCCGATGATCATGGCCGCCTTGGCATTGACGAAGCCAGCCGCCGGGGTGATGACGACCAGACCAGCAACAGCGCCAGAGCAGAAGCCGAGGACGGAAGGCTTGCCTTTGTGGATTTTTTCCACGACGGCCCAGACGAAGCAGGCGGTGGCGGCAGCGAGCGTGGTGGTCATGAAGGCGTTGGCGGCGATGCCGTCAGCGGCAAGGGCGGAACCAGCATTGAAACCATACCAGCCGACCCAGAGCATGCCGGTGCCGACCATGACGAGGACCATGCTGTGCGGGGCCATCTTTTCCTTGCCGTAGCCAGAACGTTTGCCGAGCAGGAGGCAGAGGACAAGAGCAGACCAACCGGAGGACATGTGAACCACGGTGCCACCAGCGAAGTCGATGGCAGGAACGGTTGAACCAGTGTTCCAGACGCCATTCATGAGGCCGTCAAAGCCCCAGACCATGTGAGCGAGCGGGAAGTAAACGAGGAACATCCACAAGGTGATGAAAAGCATGATGGCAGAGAATTTCATGCGCTCAGCGATGGCACCGACGATGAGGCCGGGGGTGATGATGGCGAACATGAGCTGATACATGCTGAACACGGACTGGCTGGGCCAGCCGGCGTAGTTGGTGTTGGGTGCAGCGCCGACACCTTGAAGGAAGAAGTATTTAAAGCTGCCGAGGTAGGGTGCCCAAGAAGGAGCGGCCCAGTCTTTCGGCGCACCTTCAGGTGCCAAATGTTCGCCAAAGACGAGCGAGTAACCGACGAAGTACCACAGGATGGTGACCAAGCCAGCGCAGCCGAGGCACTGAGCCAGCACGGAGAGGACGTTCTTGGAGCGGACGAGACCACCATAGAACAAGGCGAGGCCGGGGAGCGTCATGAAGAGCACCAGTGCGGCGCAGATCATCATGAAGCCGTTGTGACCGGGACCAGCGATGCCGGTCAACGATCCCGCAGGAGCCATGTTATTGAAATACTGCTTAATGTCAGCCACATCCTTCGTGACGTCCTCAAGCGTGGGCGCGGCGGCAGCGGGGGCTGGAGCAGGCTCGGCCGGGGCCGGGGCGGGAGCTGCCGCAGGGGCAGCCGGGGCGGGGGCGGCAGCGGGTGCCGGAGCCGCAGTCTGACCTCGGGCGTCGCCGGGGTTGAATGCGAGTGTGTTGAGGGCGACTACCGCAGCAATTGCCATGCTGCGCCAGGTTCGAGTGTGGTTGAGTTTCAGCATAAGTCAGTGTGTGGATTTTAACTCCGAGCCAGAACCAAGCATGGCGCGTGCCAAGTTTGGGGATGAATTTTTATGGGATGGCGTGCGCGGCATTCCGCAGGCAAAAAAAAGAGGCAGGTGGATGCCACCTGCCTCTTGGATTTAATTCGGTCGATGTGTGCCGCGCTATTTATTTGGCGAACGGGCTGATGACGAGCTTCTTAAAGTTCTCGGCCAGTTTGGCGATGGCGTCTTTGGGGCCGGTGAGCTTGACGAAGATGTTGGATTCTTCGGTGGGAACAATGGCGGCGATGAGGGTGTAGTTTTCTCTCGGCGTCTTGGCTCCCATGGGCGGGCCGTCGTTGTAGGTGCCGGTGGCGGTCACCAGGGTGACTTTTTTTCCACCAGCGTCGATCTCTTCGCGCTTCGATTCAGGCGTGCCCTGAAACTGGCCGAGCCAGCGCTTCACATTGGCTTCCACGTCACCGCCGCCACCAGGGCCGGGGAAGCTGTAAAAAACTGCCTCGACGGGCTTTTCTGCACCCTCCACTTTGGCGGCCAGTGTACCAGCACGGAACATACCGGTGCTTTCAACTGAGGCCCAAGGGGCGGCGAATTTGAAGGAGAGGCCGGCGACGTCGAGCTTCCCATCCTCCGCACGAAGGGCGGAGGTGAGCGAGATCAAGGCGAGGAGGGTGGCGGAGAGGATGTGTTTCATGAGGTGCGCGTTGGGTTGGTGAGATTACTTGGTGACGTGCATAACCCCGCGCATGAGCATCCAGTGACCGGGGAAGGTGCAGATGTAGGGATAGTCGCCGGCGTCGGCAGGAGCGGTGAACTCGATGGTCTCACTCGAGTTCGGCTGCACGAGCTTGGTGTTGGCCAGGATGTCAGGCTTGGCGGCTTCGGGGATGTAGCTTTTGGCCATGCCCTGGGGGTCGGCGAGCATGGCGTTGGCGAGTGCGCCGACGGCGTCGAGCTTGCCGGGCTTGAGCAGCAGGAAATTATGCGGCTGGGGAAGGATGCCGCCGGTGTTGTTGAGCGTAAGCTTCACCTTCTGGCCGGCTTTGACGGTGAGTTCGGTTTTCTCATAGCCAAGGGGTGTCGAAGGATTCGCGCTGGGCTTGAGTTCGATGATGGCGACGCTCGCATCCTGAGCGAGGACGGGAAGAGCAAGTGCGGTGATGACGGTGAGGAGGAGGCAGGTGTGCTTCATGTTTTTTGATGGTTTTTTGCGGGGAAGCTCTAATCGGGCCTTGCCGCCTCTGAATTTCAACTACTTTCGCGATTGCGGCGTAATGGATGCCACTGTCTGGCACGAAAGTTTCTTTCCAGCCTCATCGTAGTCCTTTTGTATGAACGAATTTCGCGAAACCTCCCTCGCCGCCCATTCGCTCAGCCGCCGCCATGTCTTGCGGGGGCTGGGCTCGTTGATTTCGCTGCCGTTTCTGGAATCCTTTGGCACGCGTGCCTTTGCCGCCGCCAAATCACCCGCCAAGCCCATGCGCGCCGCGTGGCTGTACATTCCGAATGGGGTGAACGTCGAGCAATGGATGCCGAAAGGCGAGGGTACCAGCTATGAAATGTCGCCCTCGCTGAAACAGATCGAGAAGCATCGCGGTGATTTCATGGTGGTCTCCGGGCTGATGCAGGATTTTGCCCGCAGTCATGGCAATGGCGGTGGGGATCATGCGCGTGCAACAGCGACGTTCCTTACTGGCTGCATGCCAAAGAAAACGGCAGGCGCGGACATTCATCTCGGCATCTCGGTGGACCAGATCGCGGCGCAGAAGATCGGCCATCTGACACGGTTGCCATCGTTGGAACTAAGCACGGACGGCCAGCGCAGCTCGGGCAAGTGTGACTCTGGTTACTCCTGCGCCTATCAGTTCAATCTGGCCTGGAAGAATGAAACGATGCCGATGGCTCCCGAGATGGATCCACGGCTGGTGTTTGAACGCATGTTTGGCCTCGGGGCGACTGCGGGCAAAGGGGAGGAAGCTGCGCGTGCGAAGCGCATGCAGAAGAGCATTCTGGACACAGTACTGGACGAGGCGAAAAGCCTGCAAGGCAAGGTGAACCCGAGCGATCGCCGCAAACTGGACGAGTATTTTTCATCCGTGCGCGACATCGAGCAGCGCATCGAGCGTGCGGAGAAGTTTACGGCGAAACTGCCGGATGTGAAAATCCCGGAAGGCGTTCCCGATTCGTATGAGGAGCATATCCGCACGATGTTTGACCTGATGGTGCTGGCGTTTCAGACGGACACGACACGTCTTTCGACCTTCATGCTCGCGCATGATGGCAGCAACCGCAGCTTCCCCGAACTGGGAGTGCCGGATGCGCATCACTATCTTTCCCATCACCAAAGCGATCCGCAGAAGCTCGAGAAGATCGCAAAGATCGATCAGTTTTACCTGCGCCAGTTCGGTTATTTCCTCGACAAGATGAAAGCGGTCAAAGAGGGCGACACGACGTTGCTGGACAGCTCGATGATCGTATTCGGCGGCGGCATTGGTGACGGTAACCGTCACAATCACGACAATCTGCCCATCCTGCTGGCTGGACGTGCCGGCGGCACATTCACACCAGGCAAACGCGTGGTGCTGCCGGGTGAAACGCCGATGACAAACTTGTATCTCTCGATGCTGGACCGCCTGGGTGTGCCTGCCGAGAAAGTGGGCGACAGCACGGGCAAACTGGAGGTGAGCTAACCTGCATTTCTCACGCGCAACCTCAGACATCCTGACCTGGGTGGAAAACGGATGAGCCAGAAATAGGCAGGAGAATGGGGGCAATAGAATGGCGTTATGTAACTATTCAGGTCTGGCAGGTTTTGGAGTGCGGTCGCGCAGTGAGGAACGAACGCAGCTACCGCTTTGCGCAGGCCGGGCAGGCCACGAACACGACGAGACGCTCGAAAGCGGCAGCTTTACCCTTTCAGGGTGCCGCAGCCGCACTCCAAAAGCGCGGCCAGCACCTGCCACACTGTGGGTGCTGAATAGTTAC
>JAYVIO010000392.1:0-22302 GCA_043770175.1 Verrucomicrobiales bacterium | reverse complement strand
GCGGGGCGTTGAGGTGGGAGGCGGAGTCGTGGTTGCCGCCGGTGATGACGGCCTTCACCGTTTTGAGATCAGCGAGGCGCTTCAAGAAGTCGAAGTAGAGCGCGACGGCATCCTGCGGCGGGTTCGCGGCATCGAAGACATCGCCGCTGAGCAGCAGGGCGTCGATTTTCTCGCTGCGCAGCGTTTCGATGAGCCAGTCGAGAAACGCGGCGTGCTCCGGCAGGCGGTCACGCTCGACGAGGCGTGCGCCGAGGTGCCAGTCTGCGGTGTGGAGGATGCGCATGAAGGTGAATAGGTAGGGCGCTTGCTCCTGCAAGCGCCGTCGTGCGCAAGCTGCTGAACTTCGATGTTGCTCACGGTCATTCAAAGACTTGTGGCGTGATGCGGCGGGCTGGGGACAGCCCGTCCTGCCTCACGCCATGCGCTGAATGGCTCAATTCCGGTTCAGCAGCTTCCGCACTTCATCCTCGGAGTAGGCGCTCTTTTTGCCACCCATACTGTTGTAGTTCTCGATGATGCTCGGCGCTTTGCCAACGCTCCTGGAGCGGGTGAGAGCGGAGCCAGTTTTGAAATTGTCAGGGCCATTGAAGGCGGAACTGCCATCACGAGACTGCATGCTGCCGAACCGTGACTGCTCCGCCTTGTACGCACCGTTGAGGCCTGACGGCGTCTTGTCTCCCAAGGCATAGGTTTGATCCATTCCCGGCACCTTGGATTTGCCGAACCTGCTCTGGCTGGTCTTGAACTGCTTCTGCCCGTCGTAGGAGTTGCCACCGGAGAAGCTTTTGGAGTTATGCACCTGCTTCTGGAAGTAAGCCCCCGTGCTGCCTTGAGGGCCATGGCCGCTGCCGCTGATGTATTTCTCAAACTGACTGCGCTTCTTGTCATCCGGCTTCGCCATGGCACGCTGCACGAGGCTCTGCTCCGCCGAGCTCGTTGTCTTTTTCTTCGGGCTGGAGCACTGGCATAGGGCCACACCTGCGCTGATACAGATCAGAAATCGCGCGGCGTGGTTCATGGTGGTGGTGGTGGTGGTTTGGCGGTGAACTGGCGCTTGAGAAAGGCAATTTCCTGCTTCACCGCACCGGGTAGATGGAACTTGGGCAACTCTGTTTCGATGCCGGCAAGTTTGCCCCAGCTTTGGTAGAGTTCAAAGACCAGTTTCGCCGACTCATTCGGCAGCGCCCAATTCATGCGCATGAGAAACGCCTCCGCTGCCTCGAAATCACGCTGGCGCACGAGGAAACGTGCATAGGCCGCGAACAAGTCAGGCTGCAAGGCCGCAGTGCCCTCGAGACGCTGCAAGGCAGCATCAAACAACTCATGGGCGAGTCCCGCATGGCCGGTGTCTTCAAAAGCACGCGCCCATTCAATGGTCTGCACGCCGCCAGGGAAGGACAGACGCAACGTTTCACTGAAAAGCTCCTGCACTGCCGCCGCATCGTTCAAGGCATGCGCCACGCGCACGGCGAGCGGCAGCTTGCGGCCCTGCTCGCGCAAGGTGGGAATGCCGGCCACGATCTCGCACGCATCCCAGGCCCACCCCGCACGGCCTGCGTGCAGCAGCGCTTCGGCGGCGAGTTCGATGCAGGGTCGGTCTTTTTCCTCGGCCTTCTGCCAGGCCGTGATGAAGTCGGCATGAGCCTCCTGCGGCAGCGTGGCAGTGAAAGCGCTCAGCGCCAGTGCCGCCAGCGGTCGATCTGCGCCCGCCCGTGCCTCAGTGCGGAGCACCGCCGGCCATCCCGCCGCCAGTTTTCCACCTGCAAGTTCCTTCAGCCATTGATGCATGCCCTTGAGCGTGTCCAGATCCCGCGTCGTCACCCGGAACAGTGCGGCAATCTGCGCGCGGCCGCGCTCCGGCGTCCAGTTCGCATCTGTCGCCAGCACCTTGAGCTGCTCCAATCGCAGCGAAAAACGTTCCTGGTCGCCCTTGAGCGTGCGCTCGGCCTGGGTGAGCAAATTCAGCGCCTCGGCGGCCCGGTCATGCATGCGCAGCCCTGCCGCCAGCGCCACCACACAGGGCAGCGATTTGCGTTCGACACACAGCGTCATCAGTTCACGCACCTCAGTCCAGTCGCCGAGGGTGGTGGCGATCTGACAGCGCAGTTTCAGCACCTCCTGCGCCGCAGCATCCATCGGTTCCGCCAGCGGCACTTCGTGCAGCAGTTTCAAGGCGGCCTGCAGTTGTCCCAGACGCTGCAGGATCTGTGCGCGGTGCAAACTCGCCTCCACATCGAGATCAGTGCCGGCCTGGTCGTTCGCCACATAGGCCGCGTGCAGACGGTCCCAGGCGGAGAGTGCAGCCTTGTCATCCTGCATGCGCTCCAACAGCAGCCCGAGTTCACGCAGATACGAAATCTCATGCGGACGGCGGCGTTCGAGCACCTGCGAGAACTGTTCGCGGAAGCCCTGGCGGCGGAGTTCGTCCACATTGAAATCACGCGCGAGGAACAGCGCATGCTTTTCGCGCAGCGTGTCATCCCCCGGCTGCGGCGGCTTCAGCGGCGGTTCGGCGAGCAGCAGTTTGAGGGCAAAACTCAGCCCCGGCTCGATCTCCATCGCATTTTCACAGACGCGCAGCATCCACAGCGCGTAATCGGGATTCGACGGCGCACGATCAGGCAGCATGCTGTAAACAGTGATCGCCTCGCGCACCATGCCCGCAGTCTCCAACCGGCTGCCGAGATTTCCCAATGTGTCCACCGAGTGCTCGGTGCGCAGATCGACGGCCGCCAGATGCTCGCGGATCAGCCGTTTCCGCGTCGGATAATCCACGCCGCGCAGCCGGCCGAGCAGTTCATTGATGCGCCACTCGCCGAACTCCGAATCAGAACGCGGTCCCAGCATCGTAGCACCCGAATGCGCGGCGAGGGTGGCGTTCGCGCCGTTCACCACCTTGCCGAGGCCCTGCTGCACCATCAGCGCCTCGATCTCCTGCGTTTCCTCCCACAGGCTGCGCAAATGCAGCGGCTCGTCGTAGCGCGACGCCCCCTGCGGGATCAGGCTGCCTTTCGATTCCGCTATGTCACGTTGCGCCAGAAACGGCCCCGATAAAAAACGCCCAAGCGTCTGCGCACCCTGCTGTTCCGCGCCCGCCAGACCCGACACCGTCGCTTTGCGGATCGAGGTCATCGCGGAAGGCTGCGTGCGTTGCAGCCGCCGCCAGGCGGTGCGCAGCGCCTCCTCGCGCTGCTGCTCGGAATTTGCCATCCGGCTCAGCAACGTGACGCTCAGCAGGAACGGATCGTAGCTCATGCGATAATTTTCCGCCGCCACGGGTCCACCCACCGCTGCATTGAGATACTGCCGTGCCAGATCCCAGCGCTCCGCACTTTCCGCGATGCGGGCGAGAAATTGCGCGTAGCCCATCTCATTTTCCGGCGAGTTGCGCGGCAAACTCTCGCCCAAGGCCAGCGCCTCGTCGTAGCGCTGCTTGTCCGCCAGCTTGCGCGTGAGGTCGATGACGGCGGCAACGCGCAGCACCCGCGAATCTCCCAAAACTTGAAGCTCTTCCGGGTGGTAGCGAAAGCCCGGCACATCCGCCAGCATCGAGACACAGGCCTGCAGCAGTTCAGCGCGTGCTTTCATCACCTGCGGCGCCCAGCCTTTCTCACCTGCCCACTGCACCGCCTCCGCCATGCCATGGCTGCGCACCGTCAGCCACAGCAGGCAGAACTGCGCCTCCAGCGTGCTCGTGTCCGGCAAAATTCTGTGCAGCACCGCACGAAACTCCGCGCCCGCACTCGCATAATAAAAAGCCCACAGCTTTTCCAGCTCGTTCGCCTTCGCGTCCTCGCTCCACTGCTTGATCCACGCGTTCAAGCCCGCACCGCCATTCGTGCGGCGCAGTTTCGCCAGCTCTTCGATCGCTCGCAGCCGTACCAGCGCCGCATCCTCCGGCAGTTCGGCAAACTCTGCACGCGGCTGGCCCAGAAACGCCCGCAGTGTATCCAGTTCCTTGCGTTCCAAACCCGGTGCGAGATCCAGCAGCGACACCAGATCACCCGTCGTCACCCCGCCACCTGTGCGCCGCGTGTCCGTCAGTGGCAGCGGTGCCCGCACACCCTTCAGCGCATAACTGCCGGCCTTCACCGGCGTGCTCAACACCACCTGCAGTTGCTTCTCCGCTTCCGCCTCGTCCGCGAAGCGCAGGCACTTCAGCGCCAACCGCAGCCGCGCCCGGCCATCCCACGTCCGCACCCGCGACATCTGCTCATACACTCGCCGCTCCGCCTCGTCCTGGCCCGTGGTTTGATAATACTTCGCCAGTTCCTCCAGCGCTCCTGCATCCTGCGAGAACCGGCTTTCCAGACGCCGCCGCACACGATCCGCCTCCGCGATTTGAAACGTCTGCTCCAGCAGTTCCACCAGCCGCCGCGATTCCGCCGCGATCTCCTTCGGCGGAGCCGCCGCCGCGATCTGCTTCTGGAAATAAATCGCCGATTTCACATCCGCCACCTTCAGCGCCGCATCACGCAGTTGATCCAGCGAAAACGGTGTGTCCGGGGCGGTGTAATACGCCTGCTTCATGCTCGCAAACGCCTTCACATGATCCCCGCTGCGCTCAAACACCTGCGCCAGCGCCTCATGATAAAAGCCGTCGAACGGGTGCCGCTGCACGCGCTCCAACAGCGCACGCTCCAGTAGTTTCAAACGATCACGCGCCACCGACGGCGCCAGTTCACCACCACTGGCATCTGAAAACGTCAGCCGGTCAATGCAGCGTCGCAACACCTCACGCCGCCGCTTTACCTCCGTCTCACGCTCCATGATCTGTGCCTGCACCTCCACATGCTCAGCGATCTTGTGCTGCCGCAGCAGAATGTCCGCATAACTTTCCAGCAGCGGCACCGCTGCCGGCCCTTCCACACGCTTCACCGCCTGTTTCCAAAGATTGAGCGCATCCTCAACACGCCGTTGCAGAAAATAAATCTGCGTCAGGGCTGACAACAACTGCCCCGACTCCGGAAACTCACGATACACCCGCTCCAGCACCTTCGCCGCCGCCACGCCCGGCGGCGGCAGCGGCGTGTTGCTCTTCCAGCCCCGGCTCTCCGTCTCCGCATCCACGCGGCGTTCCGACTCCAAGAGCAGTTCCGCCAACCGCAGCGTGTAACGCACCTTCCCTGGCGCATCCAGTTCCGAAAGACGCAGCAACTGCCGCTCCACCAAAGAAAAATTCTCGTCTGCCTGCGCCAGATCCAGCTTCAACTGCTCCACCACCAGCGACACCCTCCGCGCCTTCTTTGTCAGTGGATCAAACTCCAGCTGGTAGAGGAGGTCGTAGGCTTCATCGAACCGGTTTGTCCGTAGTGCCCACCAAAAACCACGAAACCCGGCGTCTTGAGCTGCTTGCGATTTGAAATCAACCTTCTTCGCCGCAGCGATGACCTTCTGCGCAAATTCCATCACCCGCTCCGGCAGCTTTTCGCGCTTCGGTCCATCCCCTTCATCGCTCGCAAAGCCCGTGCCCGTAAACGCATCTGGCAGCTTGAACTCACCATTGGCGGCCGGTTTCGCCGTCGATTTTGCGTCGCCCATCAGAATGGACAACAGCCGTTCGTCCACATCCACACGTTCCTCGTCCGTCATGCTCGCATACCACGCCTTTTCCACCCATTCTGCGGCCTCTTCGTTTTCCCCCTGTTCAGCGAGCAACTCCGCCAGCCGCAGCCACGCCTCACGTCCGGCATCCGGCTTCGACACCGCTTCACGCGCCAAAATGATTGCGCTGTCGATGTTGTTGCTCGCCGCTAAAAATGCCGACGCATCGCCAAGCCGTTGCTGACGCTCGGCCGCCGTCACCGCACCATTGGTGAACTCACGCAGCAGCTTGTCCTCCGCCACCACATCACGCCGCGCCCGGAAAAATGCCGCCAGTTCAAACACCGCCTCCGCCTTCTGCGGGTCGCGTTCGACGCGTGCGCGCAGAATTTTCTCCATCACCGCATCCAGCGCCCGCGTTTGGGCAAAGGCGAGCACCTGCTTCTCCACATCGGTCGCACTTTGCGTCTCCAACAGCTTGATCAACCGCTTCGTCGCACTGTCCGCATTTCCGCCGCGCAGATCAGCTTCACAGCGCAGCAGCACAATCGCGGGAAGATCGCTGCCATCGCCCTTGAGCCGTTCATCCAACAGTTGCGCCGCTTCAACGGCCCCTTCGTGATCCAGCAATGCCCGCACCAGCTCCCAGCGATAGTTCTCTACCTGCGGCACCACTCTTACCAGTTCACGCAGCCAGTGCAGACGCTCATCCAGATCGACCGTGAGTTCAAAATAATGACTGGCATCGAACAATGCCTGCTCCGCTGGTGGTGTGGCCTTCGCCGCCGCCACCAGCGCTTTTTGCAAGTCCTCCAGCGCTCCAAACCGCTCATGCAAGCGCACGCGACGGCGGAAGAAATCGAGATAACGCCCGTCGCGGAAATGCAGCAGCGCCAAGCCGTCTTTGAGCGCCTTGTCCGCCTTGGGAAACTGGTCAGCATGCTCGTAGATGCGCGCCAGATCGTACAGCGCGTCCAGTTTGCGCTGCGGATCCTTTTGATCGGCCAGTGCGGCGAAGAAACTCGCGGCGCGCTCCGGAAATCCAGCCTGCAACAACAACTGCGCCACCTGCCGCGCCAGTTCGATGTCCTGCGGCTTCAGGTTTGCCGCACGTTCATACGCATCTGCCGCCTCCGCATTCTTTCCGCCCGCCAGCGCCATGCCGCCCAGTTCGATCCACAGCAGTGGCCCCTGCGGATCATTTGCTGGCACCAGCTCCGCCGCCTGCTTGATCAACGTGAACGCCGTCGCCGGATCAGACAGCTCCCGCGCCACCGCCGCGCGTGCTTGCAGCAAGGTCAGGTTTTTTGCATCCGCCTTGAGCAGTTCATCATACATCTGCGCCGCGCGTTGGAGATCTCCGCTCTTTCGGATCAGATGCGCCTCCACCAGCTTCACCGCCGGAAATTTCGACGCCTTCGCCTGCTTCGAGACATTTTCGACGAGCAGCTTCGTCGCGTCGTGTTTCTCGTACAGCGTCCACAGCAAATCCAGCACGCGGCCATACTCCGGCTGCTGCACCAACAGTGACAGATACTCGTTCGCCAGCTTCGTCTCCCGCCCCGACCACGCCTTGTCCGTCGTCTGCGACTGAGCCTGCAACACCAATGCCAGCGCCAGCGCCCCAACGAGGCGCCGGAATCCCATCAACTTACCAGTGATGCCCGACATAAACTTCACACTTCGATCATAACCGCCTTTGTTACCTGCGCCAAGAGGCAAGAAATCAGTCACTTCAAAAGCTTCACAAACTCCGGTGCCACCTTGCGCAGTTCCTCTGCTATGATGTTCGCAATGACGCCCGCACCGTGATCGTTGAGATGCGTATGATCCGTTTTCCCATCCTTGCCGGGTGGATTGAACTCATCAGAGGCAGTGTGACCGAGCTGGTTGTGCAGATCGACACTGCGAACGAATAGATCGACGCAGGGAACTTGCTGCTCGGTGGCGACTTTGCGCGCGGCGTCGGCCCAAGGTTTGAGTTCGCCGCGAATTTTGCCGTTGTCGAAGGTGCGGCGGGCCAGGGAGGTGACGAGGATGGGTTTCGCACCGATGGCGCGGGCTTCTTCGATGAAGCGGATCAAGTTTTGGCGATAAGTCGTCTCGGGATCGGTCTCGCGCTTGGGACCTTTGCCAGGCATGTCGTTGTGGCCGAACTGGATCAGGATGAAGGCAGGTTTGGCGTCGATAATCTTCCTCCAATTGCCAGTGTCGCGGAAACTTTTGCTGCTTTGGCCACCACCGGCGAAGTTGATGCATTCAGCATCGGGACCGAGCAATTTCGCGAAAGCGGCGCCCCAGCCCGCTTTGTCGGTCACGGTGGAATCACCGGCGAGAGCGACGCGTGTTTTAGTTTCGGCGGCGTGGGCGATGGTGAGACTGAAAAAGACGGCGAGAAGGCAATAGCGGAACATGGGCAAGTTAACGTGCGATCTTTTGCCATCTCGCACGGAGGATGCTGCGGCCCATGTTGAGCCAGTCCTGCTCGAAATCGGTGGTGGGATAGAAGAATGCGTCGTCAGGCCAGTCGAGACGTTTGAACTGATGCGTGCGTGACTCAAAACTGGCGAGAGCGTCTTCGAAGTAAGGCTGGTCGTCTGTTTTGAGGAGGAATTCGCCGTCAGGAGCGAGGATGCGGTGCAAACCGTCGAGGAACTCGCTTTGATTCACGAGACGACGAGGGGCGTGGCCTTTCTTCGGCCACGGATCAGGACACAGCAGATGCAGGCGGCTTACACCAGCGCTCGGCAGCAACCATCCGACGGTGTAGGCGCTTTCGAGCCGCATGACGCGAGCGTTGGGAAGCTGCATGCGCTCGATCTTGCGCATGGTTTTGTCAACGCGGCCCAGCATGCGCTCCACGCCGAGGAAATCGCGCTCAGGATGCTGTGCGGCCATGCCGGCGATGAAGGTGCCGTCACCACAGCCGAGATCGATTTCGAGCGGGCGGGTGGGGTCGGGGAAGACTTCGGCTGGCGTGAGTTCGCGGAAATAGTCGGGCGGGGTGAAAAGGGCGGGCATGTTGATTGGCCCACGAAATACACGAAAAGGCACGAAAACAGAATCAGAGATCTGAGGATTGGATTTTTCGTGTGATTTCGTGTGTTTCGTGGGCAGCTAAAGTGCAAAGCGCTCGATCTGCATTTTTGGGTGGTGGCCGAAGTTGACGAGGAGGCCGAGTTTGTAGCCGGTGGCGTTGAGATAGTTGAGAACCTGGGCACGGTGCTCGTCGCATAGAGCGGAGACGGCTTTGAGTTCGACGATGATCTTGCCGAAGCAGATGAGATCGGGAATGAAGCGCTGTTTGAGCCTGATGCCTTTGTAATCGATTGGAAGCTGCACCTGAGACTCAAAAGAGATTTTTTGCATGCCGAGTTCCAGTTCGAGGCATTCCTGGTAGAGAGGCTCGTTGAAACCGCAGCCTTTGTTCTTGTACACTTCAAAACAGGTTCCGATGATCTGGTAAGCCTCCTCTGCGTAGATGATGTCTTTGCGTGTTCTCATGGCGGGGAATGTTGCCCACGAAACACACGAAAAAGCACGAAATTTCCGAATCAGAAGTCTGAAATTTTTCGTGTCATTTCGTGTGTTTCGTGGGCCAACTCACTCCACCACCATCTCACCTTTCATGACGAGCCAGTGGCCGGGGAAGGTGCAGATGTAGGGGTATTTGCCTTTGGTGGTGGGGGCGGTGAAGCGGAGGGTCTCGCGGTCGCCTTGGTTGAGCATCTTGGTTTTGTGCAGGATCTTCGGACTGTCGGGGATGAAGCCTTTGGCGAAGCCGTCGGGCGTTTTGGCCATTTCGTTGCCGGCCATGCCGACTTCGTCCGCCGCTCCGGGCTGGACGATGAGGAGATTGTGCGGGGTGACGTCGGGATTTTCGAAAACGAGCTTCACGGGGGCTCCGGGGGCCACTTGGAAGGAGCGCAGGTCGTAGAGCAGGCGCTCGGGGATGGTCTTGATGGTGATGGTTTGCAGGCCGGGCTGGTTGTCGAAGGGGTTCGGCGGCTCGGGCTTCTTCTTTTTCGCCATGAGCGCGGGTTTGGTGGGCTCGCTGTCTTTGAGGAACTTTTCGAGCTCGGGATGCTTCTGCATGAAGGCCGTGTTGCCCTTCCAAAGCGGCTGCAGCATGTGGCTGTCGATCGAGGTGCGCAGCACGTAGGTGAGGTAAGGGTCCATCGGGTGCTTCAGCAGATCAAGCGCCGCCTCCAAGGCCTCCAGCGTGCCGATGTAACTCGCCGCGATCGCCGCTTCGAGGCGGACGAGGCCGCTGGGGTCGTTGGCGGATTTCTGGAGTAATGCGAATCGAGTGACACGAGGTATTGGAATGTGCTTTCCAGTCGTTCCAAACGCTTCATCAGGCATTACAGGCTCTGCATCCATCCAACGTAATGCACGCGTCGCCACAGAACGAAGTCGAGCATCTTTGCTACCCATGGCATGACTGGCCATCCAATCATGATGGTCATTTATTCTCGTTTTGCCTGTAGCAGATGCCTTTGGTGCCTTGGTTCGTAGCCATTTTGCTAGCCACATGGGCTCAAGTAAAAATTGAGAACTTGGTTCCCACTCATTGACTATTTGTAGCACACTCAGCCGACCGATCTCTTTTCTGCTGTCTGCGTCATCCCGTTCCCTCAACTCCACCTTCGCCCGATACCTTGTCCGGTAGTTTTCGCTCTTCAGGAGGTCGAGCAGCTCGGGGATGCTCGCTCCGGCGATTTTGGGGGCTTCTTCGAGGGGCTGGGCTTTGGCGGTGATGCGCCAGATGCGGCCGGATTTTTTGTCGCGGCGGGTGTCGCGGAGGGAATATTGGGCGTGGCCTTTGACGGGGTTGTACCAGTCGGCGATGTACATCGCGCCGTCGGGGCCTTGCTGGATGTCCACGGGGATGAAGCTGAGGTTCGTGCTCTGGAAGACGATGCCGACTTTCTTTTCCTCGAAGTGCGTGTCGTGCTCCACCCATTCGTGCAGCTCGACTTCGTTGGTGGGCTTGTAGCGCACGCGCATGAAGTGCTTTTTGCGCAGGTCGGCGGGCCAGTGGCTGCTGGTGAGAAATTCCTGGCCGCAGGTGCCGCTGTAGGCGGGGAAGTAGTTGCCGGCGGGGATGTGGATGTCGGGGTAGGGCGCATTGAGCGCATGCACGGCGCTGGCGAAGACGGGATGGCTGCCGACGTGGAAGCCCCAGTCGTCGAAGGTGATGCCCCAGGGGTTCGTGCTCATGTAGCTGCCAAAGGCGAGCAGGCGGCCGGTGGCGGGCGTGTAGCGGAAGAAGCTGCTCTCGCGGGCGCGGACGGGGCCGTAGGGCGTCTCGACCTGGCTGTGATGGAAGATGCTCTCGCGGAAGATGAGATCGCCCTCGGGACTCCAGACGAAGTCGTGCAGCGCGTGGTGGCTGTCCTCGGTGCCGAAGCCGGTGAGGAGTTTTTCGCGGTGGTCGGCTTTGCCGTCGCCATCGGTGTCTTTGAGGAAGGTGAGGTGCGGCTGGTCGGAGACGAAGACGCCGCCATTGCCGAACTCAAAGCTGAGCGGAATGGCGAGCTTGTCGGCCCAGACGCTGCATTTGTCGGCGCGGTGGTCGCCGTTGGTGTCTTCGAGGATGAGGATTTTGTCCTGCGGGGCCTCGCCGGGCATGATTTGCGGGTAGGTCGTGCTCGTGCTGACCCACAGGCGGCCTTTGCCATCAAAACGAATGGCGATGGGTTTCACGAAGAGCTCCGGAAAGTCTTCTTCGCTGGCGAAAAGGCTGACTTCGAAGCGCGGGTCGATTTTGAAGGCGGCGAGTTCGGCGGCGGGAGAGAGCCATTCGTTGATGGGGCGGTCGCCGGTGATGATGGGGAGAGGATCGGTTTTGCTGTCGTCTGGTCGGACGGGTCCGACAGGTCTGACCTGTCCGACGGCGGTCTGCCAAATGGCCTCGTCGCGGGCTTCGGTCATTTGGAGGAGCTTTTTGAGCTCGCCGGGAAAATTCACGACACCGTAGGGCTCCATGCGGCCGCCTTTGATGTAGAAGTAGTTCAGCGGGCGGTAGTGCTGGAAGACCTTGTCCTCCTTTTCGACGACGGCGGCGCGGACGGCTGCGTTGAGCTTGGGCGGGGTTTCTTGCGTGAGTTCGCGGAAAAGGGCTTCGGCGAAGAGGGCGTAGCCGTGGGTGTTGAGATGGACGCCGTTGGTGGTTTGAGGTTCGCTGTTCTCGGTTCTCGGTTCCCTGTTGAATACATCTGCGAAGCCCACGCCCTCGGCTTTCGCCACCTTTGCCATGGCGTCGGAGTAGAGCTTGATCTGGGCGTTGAGGTGCTCGTGGGGCTTTTCGGCGGCGGTGGGGCTGACGAGGACGATTCGCGGCGCGCTGGTGCCATTGTAACGGTGGCTCTTCAACTCGATGAGGAAGGACTTCAGCAGCGTCTGGAACTCGGCGACGCCCTTTTCGCCTTTGAAGCTCTCGTTGAAGCCGAAGGCGGCGAGGATGAGGTCCGCCTTGTGCTCGGAGAGGTGCTGGCTGAGATCGCCGAAGCCATCGGGGCGTGGGCGGAGGGCGACTTCATCGGCACTCCAGGCGAGATTGCGGAAGATGAGCTTTTCTTTGGCGAAACGCTGGTGCATGAGCGCTTCGAAGTGGCCGTCATCGCGCATCCGGTCGAAGAGCGAGTTCCCGATGAGGGCGATGCGGGTGCCGGTTTTCAGTTCCAGCGGAAGCTGGGCCGAAGCGCAGGGCAAAGAGCAAAGGGCGAAGAAAAGGAGAAGACGCTTCATGGAGTGGATGGCTATTCCCGCATGAGGTGGAGAAACCGGACGGGAAATGAGTGAATCGTGAACGCTTCGCAGACCGCATGGCTTTCCTTGAGTGCTATGGCTGGCTGTTTAAGGTGCCAACACTGACTTTCCCAACCCCACCATGCCGATCTACGAGTTTTACTGCCCCGACAACAACAAGCTGTATTCATTCCTCGCCCGTTCACTGGCGTATCGTGAAAAGGTGCCGACTTGCCCGGATGGTGAAGGATTGAAAATGGAGAAACGCGTGTCGCGCTTCGCGGTGATCGGCAAGGCGAAGGAGGAAACGGCGGATGATCCCTTCGCCGGCATCGACGAGACCAAGATGGAAAGCTTCATGGCGGACATGGAGCGCGAGATGGGCGGCATGGACGAGGAGAACCCCGATCCACGCCAGCTCGGCCACTTCATGCGCAAGATGACAGACATGATGGGCGACAAAACGCCGCCCGAACTGCGCGAAATGGTGCGCAGGCTCGAAGCGGGGGAAGATCCTGAGAAGCTGGAAGAGCAGTTCGGCGGGATGGATGAAGGCGGTGAGGCCGATGCGCTGTTCTCGCAGATGCTCAAGCGCGTGAAGTCCGCCCGCAAGGAGCCGGTGCGCGACCCGAAGCTCTATGAAATGCGGGATTTCGTAACGGAGTGAGCGCTGGCACCGGGTTATTTGATCTCGAACATGATGTCCACGGGACGGGACCGGCTGGCGAGAACCATTTCCACCTGATCCTGATCGCGAATAAGCCGCTGATTGAATTCGATAAACTCCAGATAACGCTCAGCATCCACCTGCGGCGGCGGGAAGTCCGGCTCGCGGCAGACGGGAAGTTCAAAGTCAAAATCAGCTTTCATGAAATGTCTGCCAGCCGTGCGGCAAGCTCCAGCGTACCGAATTGTTCGCACAATTGACCCAGTTCTTCATGCGATACTTTGCCGGGATTGGCGGCCAGCAGTGCGCGGATGTCCCCCATGTCCTTGTCGGTGCGATGTTCGTTCTGTGCGGCATGCAGTTTGAGGGCGATCAAATGGGCCAGTGCAGGCACACGCAGTGGAATGCCGTCGAGAACGAAGGGTTGCGACTTTCCCCACATCTTGTCAAAGGTGCTGGCATTCACACGCATGACATCGAGCACCATCAACGGGTCCAAGCGGTGACGGAATCTGCGGAACGCCGTTTTTTCCTCGAAGCATTCGAATCCTGCACGAACCAGTTCTTCACCCAGCGGACCATCGTTTTCCACTGCGGTAAGACAGTCCACATCCACGGTGTTGCGTGAATAGTGGTGCGCCTGAAGCGCCCAGCCGCCAATCAGCATGAGATTCAGGCTGCGGCGTTTTTGAATGCGGGCCAGGAGATCGAAGACTTCGCGCATGAGTGGACTCTACCGTGCTTCACATCGGCCTCAAGATGCACTTGGTTACCGCTCAATTTCCCACGGAAACCGCGGCCATCGCAGGCACCATGATTTCATCGCCGCTGTTGAGCTTCGCGCCCGGCTGGAGGCGGTTCATTTCGCGGATGCGGTCCGGCGTGGTGCTGAACTGCTGGGCGATGCTTTCCACGGTGTCACTGCGGTCCACGCGATAGGCGAGGATGCCGCGATGCGTGTCGGCGGTGGAACTCTTGGGCGGAGTAGGAGCAGGCGTGGCGGGCGTCTGCGGTGCAATGGCCGCCGGTGGCGTGGGTGCAGCGGGAACGCCATAACCTGGGAGCGGGATCGTGTCGGAAGATTCCGACACCACGGTCTTGGGCTTCGACTTAGTGGTGGAAGGAGCGGTGGTGGTGCGCCCCGGAATGACGAGGCGCTGACCGATGAGGAGTTTGTTTGGATCCTTGATGTGGTTGGCCGCCGCCAAGGCGTTCGTGGTCGTCTTGTGGCGAATGGCGATGGCTTTGAGGCTGTCGCCCTGTTTCACCGTGTAGGTAGCGGACGAGGTGCTCCTGGTGGTTGGTGCACCGCCGGGCGTCGCAGGAGTGTAGCTGGCCGTGGTCGTCGAACTGCTGCGATGCGGCGATGGAATGAGCAAAGTCTGGCCGATGGAGACGTTTTCGCCGGAGAGGCGGTTGAGTTGCTGAATTTCCCCGACACTAACACGATGCGCCGAGGCGATGCGCCACATGGTATCACCTGGGCGGACGACATGGGTCGTGTGGGAGGCGAGATCCGTGCCGCCATTGTAGCGTGTGGTGGAACTGCCTTTGCCGCCGCGCTTGATGCTGCTCACATCGCGTTCCAACTCACCCAGCCGTGAGTTTTGCACCCTGTCGCTCTCAGCGAGTTTGGCCACTTGGATGCTGATGTCACCCGTCGGACCGTAATACTTGGGAGCAGGCGCCGAAGTCGATTTTTTTGGAGTCACTTTACTGGTGGTCGCTTTCTTCGACGCCGCAGGCTTGGCAGGTTTAGTCATGCTATAGCCTGGAGGCGGCGGGTAGGTATAACCGGCCGGCGGTGGGTAGGTGTAATTCGCCGGAGTCTGAATGGCGGCAACGGACTGCCTGGCCGCCCTAGTAGAGACGGGTTGCCTCGGCGCTCCACTGGCAGGATAACCCGGTGGAGGCGGTGCCGTGTAGGTGTGCGAAACCTGGGCGGTGACGAGCGAACTGGCTGCAAAACCCAGCACAGCCAGGATAGAAACCAGCACACGGGAGGCAAAGGACGGCGTCTTCATATGGTCATTGTAGAAAATCTTGTTGTTAATTCAAACAAATATTTTATATATCTGAATAAATTTTTGAAATTTCGCTCATTCATCGCCCTGACCCTGCAATCCTTGGCCGCCTTCTCGGCCCTCGGTGGCAGCGCTTGGGCCCTAGTTTTTTTGGAGCGGCAGAGCGCCGCTCTGCCTTTGCCAAAACAGTCTCGCTGGGACGAAACCGCCCCGCTGGTCATCGTCGATGCCGGCCATGGCGGGCATGACGGTGGGGCAGTCGCCAACGGTATCATTGAAAAAAACCTCGCGCTCGACCTCGCCCGCCGCGTGCAGCACGAGCTCGAAGCCGTAGGGCTGCGGGTGATCATGACGCGGAGCAGCGACACCTTCCTCTCCCTCGAAGCACGCGCCGCCCTCGCTGGCACACACCGGGCCGCCGCCTTTGTCAGCGTCCACCTCAACACCGATGGCGAGGGCAACGCCGCCGAAGGCATCGAGACCTACTTCGCCGAATCGCAGCCGCTGTCCTCCCGCCAGTTCACGCCGACCAGCTCTGCGGCAAAGCCGGGCACCAGTGTGGATTTTGCCAGCACCGTGCAGCGCATGGTCTGCACCGCCACGAAGGCGCAGAATCGTGGCACCAAGGCACGCAGCTATGCCGTCGTCGCCCAAGCCCCCTGCCCTGCCGTGCTCGTCGAGTGCGGCTTCATCACCAGCGCCCCCGAGTCTGCACGATTGAAGCGTAATGATTATCGCGATCAGATAGCCGCCGGCATCGCGCGTGGTGTGGCGCTGTTCCTGCAAACGCAGCCAAGGCTCGTCGCCGGATCGCAAGGTTGAAAAACATCCGGGCGAAGCGGCGCTTTCTGGCGTAATCCATCGCCACGTTTTGCCAGCAGCATCCGCCAGCACTCCATCGACACCCCGTCGTGCGCTCTACGCACTGGCGCTGCTCGTCATCGTCTCCGCGGGTTTCTATGCACTGTTTTCCGCCGTGGACTATCACTGGAACTGGTCGGGCGTATGGCGCTACCGCACCCAGTTCGGCATCGGCTGGCTGATCACGCTGGGCGTCTCGCTGGCCGCCATGCTGGTGAGCGTGCTGTTCGGTTTCGTCCTCATGCTCGGCAATCGCGCACGCTGGGAGCCGGTGCGCATGCTCAGCAGCGGCGTGGTCGAAGTCGTGCGCGGCTCACCGCTGCTGGTGCAGCTTCTCATCGGCTACTACATCGTCGCCAATGCCCTGCGCATCGATCAACCGCTGCTTGTCGGTCTGCTGCTGCTTGGCGCGTTCCACGCGGCCTATCTCGCGGAAATTTTTCGCGGTGCGGTGGAAAGCATTGGTGCCTCGCAGCTTGAAGCCGCCCGTGCCGTCGGCTTCAACACGCAGCAGACCTATCGCTACGTCATCATTCCACAGGCCCTGCGCCGCGCATTGCCTGGCACCACCGGGCAGCTCGTCTCGTTGCTCAAAGACTCCTCGCTGCTCTCCGTCATCGGCATCGAGGAACTCGTGCAGAAGGTGAAGATCATGAACTCGGCCAGCTACACCGCGCTGGAGGGCTACATACCACTCGCCATCGCTTATCTCATCGTCACGCTGCCGCTCTCGCACCTCGCACGCCGTCTCGAAGGGAGGTTCGCGTATGAAACTTGAAGCAAACGCCATCCTCAAACGCTACGGCACACACGCCGCGCTCGATGGGGCATCTTTTGCCACCGGCGATGAAGCACGCGTTATCGCCCTGCTCGGACCTTCCGGCGGCGGCAAATCCACCCTGCTGCGCGTGCTCGGCAGCCTGCTCGTGCCCGATGATGGCAGCGTCAGTATCGACGCGCGCACGCTGCCGCACGATGAAGACGGTGCCTTGATCGAGCGTCGAGCCAATGGTTTCGTCTTCCAAGGCTACAACCTCTTTCCGCACCTCACCGCGCTGCAAAACATCACGCTGCCGTTGCGAGAAGTTCACGGCATGTCTGAAACACAGGCCACGCAACGTGCGCTGGAGTTGCTGCATCGTCTTGGACTCGAAACGCACGAACACAAACGCCCCAGCCAGCTCTCCGGCGGCCAGCAGCAGCGTGCCGCCATCGCCCGCGCCCTTGCGCCAAAACCGCGCCTGCTCCTGCTCGACGAACCCACCTCCGCGCTCGATCCCGTCATGACTGGCGAGGTGCTCGATGTCATCCGCGAACTCGCCGAGGCCGGTCAAAGCATCATCCTCGCCACCCACGAGATCAGCTTCGCCCGCAAAGTCGCCGACTGGGTCGTCTTCCTCGCCGCCGGCAAGGTGCAGGAGTCATCTTCCGCCGCCGATTTCTTCACCAAGCCGCAAACCGCACTCGCGCAGCAGTATCTCAAAGGCTTGTCGAAGTATCGGTGAGCAAATCACACCGGAGGATAGGCCTCCGGCCTGTCAACGGATCGAGGCTTCCAGCCTTAATCGGCACAGGCGGGACGCCTCGATCCATCGACAGCCTGGAAGGTTATACTCCGCTAGCGCCTGGTTTCTCAGTTATTGAGTGCTGAAGTCGTTTCCGCAGGCGCCACTGGCGGCTCATCGCCGGCTTTCACGGCATCAACGAGGCGTTTGAGACCTTCGCGGGCGATTTCGCTGGGCGGATGCATGCGGCGTGCTTTGAGATACCAGGCGATGGCGGAGCCGGTTTGCTTTTTCTCCTCGTGCTGACGGCCGTTCTCGATGGCGTTGACGAACTCACTGGCCTTCACGCCGAGATCGGCACGCAGCTTGCTGAGCACGGGGTCGTCGGGGAATTGCACGGATTCTTTTTCGACCTTTTCCCAGGCGGCTGGTGGGCTGCTGGAGGCCATTTCCTTGGCACCGCCGACGATAAGTTCGAGTCGGCCCATGTCCTTGAGCACTTTTTCAAGCTGCTGCTTGCGGGCGAGGTCGTCGGCCACGGAGGCGATGAAAGTGGCCTGATTTTCGAAGATCTGGCGGTAGTTGCGCTGGCTGAGGAGGCGGTCGAACTCCATGAGGGCCTGGGCACGCATGTCGCTGCCTTTGACGAGATCACCGCTGAAACCGGCCAGGTCAGGATTGGTGGGCCAGATCTCGGTGGCGGCCTTCATTTCGGTCTCCAGCGTTTTGGTGTCCTTGTTGGCCATGGCCATGCGGGCCTTGCTGATGTGCAGGGAGCTGACGGATTTGGCCGTCTGGATGGCGGCGAGTGGCTTGGCGTACTCAAAGTCCTCCGAAGTGCTGCGCAGTTCCGTGACGACCTGCTCGGCGCTGGCGTAGTCCTTCATTTCGAGGAAGCTGAGGAGCTTGTTCTTTTTGCGGACGAAATCGAGCACCTTGAGCTTCTCGGTCATCGGCAAACGCCGCACACGGGGGAGGTATTCGCCCACACCGAAGGCTTCGAGCAGGCGGTTGCCGGCGCTGTCCACATCACGTCGGGCAACGAGGTTTTCAAAGGAGACGAGCGACTCATCCACAGTGCGGATGGCCTCCAGCGAGAGGCCGTCGATCATGCTGATGGTGGGCGGGACGCCGAAGCTGGCGGAGAGCATCTTCTGCACGTCGCTGTCTTTGTCGAGCTGGAGGACGCTCTCGCCGTCCTTGAAGAGGTTCGGGTAGAATCGGCAGGCGATGACCGCGTGCTCAAAGCGGCGCTGGAGGAACATTTGGATGATGAGCGCCTGGAACTGCGTCTTGCTGGTGATTTCGGAGAGGCCGGCGGCGGTCTCGTTGAGCTTCATGCGGGCCTCGATCTCGGCGATGCCTTTGATGTAGCCGGAGGTGCGTCCGACGGTTGCGCTGTTGTTTTGGGCGGTCTGATTGGCCTGCTGCTGACCGCCTCCACCTGCCTTGGCGGCACCACCGCTCTTGGGCGGGGCGAGTTGGTTGTTGTTGAGGCCCATCTCAGCGTTCCACTCGAGCGTCTTGCGGCGGTCGAGCATGGCGTTGTTGGCCAGCTTGAGGTTCTGCTGCTTCTTCTGCGCCAGCCACACGTCCCAGATGGAGTTGGCAATGGCGTTGCAGAGGCCGCCGTCGATTTTTGCAGCGCCCGCCTCAGGCAGCAGGGCAAACGCCTTCATCGGCTCGGGCGCGGGTTTGTGCGTGGGAGCGAGCAGTTCCAAAATCTGCGCCATCACATCACGGTAAGCCTGATCTTCGGCGCTTTTCGCCTCGGGCGTGGTGAGATACGTCTCAAAACGCGAACGCATGAGGCGGTTGTTCGTCACATTCCAGAGCTTGCCGTTGAAGGCCACGTTTTCGCTGCCGGGATCGCCCATGGGCATGTTGGTCAGCCCCGTCTGGGTGTCAGTTTGGCGGTCGGCGGCAGTGCCGGGGACAATGTTGTAGTTGTTGTTCGAGTTGGTGGTCGTCGGGGCGGCGGGCTGGCCGACGCCGGTCGAACCTGGCAGCACCTGGGCTTGTAGCAGCGCCGACGGCAGGACCACGGCGAGGAGAACGAGGCGGAACATGTGTTTCATAAACGGATACGGTTAGACTTTGAGCAGTTCGAGCACTTCGAGCACGCCGTTTTCCTGCACGCGCACTTTAAAGGTGTAACGTTGCCCGCGCTGGATATTGGCGCCCTGATAATCCGGCGGCACCCAGACGGGGACGAAAATGCCGGACCCGGTGCCGTCGCTGATCTGGACGCTGAAGAGGCGGCCGTCGGTGCTGCGCCATTTGTCCAGGCGGTCGTCCACGATGCCCTCGACCTTGTAAACGTTGCCGCTCATGGCCGTGGCGTTTTCCAGAAACTCATCCGTGCTTAGTTCGGTGATGCCAGTCATCGGATCGGTGGCACGGTGCATGAAAGCATAACCACCACCGCCGATGATGGCGAGGATGACGATCAATCCCAGCCAGTGGGCGGGGCTTACTCCAGATTGGGCACGGCGGGGCATCGGATGAATGAGAAAGTTGAATGACGGGGACTAGGCAGGCTGCCTGAAATTCGACGACAATTGCTGGCTGTCCAATCCAAGATGGCACAGGTTGCGGCCATGAGCGACTTCGGCAGAACCAGCATCCGCACCTACCGCGACTCCTTTGAGCGCACCGGCTGCGCCAAAGGCTGCATGATTCATCTGGTGCTGCTGGGACTGATCGGCTTTGCGGCGCTGGTGTGGGCCATCAAAAATCGTGCTTGGGAGCTAAGCGTCACGGTGGAACTGCCGGCGGAGAAAAAAGCGGAGCCGGAAGCTGCCGAACCCGAGGCCAAATGATTTTGCTCCCGTCACGGCGCATCGGGAAGCTCCTGAATGCTGCCGGTGATGCGCACCGGCGTCCCCACCCGCGCATGCTCCCAGATCACCCGCTGCGGTTCCATCGGCGTGCGGATGCAGCCTTTGCTGGAAAGCTCCCCCGGCTTGAACTCACCATGATGAATGCCCACGCCGGGCCAGGTGATGCGCAGCCAGTACCGCATCTCATAGCCTTCGTATTCGGTGCCAGGCGGCCGCGGCCCCTGGTGTTCCCAAGTGCGCCAGACGACAACCTCCCGCGTGTCCGGCTTCACAAACTTGCCGTAGCGATTCGAGAACTTCGTCGGCAGTTTCTCCAGCACCTTAAAATCCCCCGTGGGTGTCGGGTTGCCCTGCCGCCCGGTGGAAATCTGCGTCACCACCACCGGCGTTTTCGCTGCATTCAACAGGCGCATTTCCTGTCTGCTAAGATCGATTTCGATGTGTGACTCACCGGGTTTCAACGCATCCGCGAGCACGGTGTCGATGTGAAAAACCGGCGGCGGCGGTGCCGGTGGCACCTTGCGTTGCAACAGCGTGCAACTACTCGCGCAAAACGTCAGTACGAAAATCTGAAACAGCCGCATGAACAACCCTCACTTCTTATTCCCGGCGTCGTCTTCCTCTTCGATGTCATAAAACCTGCCTCCCGCACCCCAGGCCAGATCCGTGCGCGGCAGAATGCCATCACCGCCGATGTAGTAGCGGCTGAATAGAAAGTAATTATCGCGATGCACACCGCTGCCGGTGCCGGCGGTAAAGATCGAGGCCAATTTCAAGCTCAGCGAACCGGCGATGCCGTACTTCTGCTGCATGTGGGTGCGGAACTCGGCCTCGTTCGGATTGGTGAGCGCCAGCACAACGAGGAGTGAGATGAGGAGGAAAACGATGAGTCTCATGGCACAGGCTTGGTCGGAGTGGCGGGTGGGGTGGTGGGGTCAGCCGGTTTCTTCATCTCCGGTATGCTCCCGGCAGGGCTGATCGGAGCGGTGGGGTCGGTGGGCTTGGGAGGAGTCTCTGATGTCGTGGTAGTGGCGGCGGGATTCGTTTCCGCTCCGGCACGTTTCCACTGAAACGAACCGGGCGCTGCACCGGGTACCTCGATCCACTCGCCGGTGTTGGCCTGCTGGGTGCGCAGCCGCCACTGTTCCCCTTCGATCTCGTGCAGTGCGCGGTTGGACTCCTTCGCCTTCTGGCGCATGAGCAGCACGCGGTCCTCATTTTCGGCGGCCACAGTTTTCTTCATCTGCGGCCCCCAGTCACCGGCGGGCACTTCGCGGACTTGCAGCAGACCGCGATGGTCCTCGCCCACGAGGTGGTTGTTTTTGAGCGTCTGCACCTCCGCCATGCGGTTGCGCATGCGTTCCGTGGCCTCGCTGGCACCTTTCGCGGCCTCTTTGTCGAGCGGTTCGTCACCACTGTACTGATACACATCGAGACGCATGTTCAGATTCACCTCCAGCGGCTTCGGCGTCGTCAGTGGGATCGCGGGCAGTTGCTTGCACGCGGTCAAGGCCAGCATGCAAACCGGCAGCAGGAGTACATCAAGGTTCCGCCACGGCATCAGCAGCTTCTTTGTTACGCGGTTCCTCTTTCCAGCGGTGGTCATACACATTGACGTCGAAATTACGCGCCCCGTAAGGCCCGGTGAACCGGAGATGTCCGCGGCCCTCTCGTCCGTAGAAGCGTGCTTTGCTATCGACGCTGTCATACTCAAAGTCACGCAGCGTTTCCAGTCCGATGCGGGTTATTTGGTCAGTGAGGCTGCCGGTCAGCGCCTTCGGCAGCGCTTTGATCATGTCATTGAGCGCCGCGATGCTGAACTTCCCGCGCGAGCGGTTTTTGAACTCGGCGTCTGCCTGGTACAGCTCGCTCTTGTTCCCGGTCGCGATGATTTTGCCCGCCACCGTGCCATTGAGCAGAAAATAACTGGGAAACATCACCGTCGTCACCGGCCCCAGGTCCACGCCCACTCCCGACACCCAGCCGTCCCAGGTGTAGGCATCGTCGAGATAGATGTCGAACGCACCGTTCACATAACCATCGTACGCCTCGCCACCAAAGCTGCCGTAGATGCCGTTGGCGTCGTAGGTCACGCTCAAATGCGC
>JAYVIO010000391.1:0-59640 GCA_043770175.1 Verrucomicrobiales bacterium | reverse complement strand
GAGGCAAAACGCTCACGCAGACCTCCGATGCCCTCACCGCGCTCGTCGCCGCGCATGGTTGCGCGCTCGCAACACGCGTGACACCCGAGATGGCCGCGCTGCTGCTCCAGCGCTTTCCCACCGGCAATTATGACGGTGTTTCGCGCCTGTATCGCATCGGCCAGATGGATCCCTCCTTCAAATCGGCTCCGGTGGCCGTCGTCTGCGCTGGGACTTCCGATCTGCCTGTCGCAGAGGAAGCGGCGCAGACCTTGGAGTTCGCCGGGGCCAAGGTGGACCGCATCACCGATGTCGGCGTCGCGGGATTACATCGCCTCCTCGCACGGCTCGATGCTTTGCGCAGCGCTAGCATCGTCATCGCCATCGCTGGCATGGAAGGTGCGCTGCCCAGCGTGCTCGGGGGACTCGTCGCTGCACCCGTGATCGCCGTGCCAACCAGTATCGGCTACGGGGCCAATCTTGGGGGGATTTCCGCCCTGCTGAGCATGCTGAACTCCTGCGCCAGCGGCCTGACCGTCGTGAACATCGATAATGGCTTCGGTGCCGCTGTGGCAGCGCTGCGGATCTTGAACTCCCGACTTCAATGAGAGGGTGCCCGCAGGTTTTCGATGATAATTCGCACATTATTATTATATTTATAAATAATCTCTCGCCAAATCCTGATTTTAGTATGAAGTTTATGGATTATGAGAAACATTCGACTTTTCATGCTTCTATCTGCCAGCCTAATCACCTCGGCATGGGCGGACCCTATTTCGGTCACGGGCGTGGACAACAACGGCTACGGCGGCGTGTATGAAATCAGCGGTCTGAACTACTGGTGGATGTGCATCGAGCCGAGCACTCCGACATCTCCCACCACCGGGCAGACCATCACGGCAGATTCGCAGTCGTTTCTGGACGGCTGGGACCAGCAGAACTCCGAGCGCCTGTCCTTTTACCAGTCCAATCCCGGCTACTACATCACAGCCATTCCGAAGCAGGTCGCAGTGATGGAGTATGTGCTCGACACCTATCTGCCTTGGAACACTCTGGCAGGCGCATCCGGCCGTTTCGCGGAGCAGGACAGTAATTCTGCCAACTACGCCAACGATGACGCTTTCTACAATCCGTACTTCGCCGTGCAGAACTTTCTGGCCGAGTCCTATGGCAAGGCCGTGAAGGAGGATTTCACGGATATGAGCGACTTCGTGGATTACTACATGGGCGACCCGTCTGCCGCAGGAATTGCACGTTCCGGAATCTTCCAGAGCATGCTCAGCGACGTGGCGGGCAAGGATGGCGCAGGTTTTTTCAGCACTTACTCAGCTACGCACGGCTACTACATCGCCAACACGCTTTTTCCCGAAGCTGATCCGAGCAACTATCAGGACGCACTCGTTATCGCTTCCTTTGCCCCAGTGCCGGAGCCGGGCAGTGCATTGCTGATCGCCTCCTGTGGCATGGCCTGGATGGTGCGCCGTCGGCGCCGGCTGGCTTGATCAGTCCGCTTCGGTGTTATGGCTTTGATCGGGCAACCAGCCCGAACTTCATGTCTCTCGAAGACACTCTCTATCCGCTGCTCAAGCTCTACGAAGCAGCGCCGCAGCCGGTCAAATCTCTGGCAGGACGGGCGTATCGGGCCATTCCGGCGTCGTTGCGTTATGGATCGGCCTACACGCACTTTCAAAATGAGGCGCGGGAGGTGGAGACGTGGGATGCGGAGACGATTCGACGCTATCAGGTCACGGCGTTGCGGGATTCATTGATCGCGGCCTCGAAAGCGCCGTTTTATGCGGAGCGCTTCGCGGCCTGCGGCGTTGATCCGGCGAAGTTTGAGGCGCTGGAGCAACTGGCGGACTATCCGCTGCTGACGAAGCAGGATCTGCTGCTGCATCGCGAGCAGATGGTGAACCCGGAGTTCGAAGCGAAGCAGCGGCTTTATATCACCACGGGTGGATCGAGCGGCGTGCCGGTGGGCTTTTATCTGCACAAGGGCATCAGCCGACCGAAGGAGCAGGCCTACCTCGAAGCGCAGTGGTCGCGGCGCGGGTATCGCGTCGGCGACCGTGTGGCGGTCATTCGCGGAGGCGTCACATCGAGCAAGGCACGCGGCGGCATCAGCTACTACGATGCGACGCGGAACTGGCTTATCCTGTCCTCGTATCACCTCACGCCGGAGCGTATGCCGGAGTATGTCGCCGCACTCAACCGGTTCCGACCGCAGCACCTGCATGCTTATCCGAGCGCGGCGCTGATGCTGGCACGCGGACTGGAGCAGGCGGGGTTGAAACTTGATTTTTCGCTCACCTCGCTGCTCTGTGGCTCGGAAAAGCTCACGGTGGAGTCGCAGCAGCACCTGGAGCAGTTTTTTGGTGCCCGCGTCTGCCACTGGTATGGCCACAGCGAGCGCGTGGTGCTCGCCGCGCAGGGCCGCACCTCGAATCACCTGCATTTCTGGCCGACCTACGGCTTCGTCGAGTTCGGCGAGGACGATGCGGACGGTCATCGCGAAATCATCGGCACCTCGTTTCACAATCACGTCATGCCGCTGATTCGTTATCGCACCGGCGATTACTGTAGCCCGATTCGCCAGAATCGGGAGTCAGGGGCCGCAGACCCGACTCTGGCGAGTCGGGCTACATGGCCCGCCGTCGAAGCCGTTGTGGGCCGCGATTACGAGTTCCTCGTCAGTGCCACTGGTCGCCGCATCTCGCTGACGGCGGTCAACATGCACGACAACATCTTCGACGGCCTCTTGGCCGTGCAATTTTTTCAAGAACGACAGGGCGAGGTCGAATGCCGCTTTCAACCCGGCCCGCAGTGGCACAGCAGCCACGAGGAGGCGATGCTGTCAGGCTTGCTGAAGAAGCTGGGCGATGATTTCAGGCTCACGCTGCGTGAGGTGAAGGAAGTGGAGAAGACGAGTGCAGGAAAGCACAAGTGGCTTGCGGCCAGATCAAATATCTGATTTTGGGTGACTCAATTGCCTCGCCATGACATCTGCGATTCCAAAATGGCTCAAAAGGCCCATTCATTACATCCAACAAAGACGTTATCTTAACGGCTTAAAACACCAACGGCAGAAAGCTCACAATGCAAAGTACCGCATGATGAAGGAGATGTGGTATTCCAATGAGGTTGCCTTGAGGTGTGCGAAATTCTTGAACTCACTCGAAGATATTGACCTCATATCAGCTCCTTCCGAGAGCCTTGGGAAGTTGGAGGCCGCCTTGAAAAAAATGAATTTCAGCTCGGCATCTGGAATGTTGCTAAAGCTCGACAAAGACATTGAGGAAATCATTGAGTTTTTGCCCAACCCAGCACTTTTAGAACTTCGGAAGCGACATCCTATGTTTCAATGCCAATGCGATGCATTGATTAACCGCAAAACAAAAAACATCGAACTGGAGTTAGAAGGGAAAGCCAAGGCTGCACTTCGTGACTTGTCACATCATGTCGATGATATGATTGTCGTTCACCAAAGCCTCATCAAGTATCTGCCAGCTCTCAGGAGCGCATGTAGTCCTGGCCTTATTAAGGGATTGTTCAAGGCGTTCGGCTGGGCTGCTGAAAAAGTTGTCGGCTTAGGCGCTGATCATGTCGATAATTTATTCATTGATGCTGCTTTAAGGGAAATTGGCGGTCCTTTCATAAAGGAGAAGATTCAGCAACTGGGTGAAAGCCTCGCCTCAAACCAGACAGATCAGGCCATCAAGTATTTCGCCACACTGGTAGAGTCATTTGAGGATGCTTGTCGCACTTTCTCCGAAAGCAGTCTGACAAGATTTGATCCGATATTCAGAGAATACATGGCCGTGGAGAAGCAACATGAAGACAAGGTTTTGAGATTGTTTGATGAGGTTGCTGTCTCTGATTCTGAACTCAAGCCGACTTATATCGCCGTGTACGGAAAACTTAACGATTAGATGAGGCTGGAAAATAGTGATCATGAAACAACTCGCCCAATACCAAGACGGACGCCTGGAACTCCAAGACGTTCCTGCGCCAGTGCCGCCGCCGGGGGGGATTCTGGTGCGGACGACGTGTTCGGTGATCTCGCCAGGGACGGAGCGGATGAAGGTGGAGCAGGCGCGGATGTCGTTGCTGCAAAAGGCGAAGGCGCGGCCGGATCAGGTGAAAAAGGTGATCGACACGGCGAAGACGCTGGGCTGGAAGGCGGCGCTGGAGAAGGTGCGCAACCGGCTCGAATCGCCGACGCCGCTGGGTTACTCGGCGGCGGGTGTGGTGGTGGCGGTGGATGAGCTGAACTCGCGCTTCCGTGTCGGTGATCGCGTGGCCTGCGGCGGTGCGGAGTGCGCGTTTCATGCGGAGATGATCGCAGTGCCGGATCTGCTGGCGGCGCCGGTTCCCGAAGGCGTGGAGGACTGGCAAGCGGCTTACACGACGCTGGCGTCGATCTCGATGCAGGCGGTGCGGCAGGCGGAGGTGCGGCTGGGAGATCGCGTGATGGTCATGGGCCAGGGACTCGTCGGCCTGCTGGCGACGAGTTTGCTGAAGGCCTCCGGTGCACGCGTGCTGGCGGTGGATTTCGTTTCAGCGCGTCTGAAAACCGCGCTGGCGATGGGTGCGCAGCGCGTGGTGAATCCGGCGGAGGCAAAGGTCGAAGACGTGGTGCGTGAATGGACCAACGGTCACGGCTTGGACGCGGTGTTCATCTGCGTGGGCGGCAAGTCGAGCGGTCCGGCGGATCAGGCGATTGCATGCCTGCGGGATCGTGGCGTGATGGTGATCACGGGTATCTACGATGCCGAACTGTCCTGGAAGACGGCCTACATGAAGGACATCCAAGTGCGCTACTCGCGCAGCTACGGCCCCGGCCGCTACGACCCGCAGTACGAGTGGGGCGGGAAGGATTACCCCATCGGCTACGTGCGCTGGACGGAGAATCGGAACTTTGAAGCGTGTCTGGAACTGATGCGGACGGGACAGCTTGATTTGAAGCCGGTGACAACGCGGCGGGTGGGGTTTGAGTGTGTGCTGGAAGTTTACGACAAGCTGGAGAACGAGCTAGGGGTCGTGATTGAGTATGCGGCAGGTAGGACAGGCATTTTGCCTGTCACGAGTGATGCGGGCATTCTGCCCGTTCTGATGGAGCCGGGCAGGATGCCCGGCGCACCGGAATCAGGCGAGACGCCTGAGCTATGCGCCTTCATCCCTTACGATCCCGCCAGAAAGACCGACAAGGCCCGCCGCCATCTCCCCCATTGGGAGCAAGAGGGGGTGACGCAGTTTGTCACGTTTCGGCAGGCCGACGCCATTGCGCAGGAGAAGCTGGATCAGTGGCGGGATGAACGAGACGCCTGGCTGCGCGACCATCCGCAGCCCTGGGATTTTGAAACCGAGGATCTGTACCACCGCCTGTTTTCGGAACGCCTGGAAACCTGGCTGGACCAGGGCACTGGAAGCTGCCTGCTCGCACGGGAGGACGCCGCGCATCTGGTCGAAAACGCCATGCGCCACTTCGACGGCGAGCGCTACATCCTGGATGCCTATGTCATCATGCCGAATCATGTGCATGTGCTCATCAAACCGCTCGGAGAGCACACGCTTTCCGACATCATGCATTCATGGAAGAGCTTCACGTCGCGAGAAATCAAGAAGGCATACGATTTGGATGACGGCCCATTTTGGCAGGCAGAGCGGTTTGATCATGCCCTGCGGAGTGAGGCGGCACTGGCCGCCAAGCGTGAGTATATCCGGCGGAATCCGGTGCAGGCGAAGCTTGCGGGCGGATTTCGGGTCGGTTGCGGCATCGGGGTGGTGAGTAGCACAGGCATCCTGCCTGTCTCAGGTGATTCGGGCATTCTGCCCGAAGCTATGAATGCGGGCAGAATGCCTGCGCCACTGGTGACAGGCGAAACGCCTGTCCTACACGTCATCGGTGCCGGAAACTTCGCGCGGACAATGCTGCTGCCACACTTGAAGGGAAAAATAGCGCTCGGCACCATCGTCAATGCCACCGGCCTCAGCGCTCGCCATGTGAAGGAAAAATTCGGCTTCTCGGCGGCGGAGACGGATGCGGCGAAGGTGCTTGAGAGCGCTGGTAAAGCAGTAATGATCGGCACGCGGCATCATTTGCATGCGCCGCTCGTTTTGCAGGCGCTGCAAAGAGGGAAGCACATCTTTGTGGAGAAGCCGCTGTGCCTGACGAGGGAGGAACTGGCGCAGATCGATGAGGCAATGAGTTCCAGCAGCGGCAGCGTGATGGTGGGCTTCAATCGACGCTTTGCTCCGGCGACGGTGGCGATGATGCAGACACTGCAAAACATCCCTGGGCCGAAGACGCTGGCGTTTCACGTGAACGCAGGCGTTTTGGCACCAGATCACTGGTACGCGAACACGGAGGAGAGTGGCGGGCGGGTGCTGGGTGAGGCCTGCCACTTCTTTGACTTCGTCTGCCATGTGCTCGGCAGGCCGGTGAAGGTTACGGCGCAGACGGTTGGACGCCCCAAAGTGCCGGATTCGGTGACGGCGCAGATTGAATTCGCGGATGGATCGTCGGCGCAGATCGTTTACTCGGCGGAAGGCGACTCGGCGTTTCCGAAGGAATCGTTTCGTGTGTTCGCGAATGGATCGGTGATAGAGTGCGAGAACTTCATGAGGCTCTCCATCTTCCAAAATCGCAAACAGACGGTGAAGAAATTCGCGTCGAAGGGCCATGCGGAAGAAATGGCGGCCTGGCTGGCCTTTTTGAAGGGCGGGGCGAAGCATCCCCTGCCCTACCAGCAGGCGCGGCAGAGCATGCGGCTGACGTTTGCGGTGCTGGAGTCGATCCGCGAGGGACGGGGAATCGCGTTGTGATGAAGAACAAAATCTCGTGGTATGCGCACCGGCTGCGGGCGATGAGCCTGGGCGAGATCGGGCATCGCATGGCGGAGCGCTGGGGACAGCTGGGCGAAGCCGCGAAGTTCAAGAACATCTCGCGCAAGGCGTGGGACGGCACGTTCACGGATTATCCGAAGCTGCCGTGGCGTGAACGCGTGCCGCCGCAACTGCGCAAGCAACTGGCGGTGGATGCGGAGAAGCTGATGCGCGGCGAATGGGAGTTGTTTGGCTGGAAAAACGTCGAAGTCGGCGCGCCGCCGTGCTGGCATCGCGATGCGACGCTGGGCGTGGTGATTGACCCCGACATGCCGTCGCGTAAGATGGATCACCGTCATCTGGAACATGATGCGGATGCGCGGGCGATCTGGGAGATCAACCGCTGGTCGGAAATGACGCGCATGGCGATGCACAGCGCGCTCAATGGCGATGTGCATGCGATCCGCGTCTCGCAGCTCTGGCTGGAAGACTGGTGCGACCGCAACACGCCCGGCCACGGCATCAACTGGACGAGTCCGTTGGAAGCGGGGCTACGCTTGATGAACTTCTGCTGGTTCGACGCGCTGGTGCGCGGCTGCAATGATCCTGAACTGGCCCGCCGACAGGATGAACTGACCGCACGCATCGTGCCGGTGCATGCGTGGTGGATCTGGCAGCGTAAATCATTCGGTTCATCGGCGAACAACCATCTCATCGGTGAATTGAGCGCGCTGGTGATGGCGATCACGCGCTGGCCGGCGCTGGCACGCCTGATCTGCCCGGCGCAACGCGTGTGGAAGCTGCTGGAGCGCGAGATTTTGCGTCAATTTGCGCCTGACGGCGGCAATCGCGAGCAGGCGCTGCATTATCATCTCTTCGCGTGGGACATGGCGTGGCATGCGGGCATGGCGGCAGACGGATTGAAGGGTGCCGTGCTCGAACGTCTGCGTGAAGCGGCACAATTCTTTGTTGATGTCACCGAAACACCGGAGAGCTGGGACTTTGGTGATTCGGATGATGCCCAAGTGCTGCCGCTGGCGTTAAAACGCTCGAACGCTGCGGCCGAATTTCGTGGCTGGCTGCTGGGCAAGCCGGAAGGTGTCGCTTTGCGTTTCTGGCTCGGTGAATCGCCGAAAGGCGTGAGATCCGCAATGCGCAGCAAGTGGCTGGTGCATGCTGAGAGCGGCCACGCGATCTGGCGTGATGCGCGCTGGACGGTGCGTGCCGATGCGTCGCCGCTCGGACTCGGCAGCATGGCGGCGCATGGGCATCTCGATGCGCTGCATGTATCGCTGTGGTTTGAGCAGCATGCGCTGGTGATTGATCCGGGAACGGGCGCTTACTATGGCAACACTGCGTTGCGAGCACGTCTGGCCGCATGGGAAGCGCACAACGGGCCGGTGCCGGTTTCCGGCCGCCAGACACCGCAGCGTATCGGCACCTTTCTGTGGATGAAGCATCATGCGGTGCCGGAGTTGGAGGTGCATGAGGACATCTGTGTCATGAGGCTCGCCTGTGAAGGGCAACGCGTGCAGCGCGCCGTGCATGCCGCGCAGGGTTATGTGGAAATCTGCGATGAGGTCGGCACTGAAACAGCGCATGTGGTGACGTGGCAGCTTGCTCCCGGATGGCGCATTGAGCAGGAACGGAAGAATGGATTTGTCTGCACCCATGACGAGAGCGTTTCAGTGCATGGCACGCTGAATGGCGATGGCATTGAGGAATGGGAAATCGTGGAGCGAGAAGCCTCGCCGCATTTTCGTGAACTGGCGTCATCGCAGGCCGTGAAGATCACGTTCAAAGGCACGCTGACGACGATCTGGCGCAAGGCGGGATGATCGGACGACCAGTTTGAAACAAAAGGGCGCAGGAGATTCTCCTGCGCCCTTTTGTTTTGGTGAATTCACGGCTCCAGTTTCACCGCCTTGTAGCTGCGATGTTCGAGCAGCGAAGGCAGCAGGCCTTTGACCTCCGGGCGCATCAGATAGGAGTGCGTGTACCAATACACGGGCAGCATGGGTGCCTCATTGAGCAGGAGGGTTTCGGCTTCATTGAGGATTTGCAGGCGTTTGGCGGCATCGCCCTCGCGGAAGCTTTGTTTGATGAGGTCGTCATACTGATTGTTGCTCCAGCCGGTGTTGTTGTTGCCATCGCCAGTCTGCCAGATGGCGAGGAAGGTGGATGGATCGAGGTAGTCGCCAACCCAGGCGAAACGCGCGATCTGGTAGTCGAATTTGCGCTGGGACTCGAGATAAACGCCCCAGTCCTGATTCAGCACGCCGGCGGGGATGTTGAGATGCTGCTTCCACATGGCCTGCACGGCCTCGGCGATGGTGCGATGTGATTCGCTGGTGTTGATGAGAATGTCGAAGGGCGGGAAATCTTTGCCTTCGGGATAGCCGGCCTCGGCGAGAAGTTTGCGCGCCTCGGCAGGATTGAAGCGCATGATGTCGGGAGTTTGATACGCGGGAGTACAGCCGGGCGGCGTGAGACCGGTGGCGGGCTTTTGACCGGCGCGGAGGATGTTGCGCGTGATGCTCTCACGGTCGATGGCGAGAGCGAGCGCACGACGCACAAGCGGATTGTCGAAAGGCTTTTTCGTGGTGTTGCAGCGATACATATAGACGCCGAGCAGCGGATCGGTGTGGAAGAAGGGTGAGTTGCTCTCGCGGTAGCCGGGGATTTTTGCGAGCGGGGCAGTGAGCGTGACGTGGAGCTGGCCGTCGAGGAAGGCGCGCTCTTCGGTGGTGTCGCTGCTGATGGGCAGGAAGTGAATGCCGTTGAGCGTGACAGTCGCGGCATCCCAGTAGTGCGGATTGCGCTCGACCACGACACTCTGATTGACCTCCCAGCTTTTAAGTTTGAAGGGGCCATTGCAGACCATGTTGGCGGGGCGGGTCCAGCGGGTGTTGCGATCAGTCATCCGGCCGAATTTCTCAATGGCATGACGTGGCATGGGAAACCACGAGTAGTGCTTGAGCATGCTGGGCAAATACGGCGCGGGCCCCTTGAGCGTGATTTGCAGCGTGAGCGGATCGAGCGCCTTTACCCCGACCTGCGCGAAGTCTGCAATTTTGCCGGTATGATACTCCTCGGCATTTCGCATCGGGTAGAGCATGTTCGCGTAGTCGGCACCGAGCTGCGTGGTAAGCATGCGCTGGTAGGCGTAAAGAAAATCGGCGGTGGTAAGCGGTGTGCCGTCGCTCCACCTGCCCTGGGGTTGGAGTTTGAAGGTCCAGGTGGTGAATTGCTCGTGTGTCCATGATGCAGCCGCACCAGGACCATCGCCGTCGGGATTTTCCGGCAGAGGAGCGATGAGCCCCTCAAAGAGGGCGTGGAAGATGTGATGCTCGGGAGTGCCGCTGGCGAGCTGTGGATCAAGCGTGGCCGGCTCGCTGCCATTGCCGATGAGCAGAATGCCGTCGCGATTGGCTGCCTCGACCCGCGTGGGACGATGCGTGCGGACATGATGAAACCACGCAATGCCGCCAATCAAGGAGATGAGGATGAGAACACGAATGAGCCAGCGCATAAGCTGGAACATGACACGCAGGGGGACGGGGATGCAACGGGCTAAAGCCGATCTACAAACGCAAAACGGCCTCATGCGTGATGCATGAGGCCGCCTGGGGGTTTCAAGACTCAGATTCCGGCGCTACTACCTGCCGAAACCGAAGCTGAAGCTGAGACCGCTGCGGGAGCGGCTGTATCCGGGGTTATAACCGCTATAGCCATGCTGATGGCTGCTATGGCCGGATTGATAACCCGACTGATAACCAGGATTGTAGCCGTGGCTCGAGTGCTGCGAAGGCATCGTGACCCACTGGCCGACGGGGCGGCCACAATGATCGTAACCGACGATGCGGTAAACGGCGATGATGGGTGTGCCGCAGGAGGTGTAACCGACGACGCGGGTCTGGCCCTGATGGTCGGCTTTGGCGGTGGAGGGGGCTGCAAAACCAAGAACAGCGGCGGCAGCGAGGATTGAGAGGGTGGCTTTCATGTGTGTGTGGAATTTGTTTCCGCACATTGTGACGAAGCCGCCGCGCACCTATTCAGTCACTGTGAAATATTTTTTCACGCCTGCTGCTGAGACATCGATTTTGGATCGAAGGCGTCACGCAAACCATCACCGAGGAGATTCAAAGCGAGCAGCGTGGCGGAAAAGAAAGCTCCTGGGTAGAGCAGCAGCCAGGGATAGGTTTCCATCGAACTCGCCCCTTCACGAATGAGCACGCCCCACGAGGCGTCCGGGGGCTGAATACCGAGACCAAGAAAGCTCAGCGCCGCCTCCAGCAGCATCACGCCCGGCACGGTGAGGCTAGCGTAGATGATGACCGGTCCGATCACGTTTGGCAGCAGGTGTTTCCACACGATGTGCCAGAAGCCCGCGCCGCTGGCACGAGCGGCGGTGATGAATTCGAGATTCTTCAACGCAAGCACCTGTCCGCGCACCACACGCGCCATCGTGAGCCATTCAACAGCGCCAATCGCAACGAAAATGAGCCAGAACTCACGACCAACGATGACCATGAGCAGGATGACAAAGTTGATGAAAGGGAATGCATAGAGGATGTCCACCGTGCGCATCATCGCCGCGTCAACTCGACCACCGGCAAGCCCGGAGACCATGCCATAGATCACGCCGATGATGGAAGCGACGGCCGTGGCCAGCAAACCGACCTCCAATGATACACGACCCCCATGCAGGATGCGTGTGAGCATGTCCCGCCCAAGTGGATCGGTGCCCAGCCAGTGCGCGACACCGGGATCAGTGGCTTTAAGGTTCAGATCTTGCTGGGTCTGATCGTAAGGCGACAAAGCCGGGCCGATGGCGCAGAGCAGCACAAGCACGACGAGGAAAACGAGCGCGATGGCATTCGCACGCTGACGCATCAGACGCTGCCAGGCAGCACGCATGGGCGAAAGGCTTGATTTGGCGGAACTGCTCATGCTTGAAGACGAATACGCGGGTTAAGCAGAGCCTGGAGGATGTCCACCAGCAGATTGAAGCTGACGATCAATGCGGCGTAGAAGGCGGAGATCGCGATGGTGAGCTGATGATCACCATTGGTGGCCGCAGCGATGAAGAACTGACCGAGGCCGGGAAGCTGGAAGATCGTTTCAACGATAAACGAGCCGGTGAGCAATCCTGCCGCCGCAGGACCAAGAAAATTAAGCACTGGCAGGCTCGCGAGCTTCATCGCATGGAGGAAGATGACCGAGGTCTCGCCTGCGCCTTTCGCCCGTGCCGTGCGGATGAATTCCTGCGCCAGCGTTTCACGCAAACTGCCGCGTGTGAGCCGTGCGATGTAGGCGCTGTAAATGATGCCGAGCGTCAGCGCGGGCAGCACCCAGTCGAATGGTTCAAACCAGCCGGAGACGTTGAACCAGCGCAGCTTCAGGCCAAAGAGCATCGCGATGAGCGGCCCGAGCACCATGCTGGGCATGCAGATGCCCAAGGTGGCCGCCAGCGTGCTGGCGCGATCTTCCAGTGTGTTTGGCCGCAACGCCGCCAGAGCTCCCAATGGCACACCAATCATCAAGGCAATGAGCAATGCCGGAATGCCGATGGCGGCGGAGACCGGGAAGCCCGATGCGATGATTTCATCCACGCCACGTCCCTTGTAGTGGTATGAGTCAGGCAAATCGAACGTGGCATAGTGTTTGATCTGGAGGCCGAGCTGCACATACCACGGCTGGTCAAGTCCGTAATAGGCCATCTGCGCAGCAATCGCCTCGGGTGTGGCGTTGCGCTCCGCCCGGATCGGGCCGCCGGGAACCATCTGCGACAGCGCAAAGGTGATGCAGATCACCGCGAAGATCACGATGATGCCCTGAACGATGCGGCTGAGAAGAAAACGGATCACGCAGGACGCTCGTAGAGGTCGTTAATGTCAGCGGCAGCGAGTTCGACGAGGTAAGTCGCAATTTTAGTGCCAAGGGCATCGAAGTAGCGCTTTCCTTTGTCAGCGGTGCTGTGCTGCGGGTCGCCGGAGCCGGTGTCGTTGGTGGCTTTGCTCCACGCACGCTGTGCCCAGGCCCATTTTTCGTTGATGGCCTTGAGCTTCCAACAGTTGTCAGTCCCGGAACCCCATTCGGACTTCGGCAGCACGAGGTTGGGATGCAGATGCATGATCAGGCTGGTTTCGCGTTCATCGGCGTGATCGCCGACGATGTTGAAGATGTCGTCGCCTTTGACAGCGTTGAACCAGGAGACGGTGGAGAGAAACATCTTCGGGTGCTTCGCCTGAAGCTCGCGCAGCATCTGGCGGAAGTCGTTGCCACCGTGACCGTTCATGATGACGAATTTCATCACGCCGACGCCTTCGAGGCTGCTGATAATGTCTTCGAGCACCATCATCTGCGTGGTGGGATTCATGTTGATGCAGAACGGCACGTCGAGCTGTCCGGTTTGCACACCGAAGGGCATGTTCGGCAGGATGCCGACCTTCGCACCGGCCGCCCAGGCGATGCGGCCCGCCTCGGCGGCGATGGCGTCATTTTGCAGCGAATCCGTGGCATACGGCAGGTGCCAGTTGTGCGCCTCCGTGGCGCCCCACGGCAGCAGTGCGACTTCATAGCGCGTGGCTTTGACGTGTTTCCAATTCGTTTCGGCGATGATCCAGGGTCTCGGGCTCATGGGTTGAGGCTAAAGAGGCAAACGGTTGATGCAACGTACGACAAACTCAGTCATGGCAGACGTTTCTTTCCGCCCATGTTTCGTGCTCTGATTTTTCTTTGTTCCTCCGCATTCGCCATTTCTGCCGAAGTTTCGTTCTCGCAGCAGATCGCCCCCATTTTGGTGGAGCAATGCGTGGAATGTCATCGGGCGGGCAAGGTGAAGGGAAAGTACCGGCTGGACACGGTGGAGATGATGCTGAAGGCGGGAGACAGCGGCACATCGCCGGTTTTGGCCGGCAAGCCGGAGCAGAGCGAACTGTACCGGCTGATCGCGACGCCTGATGAGGATGATCGCATGCCGAAGAAGGCGGGTGCACTGCCGCCAAAGGAACTGGCGCTGATTCGTGAGTGGATCGCCGGTGGTGCGAAACTGGATGTGGCGGACAAGAAGGCGGCGCTGAGTTCGATCTTGCCTGACAAAGCGAAGACGGAAGCTCCAGCGAAGTATCCGCGACCGTTGCCGGTCACAGCACTCGCCTTGAGCCCGGATGGCAGTACGCTGGCATGCAGCGGCTATTTTGAAGTGACGCTGTGGGATGCGCTGACGGGGAAGCTGAAATCACGCATCGGGGGCATGCCGGAACGGGTGCTGGGGCTGGCGTGGCCGAGCGCGAATCAGCTCGCCGTGGCAGGCGGCGTGCCGGGACGCTCCGGCGAGGTGTGGGTCGTGAACCCGGAGAAGCCAGCGGAGCGAAAGCGCCTTGTGAACACGCGCGATTGTGTGCTGACGATGACGGCGAGCCGGGATGGCAAGGCCTTGCTCGAAGGTGGTGCTGACAACACGCTGCGCTGCTTTGAACTGCCCGCGATGAAATTGAAATGGCAGATCGAGCCGCATGCGGACTGGATCATGACGGCGGCGTTTTCGCCGGATGGCACGCGCATCGCCACGGCGAGCCGTGACCGCACCACACGCCGCATCGACAGCGCGAACGGAGAGATTGAGGCGACATTTACGGGACATGAGTGCGCAGTGTTGAGCGTAGCGTTCACGCCGGATGGCAAGGAATCGATCAGCGGTGATGTGGAGGGCGAAATCCGGCGCTGGGATCGCAATGGTGACGCGAAGAAGGACAGCACGATCCGCCCCAGCGGACGCACGGAGGTGCTGGCGCTTGATTTTATCGACGCAGAGACACCGGTGGCGGCCACGGGCAACGGCATCGTGAGTTCGATGGATGCGAAAGCCCGCAAGACGAGGGACAAGCTCACGCGGCATGAGGACCGAGTGAACGTGATGGTACTGCAGCGCCTCGACAAGATGACGCGCATCATCACCGGCTGTCATGATGGCAGGGTGCGCATCACCGAAATCGGGAAGCCGGAACCGGTGTTGAACTTTATCGCTTCCCCGGGATGGTGAGCCGTCATGTTTGAATCACGCACTGATCCGCTCGCGCCGCGCCACATCTTCTTGTGGCGGTTTTTGCGGTATTTTGGTGCAGCGTCCGGTCTGGTCGGTGTTTCGCTCGGTGCTGGCATCCTGGGTTATCATTTCATTGCGGAGCTGGGCTGGATGGACAGCATCTTGAACGCATCGATGATCCTCGGCGGCATGGGACCGGTGGATTCACTAAAATCGGACGCGGCGAAGCTCTTTGCTTCTGCGTACGCCTTGTTCAGCGGACTCGTGGCCATCACGGCCATGAGCATGGTGCTGGCACCGCTGGCGCATCGTGCATTGCATTTGTTTCATTTGGACGAGGAGGATTCAAAATCATGAGTCAGGAACGCGTCGTCATCGTGGGAGCCAGTAACAACCCGGAGCGCTACAGTCACCGGACGCTGCTGTTGCTGAGAAAACACGGCCATGAAGTCGTGCCGGTGCATCCGAAGCTGGCGGAGATCGAAGGCGCGCCAGTCATTGCAGACCTCGGTTTGATCACCGGACCAGTCGATACAGTGACGCTGTATGTCGGTATGGCGATTTCGAGCGGACTGACGGAAAAACTCGTTGCGCTGAAACCGCGACGGGTGATTTTCAATCCTGGCGCGGAAAATGCAGTGCTGGAAGCGGCTTTGCAAAAAGCCGGAATCGCTTGCGAAGAAGCCTGCACGCTGGTGCTGCTGAACACGGGGCGGTTTTGAACAAATCTCCTCACCAAAAGTCCAATTTCCGTAATTCCATGCTCGAGATTCAAAAGAACAAAATTTACGAACGCAGCCGCATGCGGGCGAAAGGCGTGTCTGATGAGGAAATCAAGCAGGCGCAGCATCTGCCGTTCAAACCCGCCTACGAGGAGGGAAAACGAAAAAAACGCGCCACAAATTCAGATAACGAGGTGCCGACGGGGCAGTTCTCGTTTCGCCGCCAGGACTGAGCAGCGGTCTTGCCCGCCTGCAATGACCTGCTAGCATCGTGGCACACCACGCATGCCCGCGAACCGCTTTTACTCCGCCTTTGACTTCGAGACGCTCGATCCACGCCCGTCGCATGCCGGTGAGTATCGCAATCCGTTCCAGATCGACCGTGACCGCATCATCCACAGCAGCGCGTTCCGCCGGCTGCAGAACAAGACGCAGGTCTTTTTGTCGGGCGAGTATGATTTCTACCGCACGCGGCTCACGCACAGCATCGAGGTGGCGCAGATTGGCCGTAGCATCTGCGCGTGGCTGACACAGCAGAGCGAGGTGCTGGGCGATGACTGCTGTATTGATGCCGACCTCGTCGAAAGCACCTGCCTGAGCCACGATCTGGGCCATCCGCCTTTCGGCCATGCGGGGGAGCGTACGCTGCATCGGCTGATGGAACCGTACGGCGGCTTTGAGGGCAATGCGCAGACGCTGCGCATCCTGACGCAGACACTGTTCAGCGAAGGCCGCAATGGCATGAATCCCACGCGGGCGCTGCTCGATGGTGTGCTGAAATACAAGACGCTCTTTGCCGAAAAACCCGCGAACAAGGCCAACCACTACCTCTACAACGATCAGGAGCGCTGGCTCGATTTCACCATGGGCCGCCAGGCGTTTCCGGTCGAACTCACGCCCGGCAAGTCACGCAATGCCTTCAAGAGCATCGAATGCCAGATCATGGACTGGGCGGATGACACGGCCTACTCGCTCAATGACATCGCCGACGGCATTCACGCGGGATTCGTCAATGTGCAGCGGCTGGAGCGCTGGGCGGAGGAACAAACACTCAGCGATGATGACAAGGCCGATGTGGCCTTCCTTAGCAAGGCGATGCGTGAAAACCGTGTCGAAGGCCGCCTAAACCGTCTCATCGGCGAATGCATTCGCGCCACAAAGCTCGTGTCGGCGGCGAATTTTCTCAGCCAGAGCACCCGCAGGCATCAATTCGCGCTGGAGATCGACCCGGTGCAGCGCCGTCGTGCGGATCTGCACAAAAAAATCGCACTCGACCTCGTCTTCCTCAGCCCGCAGCTCCAGCAGCTCGATCACAAGGCCGATTTCATCCTCACACGCTTGTTTGAGGTGCTCAAGGATCGCTACATCGAGTCAGCACAGCCGAAAGGCCTGCATCTCATGCCCGCAGCCATCGAAAAGGAGATTCAAGCAGGCGCCGATGCCAGCAGCCGTGCGCGGCTGGTCTGCGATTGGATCGCCAACATGACGGACCACTTCGCCTTCCGCACCTACCGGCGTCTGTTCGACGCCGACTTCGGTTCGATCACGGATTTTGTGTGAACGGGACTACAGCTTCGCGATGCGGCGGCAGACTTCCTCGACGTTCGCACGGCTGTTGAAGGCGCTGATGCGGAAGTAGCCTTCGCCGGCGCTGCCGAAGCCGCTGCCGGGCGTGATGACGACGTTCGCCTCGTTGAGCATCTTGTCGAACATTTGCCAGCTTGTGACTCCATTCGGGCAGCCGACCCACACATATGGAGCGTTCACGCCGCCAAAGACTTGCAGTCCAGCCTTCTTGCAGGCTTCAACGAGCAGCGCGGCATTGCCCATGTAGTGTTCGATGAGCGCCTTGACCTGCGCCTTGCCTTCGGACGAGTAAATCGCCTCCGCACCGCGTTGGACGATGTAGCAGGCACCATTGAACTTGGTGCTGTGGCGACGGCTCCAAAGCGGATGGATGGCCTGCTTGCCACCTGCTTTCGTTTTGCCCATGAGGCCTTTCGGAATGACGACGATGCCGCAGCGCACGCCGGTGAAGCCACCGTTCTTCGAGAAGCTGCGGAATTCGATCGCACAATCACGAGCGCCTTCGATTTCATAAATCGAGCGCGGCAGCTCGGGATCGCGGATGAACGCTTCGTAGGCGGCGTCATAGAGGAGCGTGGTGCCGTTCGCGAGGGCGTATTTCACCCAGGCTTCGAGCTGCGCACGCGTGGCGACGGCTCCCGTCGGGTTGTTCGGGTAGCAGAGGTAGGCCAGATCGACAGGCTCGGAGGGAATGTCAGGCACGAAGCCGTTGGCTGGCGTGCATTTGAGGTAGTGGAGGCCGGCATACGCGCCGCTTTCGTCCGCTTCGCCGGTGTTACCAGCCATGACGTTGGTATCGACATAAACGGGATACACCGGGTCGGTGATGGCGATCTTGTTCCCAGCGCCGAAGATGTCGAGGATGTTGCCGGTGTCACACTTGCTGCCGTCGGAGATGAAAATCTCATCCGCCTCGACATTGATGCCGCGAGATTTGAAATCGTGCTCAGCGATGGCATTGCGCAGGAAGTCATAGCCCTGCTCCGGGCCGTAACCGCGGAAGGTGGCACGGTCGCCCATTTCATCGACGGCCTTGTGCATCGCGGTTCGCACGGCTTCTGGCAGCGCCTCGGTCACATCGCCGATGCCACAGCGAATCAGGCGCTTCGCGGCCTCGGTATTGGCCTCAGTGAAGACCTTCACGCGGCGGGCGATTTCAGGGAAGAGGTAACCGGCTTTGAGCTTGTTGTAGTTTTCGTTGATGTAGGCCATGGCGGGGAAAAAGGGGCGTCAGTGTGGCGAGTCGCTGAGTGGATGCAAGAAGGGGTGTGGGCGTCAGGGGATCCAACAACATGTGTGGGGCTAGCATTTGCCGAGCGGCGCCGACATCCCCTCAAGCCGGACATACTTTCAATATGTATTAAGGATGCAAATAGCTATTGCTGTTCTGCGACTCAATAGGCATAAATCAACTCCCAATAGTGAAGTAAGGCCTTGTATTTAAGGTAAATAGTCAGCGTGGTCCTTGTATATTATGAACCGAAATGCGCCACTCATAACGTTCAGCCTTTGTGTCGGCTGTTTTATCACCGCCTGTTCCTACCCAAGCACCGGCTGGCAGCAAAGACCCGTGAGCTATCGCAAGCCGGGGCTTTGGAACAAACCGCACCTGACCTGGCGTCTGAACACGCTCACGCCGGTGCCCAGATATTTGAGCGCGCAGGAGTTGCATCGCGAACTCGATAAAAGTTTCAAAAGCTGGGAACCAGGGAGAGTGTTCACGTTCTCCCCATCGCAAGGAGGCCGGGCGGATATCGTGGTCGGTTTTGATGCGCCACCCGGCAAGTCTTGGGATGGCCGCCTGGGCATCATGGGCCATGCAACTTATCCGTGGAGCGCCAACCGCGGCCATATTTATCTCGATCCTTCCGAATCGTGGAGCACCAAGTCGTTTGCCTGGTTAGCAGATCCCATCACCGACTGGCTGCCGCATGAGATCGGTCATGCCCTCGGCCTGCGGCATATGCTGCAACCGGGCTATGCCATGAGTCATGTTGGACCCTATGGACTGCCGGGGGATGCAGACTTTGATCAACTCCGGCACCTCTATTCGCCGGAAACCCTGGTTCCGACCGGAGCTTGCTGCGTCACTGACACCTCCGGCTACCGCTTTAGTGCCCATTGATGAGGCGGGGCCGCTGGCAAGAATATGCCCCCCCGTTTCGTCCTCATGACATGAGATGGTGTTCCTTGGGCCTTTTTTTGTGCCTTTCATGTCTTTCGTGGGCAGCAGATGGCGATTTGCAATTCCCCTCCACGCCACCCGTGGAGCCGCAAGCCGCCGCGAAGACCTTCCATGTCCTCGACGGCTTCGAGATGCAGCTCATCGGCGCCGAGCCGCTCGTCACTGATCCCGTGGCGATGACGTATGACGCGGATGGTCGCGCCTACGTGTGCGAGATGAGTGATTATCCGTACACCGACAAGGAGCATCACAAGCACGCGCAGGAGAACCCCACGGATCAAGCCATCGGCAAAGTGCGTCTGCTCACCGACACCGATGGCGACGGCACCTTCGACAAAGCCACCGTCTTCGCCGACGGCCTCTCCTGGCCCACGGGTGCCGCGTGCTGGAAAGGCGGCATCTTCGTCACCGCCACGCCGGACGTTTGGTATCTCAAGGACACGAATGACGACGGCGTGGCCGATGTGCGGCAAAAAGTCTTCACCGGCTTCAAAAAACTCAACGTTCAGGCCGTCATGAACAATCCCATCTGGGGTCTCGACCACCGCATCTACGTCGCGGGCGGCAGCAACGGCGGCGAAATCCAGCGCGTGCCCGGCAGCGAGTCAGTCATGCCGTTGCCAAAGAACTTCCAACCGCTCCCCATCAAGCGTAATGACTTCTCCTTCGATCCCAGCACCGGCGATGTGCGCCTCGAAAGCGGCGGTGCGCGATTCGGCAACACTTTCGATGATTGGGGCAACCGCTTCCTCTGCAACATCCGCAATCCCTGCCAGCACGTCGTCTTGCCGTATCGCTACCTTGAGCGGAACCCATATCTCGTCGTCCCCAGCGCCCTCAACGACTGCGCCGAGGCCGGCGATCAGCTCCCCGTCTATCGCACCAGCCCCGCCGAGCCCTGGCGCGAGTTCCGCGCCAAACGCTGGGTGCAGGAAGGCAGCAAGTTGCCAAACAGTGAACTCGTCGGCGCCGGCGTCGTCACTTCATCCAGCGGCATCACCGTCTATCGCGGCGATGCGTATCCGAAAGAGTATCGCGACTTCGCCTTCGTCGCCGACGTGGCGGGGAATCTCTTCTACCGCATGAAGCTCGTGCCCGACGGCGTCACCTTCAAAGCCGTGCAGGTCGATGGCACGAAGAACTTTTGCACCAGCGACGACCTCTGGTTCCGCCCCGTAAATTTCGTCAACGCCCCCGACGGCTGCCTCCACGTCTGCGACATGTATCGCGAAGTCATCGAGCACCCCTGGAGCATCCCCGACGACATCCATGCCGCCGTCGATCTCCTTCGCGGCCGCGACAAAGGCCGCATCTGGCGTCTCGCGCCAAAAAAAGTACTCCAGAGCTTTAGCTCGTCCCCATCCGGGCTGAAGCCCAGGACCACTCTGCTCAGCCAAGCGAGCACGAAAGACCTCGTAGCCCTCCTCGACCACCCCAACGCCTGGCACCGCGAAACCGCGCAGCGCTTGCTGTTTGAGGGCCAGGACAAAGCCGCCGTGGAGCCGCTGCGGGAGATGGTGAAGAGCGGGAAGATGGCGCAGGGAAAAGTTAGGGCGTTATGGAGTCTTCACGGCTGTTCGGCACTATCAGTGGCGATACTGGACACGGCTATACAGCAAGGTGACCAGTATGTTGATGAAGCATCCGCAGAGCTGTACGAGCCTTTTGTTCCTGAGATAAAGCCACTGAAAGATTTTGGACCCGGCGTGGCAGGGCCACCTTTCAGATGGCTGACGGGCCATAAGCTTGAACGAGTTATGGCCAAAGCCCTGTTCTCCATGCGCGATTTGTCTATCACCGACCCTGAATCAAACCATGCTTTGTCCTGGGGCCACTGTGTCCTCCACGCAGCAGACAGAACACCGGTGAGCCATTGGTATCAAGTCATACTTCTCTGTGCAGTTGGTGAGCGTGCTGAGTTCCTTCTCGTCCCTTTGCTGATGCGCACTCATGGCCTCGATAGCGTGGAGATGGAGGGACTGTTGCCAGAGCTTGCCGCACAAGTTGCCGCAAAAGGCAGACCATCAACGATGGCCGTGATTGCAACTGCGTTGAGCAAAGCCGAGTTTCCGGCTAAAATTCGCTCACTTATTCTTCAAAAGATGCTGCCTCATACAACGAGGCAATCGATCTCGTTGACCACTGTTTCATCCAATAAGAATACCAACTCACGTCTCTTGGAAATTGGGGGGCAGTCGCTCGAAGTCGTCGAGGGTTCCGCGTCGCCATCGGATAAATTGACCGCGCTCCCGATTGTATTGGCTTTTGTGGCTGCCGATAAGGTCCTGAACTCGCTCAAAATTTTGTTGAAGCCATCGCAGCCGCAAGAACTCCAACTCGCCGCCTTGGAGGCACTCAGCAGCTATCGAGATCCCGCCGTCGCGGACATGCTCATCGAAACTTGGCCGAAGCTCACACCCGCGTTGCGCGACAAGGCCACCACCATCCTGCTCTCGCGAACGGATCGCATCGCGAAGCTGCTGGATGCCATTGAGGCGAAGAAGATCACGCCCGCGCAGCTCAGCATCGCCGCGAAGGCCACGCTCGGACGGCAGAAAACACCCGCGCTGGCCGAGCGCATCGCCAAACTCATCGGCGACGGCTCGTCGTCGAACCGGAAGGCAGTCATCGAGAAGTATCTGGTGGCGATGGGCATCAAGGAGCGGGACTTGCCAAGTCCCGGCGGGGCTGAGCCAGCCCCGCTCCTTGCTGGCAACGCCACCCGCGGAGCCAAAATCTACGAATCGGCCTGCATGGTCTGCCACAAGTTCGCGGACAGGGGCAACGACATCGGGCCGCACCTCGGCACGATCAAGGCGTGGACCGCCGAGCAGCTCGTCACGAACATCCTCGACCCGAATCGCGAGGTCTCGCCGAATTTCGCGCTCTACCTCGTCGAAACCAACGACGGCCGCACCCTCAGCGGCCTCATCAGCAGCGAGACGGCCGGCAATCTCAGCCTCAAACGCGCCGATGGCGGCACGGACACCGTCTTGCGCAGCGAGATCAAATCCCTCACCAGCTCCGGCATCTCCCTCATGCCCGAAGGCCTCGAAGCCGCTATCACCCCGCAGCAGATGGCGGATTTGATCGCTTACTTAAAGGCACCTTGAGCTGGGCAATCCCAACTCAGGACTTTTTCATCTTCCTGAACAACATCACGAACAGTCCGCCCAAAGCCCCAACGATGGCACCAATCACAGCCGAGTTCCCAACACCATCGAAGATCGAGGTGCCGGCCGGTGGCCCCTCCACGCGCGGGTTGGCGGCCACCACGGCATCGCACCAGGTCTTCACAGCTTTCTCCACCCATTGGCGATCAGCTTCGGATTTGAGATCGGCATTGGCATAGAGGTAGATGAGACGCCCGTTGACCGGCACGATCATGCTGGCGACCACGATCTTGCCCTTGGCAGCATTGTCGCCGGCCTTCACGGCGACATTCATGGCCATCGTGAAGCCGAGACTGTTCGGTGAATCGTCAAAGTAACCCAACACCGCGACATCACTCACGCTGAGCGCCGCATCCGCCACGGTTGCGTCCTGCAAGGCCTTCTCCGCCTTGCCGGAAATTTTGGCGATCTCCTGGCGGATGTTCTCCATCACCTTGTCGAGTTCCGCCTTTGTCTGCTGCTTCATCTCACCAAAAGTGCGATCGCCGATCTCCCGACTTTCGAGGGTGCGCAGCACCTGCGCATTAAAGCTGTGTCCTTCCTCAGCAGTATTGATCTTGGGGGCTTCAAATCGCGCCAGATAACGATTCGAGGCAGGCAGCATGGACTCCATCAAGCGATCCGATTCGGCATTCAACCCATCAACCCGCTGAAATCCCAGCGGCGTGGGAAGTTTGATGTTCCGCCCGCCCACATCGACTTCTTCGCGGGATATTGGTGTGACGGATTCCTGGCCGTGAGATGATAGTGCGATGACGAGGAGTAGTGCCGTGAGGGTGGATGAAAATCGCATGCTGACGAGCATTCGCAGGCCATAGGACAAATCAAGCCACGATCGGCGCGATGACCTCGCCATACACGTCAGTGAGCCGGAAATCACGCCCGGCGTAGCGATAGGTCAGTTTCTCGTGGTTGATGCCCATGAGATGCATGATCGTGGCATGCAGATCGTGCACGCTGGTCGGATTGTCCTGCGCGGCAAAGCCGAATTCGTCGGTGCTGCCGTGAACGGTGCCGCCTTTGATGCCGCCGCCGGCCATCCAGACGCTGAAGCCGTAGTGATTGTGATCGCGGCCCAGCTTCGATTTGCCGCCGCTGAGTTCCACCGTCGGCGTGCGGCCAAATTCGCCGCCCCAGATGACCAGCGTGTCCTCCAGCATGCCGCGTTGTTTCAGATCGGCCAGCAGGGCGGCGATGGGCTGGTCAATCTGCGCGGCGAGCTTGCGGTGATTCGTCTCGATGTTGTCGTGATTATCCCACGGCTGCCCCGCACCGTGCCAGAGCTGCACCATGCGCACGCCGCGCTCCAGCAAGCGTCTTGCGATGAGCGTCTGCCGCGCATGCACGCCTTCACCGTAAAGCTTGCGGATATGTTCCGGCTCCTTTGACACATCAAAAGCCTCCGCCGCCTCGATCTGCATGCGGAAGGCCAGTTCAAAGCTCTGAATGCGCGCCTCCAGCCGTGGATCACTGCGCTCGGCACGATGCGATTCGTTGATGTGACGCAGCAGTTCGAGCTGGCGAAGCTGCACTCGTGAGTCCGCATGCGGACTGCGGATATTTTCGATCAGCCGGTCCACCGCCTCGTGTTTCGAATCGACATACGTGCCCTGAAACGCGCCGGGCAAAAACGCCGACTGCCAGTTCTCCGCGCTTTTGATCGGCATGCCGCCCGGACACATCGCGATGAAGCCAGGCAGATTTTCATTCGCGCTGCCGAGGCCATACGTCAGCCACGCGCCCATGCTGGGACGCGCCTGGATCGAGTCGCCGCAGTTCATGAGCATCAGGGACGGCTCATGATTCGGCACCTGCGCCTGCATCGAGCGAATGACGGCGATGTCATCGATGTGCGCTGCCGTTTTGGCAAACAGCTCGCTCACCTCGATCCCGCTCTGCCCGTAACGCTGAAACTTGAACGGCGATGGGAACGCCGCGCCCGTCTTCCGCTCCGTGATGCGATGACTCGGCACCGGTTTGCCTTCGTAGAGCTTCAGCGCCGGTTTCGGATCAAACGTATCGACATGCGACGGCCCACCGTTGAGGAAGAAATGAATCACCCGCTTCGCCTTCGGCGCGAAGTGCGGCTTCGCCGCCTGCAAATCCGCCAGTCCAAGCGCCGCCATGCCCATGCCAGAGCGGCGCAGAAAATCTCGGCGTGTGATCGGGATGGGCATGATGTTCATACGAGAGTTCCCTGACTTTGCTTACCCGCGAAAGCGTCGTGGAGTGCGGTGGAAGAGATGCAAGGGGCACCTTGCATCGACGACACCGCTGTCGGGGGCGAGAAGGATGATCTCTGGCCGGTGTGTGCCGTCCGGCAAGCGACAGCGGTGTCGCGCTATCGCTTGCCACCGCACTCCACGACGCTGCGCGAGAATCGTCGCTCAATCCACAAACATGAACTCGTTCGAGAGCATCAACACCTGCACGAGTTGTTCCCAGGCACTGAGTTGAGTTTTCGGCTGGGCGGAAAAGTCTTTTTGAGCATCCCAGGTGTCGTTTGGCATGTCGCCGCCGGAACCGGTGGTGTTCATGCTTGGTGTAATCTTGAGCGACCACAAAAACTGATCGCTGTTCAGACCGTTGCCGATATCAACGATGAAATCGAGCGTGTCCCCGGTTTGGAAAGCAATGGCATCAAGGTTCAGATCCGCTTTGGAGTCGAGCAGCGTTGTGCTGCGCAGTTTGCCGAGGCGCGAGTGGCTCACGAAGGCACGAATGCCATCGCCCACCTCGGGTTCGTGGATGAGGGTGGAATGCAGATCATAGCTGCCGTCGGCTGGCGCGATCCAGCGACGCACGACAGCGTGTTTGCGGTCATTGCCGGGATGACCTCCCTCGGCGGTGAGTTGTGCCCAGCCGAGTTTCTCGTTGGGCCACGCCTCATCGCCCTGCCAGGCGCTGCCGGTGAAATGTGGCAGCGGCTTGAAATCCTTCACGCGACCTGTGCCCTCATCCCACTCACCGTAGCCGTAGTGCCAAGATTTGGAGTGATCGGACGTGGCGATGACGGGCGTGGTATCGGTTTGGACGAAGGCGAGAGCAGAAGCGAGTTCTTCGGGTGTGGGACTGCGCTGGAAGAGACGCTGATAGATGAATTGAATGCGTTCAATGTCAGCGGAGCGCCGCACAGGGGAGTGTGCGAACCACTTTATGAGCGCCTTCGCCTGCTGCACGACAAACGGGTGATTCAGGCCAAAAAGCGCCTGCTGTGGCACGGTGGTCTCGGTGCGCTGCGGAATGGAGAGATCGGGATTGGCGAAATCGAAGGTGCGCATGACCATCGGCACGTTCTCGCGATCCACGAGCGCGTAAAGCGTTCGGCGGGTGTTGCTGCTCGCAAACAAAGCATCAGGACGCCCGCCCATGCGCAGGTTCAGCCGCCCTGCGGCGGCAAGCCACGCATCGCGTGCTTCCTCGAAGCTGAGGCGATGTGGGCTCATGCGCGAGAGCAGGCGGTTGTCGGGATCGGTCTGCTTCGCGGCGGAGTACTGGAGTTTTGGAGTCGGGGAGTGTTGGGATGCATCACTCAATGACTCCACCACTCCATCACTCCGTTGCTGGTAGGTCTGCGACAGCATGATGAGCCGGTGCATCGCCTTGATGCTCCAACCGGAGTCGATGAAGCGCTGCGCGAGCCAGTCGAGCAACTCGGGATGGCTCGGCGGGCTTCCTTGCTTACCGAAGTCACTCGGTGTGCTCACGAGGCCACGGCCGAAGTGATGCTGCCAGATGCGGTTCACCATGACGCGAGCGGTGAGCGGATTGCGCGGGTCGATGATAGCCTGCGCAAGCTCCAATCGACCGCTGCCTTTGGTGAATGGCTGCTGCGGGCCGAAGGCGCTCAAGAACTGCCGTGGCACCTCATCTCCCTTCGTCAGCGGGTTGCCGCGTAGAAAGACACGCGGCGTGCCGGGCAGCGGGCGATCAAATAAAATAGTCGCATGAGCTGGTGTTGTGCTGTTTTTGATGAGGAAGCGATCCAACTCTCCTTGTGACTTCCACAACTCGGTGATGACGCCCGTTGGGAAAAACCTCTCGTTGTTGGCGATGTGTTCATCAGGCACATGAGCCGGTGAATCGGGACTCTTGAGCACTGCATCGGTCAGTTCTGTGTCGGGATGCTGCAGCCTCCACGCTTTCCACCCATGCACGACGAAGGGATTGATGTCCTTCTCATCTATAATCTGGTCGAAGCCTTCTTCGGGATACTTTTCCAACTCAGACAGCGCCTTGACATAATCGGCCGCACGCGAACGCGTACGCGCCATCTGTTCCTCACGGCGTTTTGTCATCAAATCGCGGTTTTTTTTCACCAGCGCGGCCAACTCGGCGTTTTCGCCGCTAGCGCAAGGTACGAGTGACTCAGCACTGCTCTGGAAGACGCCGTAGAGGGCGTAGTAGTCGCGCGTGGGGATGGGATCGAACTTGTGGTCGTGGCAACGAGCGCACGCGACGGTAAGCCCGAGTGTGCCGCGCGTGACGACATCAATGCGGTCGTCGATGATGTCGTGCGTGACACCGAGGAAGCGCCGCCCCAGCGTGAGAAAGCCCATCGCGGCTAGATCAGGGGAGTTCGGAGGCGCTATCTGATCTGCGGCGATTTGCAGCAGCAGGAAGCGGTCATACGGCATGTCCTCGTTCAATGCGCGCACGACCCAGTCGCGATACGGTGTGGCATGCACCCAGGTCTTTTCCTCGCGAGCATAGACGTAGCCTTTGGTGTCCGAGTAGCGGGCCACGTCCAGCCAGTGGCGTGCCCAGTGCTCACCGTAGTGGGGACTGGAGAGGAGCTTGTCCACGAACGCGGCATAGTCCGAGTCAGACAGGTCGGACATGTCGGACATGTCGGACATGTCGGACATGTCGGACATGTCGGACATGTCGGACATGTCGGACATGTCGGACGGTGGCAATCCGGTAAGGTCAAAGGAAGCGCGGCGAATCAATGTGCGCACATCAGCGCGTCGTGCGGGCTTCAGGCCGTGCTGGGTGAGCGCTTTGTGAATGTAGGCGTCGATGCTCCGCTCTTTGCCGGGTTTTAGCGGCTTAAAAGCCCAATGCTCCGCCGAGAGGAGACTCGTGGAGACAAGCAAGCTGCCAAGCTGGAGGAGACGGTGGAACACAGCGTGAATCAATACGCCTCAGTCCTGCTTGATCCTTCCCCCGTGAAGATTTGGATGAAGAGCGCATCGACAGCGGCGGTTTGCCCGTTTATCTCGAAGCATGTTCACAGGTCTTGTTGAAACCACCGGCACGGTCCTTTCGCTGGAGCCACGCGGCGAAAGCGCGCGGCTGACAGTGAACGTGGGCGCAATGGCATCTGAGCTGATGGATGGCGAAAGCGTGGCAGTGAATGGCTGCTGCCTTACCGTCACGGCAAAGGATGCTTCGGATCAGACGGCGTGCTTTGATCTGCTGATGCAAACGCTGAAGGTGACTAGTCTGGGTGATTTGAAGACCGGCTCGCTGGTCAATCTGGAGCGTGCGATGGCGATGGGAGCGAGGTTTGGTGGGCACTTCGTGCAGGGGCACGTCGATGCCACGGTGAAGGTGCTGGACTGGAGCGAGCATGGGCAGGATCACCGGCTGGAGGTCGAGATTCCTACGGAGCAGCGTGGTTTGATTATTCCGAAGGGCTCAATCTGTCTCGATGGCATCTCTTTGACCGCTGCGGAGGTGACGGAGAGCACGGTGGTGTGCTGGATCATCCCGCACACGTTTCAACTGACGAATTTGCACACGAAGAAGCCGGGCGACCGGCTCAATGTGGAGTTCGACATGCTGGGCAAATACGTGCGCGAACTGATGCGGCGGTAGCGCAAGCGTCCCGCTTGCTGTATCCGGCGTATTTGAAGCGTCCCGCTTGTTTCCAAACCGCAACCGGGACGGTTGCACTACATGCCTGTTCTCGAAGTCGAATCCCTCACCAAAGCCTACGCGGAGCGTCCGATCCTGCGTGGCGTGTCGTTCAAGCTGGAGCAAGGCGAGCGCGTGGCGCTGTTGGGGCCATCGGGCAGTGGCAAGACAACGGTGTTGAACTGTGTTGGCGGCGTGGATCGCGCGGACAGTGGCAGCGTGACGATTGCGGGCAGTGTGCTTGGCGATTTAAGCGCGGACGGGCTGGCGCAACTGCGGCGCAGGCACATCGGAACGGTATTCCAATTTTATCATCTGCTGCCGACGCTGAGCGCGGCGGAGAATATCGAGCTGCCGCTGCAATTGCTCGGCGTGCCGACTAGCGAGCGAGAATCGCGGGTGCGGGAATTGCTGGAGCGTGTGGGAATTTCCCATCGAGCGGCGGCATTGCCGGGACAGCTGTCAGGTGGAGAGATGCAACGCGTGGCGATTGCACGCGCGGTGGTGCATCGGCCGTCGTTGATTTTGGCCGATGAGCCGACGGGAAGCTTGGATTCGGCCACGGGAGCGCAGGTGCTGGAGTTGCTGGCGGAGATTGTGAGTGAAACCAAAGCGGCGCTGCTGCTGGTGACGCACAGCCCTGAGGCGGTGAAGCACTGCGAGCGTGTGCTGCGCATGCAGGACGGACAAATCGTCGAAGGCGCATGAGCACGGTGCTACTCATCTTGCGGCGTTGTGCTTTGCGGCACTGGCGGCTGGCTTTGCGGCAACAGGTCGCGCTGATGCTGATCCTGGCGCTGGGTTCGAGTGTGTATCTGGCGGTGCGGTTGGCGAGCAACGCGGCGTTGTCGGGCTTTGAGACGTTCACGGATGGCATCACGCGGCAGCCGGACTGGACGGTGCAGGCGGTGAACGGTGCTTTGCGTGAAGATGACGTGCGTGAGATGCGCGAGGCGCTGGGGCATCGACCGGTGAGTTTGCTGCCGGTGGTGGAGGAGACGGTGACACCGGCTGCGGATGCGGGGAATGGCGAGATCGGATCTCGGGCAACGTGGCGGCTGCTGGGTGTGGATTTTGTGGGGCTGCTCAATTTACGAGGCGAAGCACCTGCGGGACTGGGGGCGACCATGCAGTCGGTGCGCTCGGGCGTTTACGTGAGTCCGAAGCTCGGCGTGAAGGAAGGCGAGGAGCTGCGGCTGATCGTGGATGATCGTGTGATCGCGCTGAAGGTGGCCGGTGTGGTGCCGGAGACGCCGGGAGTGCCGAGTTTGCCTGCGCATCTGCTGCTGATGGATTTGCCGGAGGCGCAGTCGGTTTTGCTGCGTGGCGACAAGGTGGATCGCGTGGAGGTTTTCGCTCAGGACAGCGCTTTGTTTCCGAATTTGCGTGAGGAAGCGGGTGAATTGCTCAAATCACGATGGCAGGTGACAGGCGGCGCGAATCGAAGGCAGCTCGCAGGGACGATGACGCAGGCGTTTCGGCTGAATCTGACGATTCTCTCGCTGCTGGCGCTGCTGGTGGGCGGTTACCTCATTTTTCAGGCGCTGGATGGCGTGGTGCTTCGACGGCGGGAGGAGATTGGCATTTTGAAATCGCTCGGTGTGACGGATCGGGCGATACAAATCGCGTTTCTCATCGAAGCGGGGCTGCTGGGGCTGTGCGGTGGTGCTCTGGGCGTGCTGCTGGGCTGGCTGGGGGCGCAAGGTGCCGTCGGTGGTGTGACGAAGACGATGAACGCGCTCTATGGTGCGACGAGCGAGCAGCAGGCGGCGCTGAGCTGGAGCGAGGCACTGCTGGCGCTGTCGATTTCGATCCTGGCGAGTCTTATCGCCGCATGGTGGCCGGCGCGAATGGCTGCCCGCACGCCGCCGGCGCACATGCTGGGACGACATGCGACGCCGTTTGAAGGCGGCACGGTGTGGCGTGTGGAGTGGATCGGCTGGGCGATGATGCTGGCGGCGCTTTTGTTGGCAGAACTGCCGGTGCTGCGGTTTGCGAGCGGCACGCGGCTGCCGCTGGCGGGTTATGCGGCGGCGCTGCTGTGGCTGGTGGGCGCGGGATTGGCGGCGGGGGCGGTGCTGAGAGGAATGGGAAGGATGGGACGCATGAGCGGCGCTGTCGCGAGAATCGCGCTGTCGCATCTGCGGCGGCCGACGGTGCGGCATCGCTTTGCGGTGGCGGCACTGGCGAGCGCGGTTGCGATGACGACGGGCATGGCGGTGATGGTGGCGAGCTTTGACCACACGATGCGCGGCTGGATCGACCGCACGATGAAGGCGTCCATTTATGTGAGCAGCGCGGGAGCGCAAAGCGCATCATCAACGCATTTCATCTCGGCGAAAACGGTGGCGGAACTCGCGAAGGAACCGGAGGTGGCGGAGCTGGCTTTTGTGCAGGCAAAGACGCTGCTTTGGCATGGCGGCGAGGTGCTCGTTCTCGGCACTGATCCGGTGTTTGGGCATAAGCACGGGCTGTATGCGTGGGTGGAGGCCCCGAAGCGTGAGGAATGGTGGGCGATGGAGGATGGCATCACTCCGGCGATCATGAGCGAGAGCTGGAGTGAGCGGTTCGGGACGCAGGTGGGCGATGTGATCGAGCTGGTGGGCCACAAGGTGCGCGTGGTGGCGATGAACGCGGAGTATGGCAATGAACGCGGATCGCTGACGCTGCCTGCGGCGGTGTTTCGTGAGTGGTTTGAGACGGATGAGGCGTGGCGTGTGGCGATGATGCTGAAGCCGGGTGTGGATGCGGAGACGGTGCGGGATCGCATTCAACGCCAGCAGCCGGGTTTGAGCGTGTTCACCAACGCGCACCTGCGAAGCGAGGCGCTGCGCATTTTCCGCCAGACGTTTGCGGTGACGCATGCGCTGGAGGTGATTGGCGTGATCGTGGCGGTGGTGGGCCTCGGACTGGCTTTGGCGAGTCTGATGCTGGAGCGGCGGGCTATTTTGACGACGCTGCGATCGCTGGGCATGACGCGAATGGAGATCGCGAAATCGGCGGCACTGGAAGGGCTCGGCGTGGCCTGCGCGGGTGCGTTCACGGGCATCGCGGCGGGTTTGTGGCTTGGGTGGCTGCTGGTCTATCGCATCAACAAGCAATGCTTTGGCTGGACGCTGCAATTTCACGCGGTGTGGTGGCATCTGGCGGTGCTGGGCATCGCGGTGATCGTCGTCGGCATGCTGGTGGCCGCGCTGGTCGGACGATGGGCCGCGATGCTGCCGGCAGAACACACGGAGGAATGACATGAAACACTGGATGCTGCTTTTTCTCTCGATGATGACGCTGCTGCATGCGCAGACGACGGCGGATGGCTTTGCGATTCCACAAGCGGGGCGCGTGTTTGAGTTTCCACGCGATCATGGAAGCCATCCTGAGTTCCGCACGGAGTGGTGGTATGTGACGGGGCACCTGGACGCGAAGAATGGGCAGCGCTTTGGCTTTCAGGTGACGTTTTTTCGTCAGGCGCGGCGTGAGGATGGCAAGACGCTGCATTTGCATCTGGCGCATGCGGCGCTGCTGGATGCACGAACAGGGCGATTCGTGCATGAGGAACGATTGAATCGCGAAGGATGGGATGCGGCCTCTTCACAAACGGCGCTGGCGGTGCGGAATGGAAACTGGTCGCTGAAGCTGGATGAGGCCACACAGCGGATGCACATCGCCGCGACGGTGAAGGGCGAGGTTTTGCTGCAACTGGAGCTGGAGGCCGTGAAGCCGCTGGTGGTGTTCGGAAAGGATGGCGTGTCGCGCAAAGGGGCGAGTGCCGAAGCGGCGAGTCATTACCTGACGTGGCCGCGTTTGAAGACGACAGGCACCGTGAAACTGGGCGCGATCGAGCATGCGTTGAATGGCGAGGCGTGGATGGATCACGAGTTCAGCAGCAGCCAGCTTGAGGCGGGGCAGGTAGGCTGGGACTGGGCGGCGCTTCAGCTCAAGGATGGCCGTGAGGTGATGGTGTATCGCATGCGGCGAAAGGATGGGACCCTGGATGCGGCATCGACGCTGGCGGTGGTGGAACGTGATGGCACGGTGCGTCATCTGGCGAGTGATGCGTTTGCCTGGGACGTGCTCGAGACGTGGAAAAGCCCACGAAATGGCGCGGAGTATCCGATTCGTGTGCGGATTCGATTTGAGAGTGAATCGTTTGAACTGAAGCCGCTGGTGGAGGATCAGGAGCAGGACGGCGGAATCACGCGGCTGCCGTATTGGGAGGGTGCGTGTGATGTTCTTGATTCACGCGGGCAGGTCGCTGGCCGGGCGTTTTTGGAACTGGCCGGTTATGCGGGGGATCTGGCCGGGCATCTTTCGTCTGGGACGAAGTGAGGTGCGGCAGGCTGACGCCAGCCGCTACGAGTACTTCACATCCTTGCGCGGCTCCATCTCGAAGGCGGTGGATTCCTGCTCGGAGATGTTGGGCTTGAGGACTTCCTCGCGAAACTTGATGTAGTGCGGGTCATCTTGGCAGATGGCGAGCTTGTCCATGCTCTCGACTTCGAGATACACGAACCAAGGGTAGGGATCAGAAGGATTGACGCGCTTGCCGGTTTTAACGGTGAGTACTTCCGGCACACGCAGAAGCATGACGCGGGTCTGGGACATGATGTGCTCCAGCTTTTCCTCCGTCACCTGGGGCTTGAGCTGAAACAGGCTGAGGTAAGCGATCATGGATGCAAACAGGCGGGCTACGAATTCGAAGGCCTACGATTTCCAGTCAAGGACGCCCTTTTTCCAGGCATAAACGAAAGCGACGAGCAGGATGGAAACGAAACCGGTGGCCACGGCGAGGATGGAGGGGCCGAAGGCGGCGAGGTAGTCCTTGTAGATGATGGCCCAAGGGTAGAGGAAGACGACTTCGATGTCGAAGAGCACGAAGAGCATCGCGACGATGTAGAACTTCACGCTAAAGCGCGGCTGGCTGTCGCCCACCGGAAGCATGCCGCACTCATAGGCGGAGTCCTTGATCGTGTTGCGCTTGGCAGACTTCCCGAGCAAGGCGGAAGCGATGAGCGTCACAACGGCAAAGCCACCGGCAATGACGATCTGGAGCAGGACGGGAATATAATTCTCAAACATGGGGGTGAATGACCAAGGATGGGTAGCGAGAGGCTGTGCAGCGTCAAACCCTGAAACAAAAAGGGCCGCCATGCACGAAGGCAGGGCGGCCCTGAATGAAAGCAGAAGACTAACGGGCGGCGGCAGCCGCTGCCGTGCGTGAGACGACGGCGGCCGTGCGGGCGGCGATCGCGGCATTGTGGGCGGCGCGCAGGCCTTCGAGGCCACGATAAGTCTTGGCAACCTTGGCGCAAAGGCCACGGCTGACGAGGTTCTGCAGCTTCTCGTAGGAACGCAGACGCAGCATTTCTTCGCCACCACTCACGGCATTTTTCAGCTTCAGGTTGTCATAGACCAGACCGAAGAGCGTGTTGAACTCATATGTCTCCGGTTTGGAAAGAACATTGACGAGTTCGTCGGTGACATGATCTGGGACTCGGCGGGAAAAGCGCGTCTTGCGTGTCGGTGTAGTGGTAGGCATAGAGGCGACTAAGATAGCATGCTCCTGCCATCTTTGCGACGGTTTTGTGAGAATGGGCAGCTTTTTCTCCTACGCCACACGTGCAACGATAGAAAACGCCGTTTGACTCCGTTTTACGCCACCAGCGATTCCGCTACGGTAGATACAAAGGATAGATGGATTATGGTAATTTGAGGGCACTGACCCCAAAACCGAACGGTTGGCTACTTCAATGCAATCTTGTAAAGAGCCTTTTTGGTGCGGATGAATAGGGCGCCGTCGGCCACGGCGGGCGAGGAAGATATGGGCTCTGCAAGCTGATTTTTTCCGGCCAACTCGAATTTCTCCGCCAAGGCGCGGACAAGGAAGGTCTGGCCGCGATCATTGGAAAATAGAAGTTTGTCTCCCAGCACCAACGGGCCGGGCAGGTGCTGTCCCTCCATGCGGTCTTCCCAGAGATCCTTGCCGGTCATGGCTTCGACAGCACTGACGATGCCACCACGGGTCGTCTGGAACAGGGTGCCGCTCACCAGCACCGGAGCAGATTCGCTGGCGTTGCGCTTTTCGCGATCCCACAGGACGTGGCTTTCGGTGATGTCGCCGGTCATCTTGTCGTCAATGCGCACTCCGAGGGTGTGGGCGCGTTCGGAGCCGGTGTTGAGAATGAGCAGGTCGCCGAGGCGGAGCGGCGGGATGGCGGCATTGAAGCCGCCGTGGCGGATGGTCCAGAGTTCCTTGCCGGTTTTGACTTCGTAACCAAACGCGGCACGCGAACCAATGGAAACGAGCACTTCTTTGCCGCCAATCTCAAAGACCGCAGGCGTGTGGTAGGCCTTGCGCATGTCGCCGTCACGAGTGGGCTTGCCTTCCTTGTCGAGGTCACCATAATCGGTGGTGCGGGTGGTCTTCCAGACGCTCTTGCCGGTCTTTTTGTCGAGCGCCGTGACGTATTGCTGGTCGATGCCGTCAAAGGTGAGGATGAGCAGATCGCCATGGATGATCGGTGAGGAGCCGGGGCCACGAAAATGACGTGCATTGATGTCACGACGTTCCCAAACCTTCTCACCCGTCGCCGGATTGATGCGTGCTGTGCCATAGGTGCCAAAGTGGACATACAGCGCGTCCTCTTCGAGCACCGGCGATGGGGCAGCATAGTTGTTGAGCGGATTGCCCAGAATCTCGGGGGCAGGATTTTCAAAGACCAGCTTGTGATGCAATACCTTCCCGCTGTGGCGGTCGATGCCATAAACGAACATCTTTTTGCCATCGGTCATGGCGGCGGTGAACCAGACCAAATCGCCGCCGATCACCGGAGTGGAATGGCCCTCGCCTTCGAGTTCGACGCGCCAGGCGATGTTTTTGCCGGACTCACCATCCCACTCGAGCGCAACCCGCGCCGCTTCAGCCGGAGGCACGATGCCATCATGCGTGGGGCCGTTCCTGGCAGGCCAGAACAGGGGTTTCGTGGCGGGCTGGGCGCTGGCAAGAGCTGACAGCAGAACAAAGGCGAAGGCGGAGAGAGTTGGCGTGCGGATCATGGGCGGGAAGTTGACGTTGTGGCGCGTAAAATCTTTCGCCGGAGAAAAGAGCATGCATGGTTCATGGCATCCAGCCGTATCCTTCGTCATCATGAAAAAGCTCATCCTTGCCTGCCTCGCCATCAGCCTCTGCCTTGCCTCCGCACAGGCGGAGGACAGCCTCAATGAGCAGCTCCGCCGCGCTGCAGAGAAGCTGAAAAATGAATTCTCCAAAGTAAAGGAGCAGACCGAAGTCAAAGGCCGTGAGTGGTATAAAAAGGCCAAGGAGCACCTCACCACCAACCGCGAGGAGTATCTGAAAAAAGCCGGCGATGCGCTCACGCGTTGGAAGGCAGACATCGATGTGCTCAAGGACCAAGTCGGCCGCGAGTACTTCAAAACCCGCGTCAAAGCGCTCGAAGAGCACCACGCCTATGCCGTGAAAGAGATGGAAACACTCAACGCCATCCCCGAGGAGGCGCAGTTCCGCGCCCGGCAGAAGGCTTTCGACAAGACCCTGTGGACGCTCGAAGCCGCCATCGAACAGGCACAGGAAGAGGCCGGTATTTAGGCGCAAAGCCCGCCCACAAGCACACAAAAGCCGCACGGTATTGTTTTCGGTGTGCAGCTATGCTGAACTCAGCAAAATCCAACCATCGCCATGAAAAAGCTCCACCACATCATCGCCGCCATCGACTTCACCCCGTCCTGCCGCAATGCGTTGCGTGAGGCCGCACGCCGCGCCTCTCTCGACGGTGCCGCCATCACCGCCGTGCATGTCATGGACGAATTTTTGGTGCATGAACTCAAAAAGGCGCTCTCCGCCGATCAGGCCGCCATCCGCGCGGACTGGCTCGAACGCCTGAAAAAATTCGTGGCCGAATCTGAAGTCGGCGCCGTGGCGGTGAATTCCGAAGTGCGCATTGGTCATCCGTTCACCGAACTCGTTGAAGCCTGCCGCGCCCACAGCGCCGACCTGCTCGTCATGGGCGCCAAAGGATCGAAGAACGAGCCTAACCGCATCGGTGCCATCGCCGCCAAATGCGTGCGTAAAGCGCCCGTTGATGTCCTGGTCGTGCGCGAAGATGCTCAGGGGCCGTTCAAAAAGATCGTCACCTGCGTCGATTTCTCCGAAAACTCCGCCAAGGCCGTGCAATGCGCGCTGCATGTGGCGCAGCAGGACGGCGCCACGCTTGACTGCCTGCATGTGTATCAAAGCGCGCTCGCCATGTCGCTCGACTATGGCGGTTTCGCCCCATCCATGCCGGCAACGATCGACCCCGAGGCCGTGGACAACTGGCGCAAAGATTTGGAAGCCTTCCTCGCGCCGCTCACGCGCGACGCCAGCGAGGTCAAAGTCACCGCTCTGATCAAAGAACGCGTCAACATCCGCGAAGCCATTCTGGAGCACGTCAACGACGTGCATGCCACGCTTGTCGTGCTCGGCACACGCGGCAAAACCGGCCTGCGCGAGATGCTCATCGGCACCACGGCCGAAAAAATCGTCCAACATGCCCCATGCTCGATCCTGGCCGTCAAACCAGACGGATTTGTCGCGGCCGCTGATTGAGCTTTTCGTCCATGCCATCTCACGCAACCAGCATCGCTGAGTTACGGGCCGCATTGCAGGCCAGTGAGCAGGTTTCCGCCGCCATCGTCGAGACCGCAGTGAATGCGATCATCACGATCGACGAGAATTGCATCATCGAAACGGCAAATACATCCACGGAGCGCCTCTTTGGCTACAAACGAGAGGAAATCGTCGGCAAAAACATCAACATGCTCATGCCGCAGCCTTATCGCGACCGCCACGATATGTATGTGAAGAATTACCTCAGCACCGGCGTGAAGCGCATCATCGGCATCGGTCGTGAGGTCGTTGGATTGCGCAAGGACGGCTCCGTTTTCCCCATCGACCTTTCTGTGGGCGAAGCGGTGCTTCCCAGTGGCCGCCGCATCTTCACCGGCATCATTCGCGATCTCACGGAACGCAAGGCGCTTGAAGACAAGATCCTCCACATCAGCGAGGAAGAACAGGCGCGCATCGGGCAGGACATTCATGACGATTTATGCCAGCAACTCGCTGCGATCGGCTGCCTGGCGAAGGTGGCGCAGAAAAGTCTCAGCAAATCCGGCTGTCCAGAGGCGCAAAATTTGGAGGAAATCGTCAGCCTCGTCACCAAGGCCAACATGCGTGCCCGCGAGACCTCACGCGGTCTCATGCCCGTTGTGCTCGACTCCGGCGGCCTCATGGCAGCGCTGGAGGAACTCGCGGACAACACCACCCGTGCCCACGAAATCGCCTGCGACTTCCGCTACGACAATCCGGTGCAAGTGAATGACAACAAAACCTCCGTGCAGCTCTTCCGCATCGCCCAGGAGGCGGTTTCCAATGCGGTCAAGCATGGCCAGGCCAGACGCGTCGATATTCACCTCGCCCGTCAGAGCGGCAACATCCTCCTCACCGTGCGTGATGACGGCCTCGGCATTCCGGACAAACCTGGCAAAGGAACTGGCATGGGCCTCTTGACCATGAGCCATCGCGCTCAAATGATGGGCGGCACCATCCACGTCTCGCCGCGCAACGGCGGCGGCACCCAGGTCACATGCAGCGTTCCCGCACCAGCAAAGCAGTCGTAAAGCGCATCGTTCTCATCGACGACCACCCCATCATGCGCCACGGACTCGCGCAGCTCGTCCGTGCCGAAGAGGGTCTCGATGTCTGTGGCGATGCAGGCAGCGCACGCGAAGGCCTCGAAGTCGTCGGCAAGCTCAAACCCGACCTCGCCATCATCGATTTAACGCTGCCAGACAAAAACGGCCTCGAACTCGTCAAAGACATCCGCGCCGCACATCCCGCCACGCAATGCCTCGTGCTTTCCATGCATGACGAGGCGCTTTACGGAGAACGTTCCCTCCGTGCTGGAGCACGCGGCTATGTGATGAAGGAGGAAGCCGCCGCTCACCTCATCAACGCGATTCACAAAGTCCTCTCTGGCGGCCTTTACGTCAGCGAGACACTCAACGCCCGCATGTTGGAGCAAGTCACCGGTGCTTCACGCTCCAAAGCCACCGGCATGGACTCCCTGACTGATCGCGAACTCGAAATCCTCACGCTCGTGGGCAAAGGCGTCGCCACCAAGAACATCGCCACGCAGCTCAGCATCAGCGCCCGCACCGTCGAAGCTCACCGTGCCCACATCAAAGATAAACTTGGCATCACCGACGGCGCCGCCTTGGTGCGCTACGCGGTGCAATGGGTGGAATCGCGAGCAAAGAGATGAGCCGGGTCACTTCGGTGGATTCGTTTGCTCCGTTCGCCTGGTTTTTTGCGGGATGACGGCAGCTTGATCATCTTCAGCCGCAACTTGCTTCACCAGCATTCCTCAGCGGATGGCGCCCGCGTTCACGGCTGGCGGCGGGTCCGAAACAACCGCACCAGCGGCGCTTTGCTTGAGCGCTTTCAATGAAGGCGCGGTTTGCAGTTTTGCCAGCTCTGCCGCCACGACTTCCGCCCGCTTCGCGGCCTCGGCTTTGCCGGCGGCGGAGCGCTCCTTCGCTTTTGCCAGCACCAATTTGCACTGCGCAGCACGCATTTTCCGTGCGGCATCGTCTGCCTTGGATTGGATGGCATCTCGCTGTGCCTCATAGGTTTTGCGCAGATTGTTCAGCACCGGAGGCCAGGATAGTTCCGGCTCGTTCAAGGGCTCGCGGTTCGCGATGTGCGAGATTTCGCTCAAAATGTGGTCGCGCTGCTCCGGCATGAGGCCGGGGAGGCTGCGCTGCAGCGCAGGAATGTATTTGCCGGCCAGTTCTTGGATTCCAGACTCGGAGTGAAGCTCCTCGTTGGCCGACCATTCGTCGCGAAATGCGTTCACCAGCTCCGCCAGTTCGGGATCACGCTCCTCGAGCCTTTGAATGGCCTCCAAGGGCGTTTCGGGAGCCGGAACAGGCGGCGCTGCCGGCACAGTCATTGGTACTGGTGCAGGGACAGGTGCTGTGGCCACCATGTTTTTGGCCGGTGCCTCGGGCTCCACTGGTTTCTTCTCCGGTTCCGGCGCAGGCATGACCACCACTTCCGGCTTAACGGTTTTTTCCTCGGCCTTGGGTTCCGGCGTTGCGGGTTTCACCGCAGGTTCTTCCGGCTGGCTTTGCATGACGGTCGTGTCCTGCGCCTTTTCTTTTTGCACCGGTGCGGAGTTGAAGATCACGCCGAGAACTGCGGCGATCACGATGATCGCCGCTGCAGCTGCGGCGATGATCAGGCCTGGCTGCCGCAATGCTGTTCCGGCCTTGGACTTTGTCTCATCCTCGACCACCTCCACCACGGCCACGGCGTCCGCAGGATTGGACAGCATCTGCTTGATGTGCGCCCGGAATTCCAGCGCGCTTTGAAAGCGTTTCTCCGGGTCGGCATGCGTGGCCTTGTCGATCAGGGTGTCCCAGCGTGGTGAGGCCGGCGCATATTCGGTCACCGAGCGGCGGGGCTTCTTCGGCACATGGCCGGTGAGCATTTCGTAGAGCACCACCCCGGCGGCATAAATGTCCACGCGCTGGTCCACCTTGCCACCATCCAGGATCTCCGGCGCGGCGTAATCCGGTGTGCCGTAGGGATTCTCTTCCGCCTCGCCCGTGATCGGCCGCGCGAGGCCGAAGTCAGCCACTTTCACCTGATCATTCTGATTGATCATGATGTTGCCCGGCTTGATGTCGCGATGAAGGATGCTGTTTTCGTGGGCAAAGGTCAGTGCGTCGCACAATTGCATGGCCATGTTTGCCGCCCGGCGCACCGGCAGCACGCCTTGGTGGATGATCTCGTGCAGGGTGTGGCCCTCCACCCACTCCATCACCAAATACAGATGCCCGCCCTTGGTGATGCCGAAGTCATACACCGCCACGATGTGCGTGTGGTTGAGCTTTGCCATCGCCCGCGCCTCTGCTTTGAAGCGCTCGGCGAATTCCTTCTCCGCGCCAAACTCTGGCGGCAAAATTTTGATCGCCACCGGCCGGTCCAGACTCTCCTGCCGGGCTTTGAACACCGCACCCATGCCGCCGTAGGCAGCCAGCTTTTCAAACTCATACTGCGGCAGCAGCGCAGTCATCTCCTCGACGTTGGGAACGTCAAATGGCGGCGGATGATGATGGGGGGCTTCCTGAGACATGAGAAAGGCGGCTGACAGTAGCGAAACGCACGCGCACGGCGAGTACAATCACCACGGCTTTCATTCCCCTCCTTGCAGCCGTTCATGCCATAGTCATTTTCCGGCCATGATCCGCTCATGCTGCCTGTTTTTCATTCTCGCCTCTGTCACCATCGCCGCTGATGCCTCCAACGCCGCCGAGCAAGCCCACACCGAGTTGTGGCGGCGTTTCATCGACCAATACGGCATCATGATCGATTTTGCCGGCTTGGACGGCAACGTGTCGCTGCCGAGGCCAGAGGAGTGCAAGGCCGGCAAACCGAACGCACTGGGCTGGTGGTCACCGATTGAGAACGGGGCGATGTTCAATGGTCTCTACATGGACGCGGCGGTGAATCGCTGGAAGCGCACCAAGTCCGGCGAAGACGCCGCCAAGGCCCGCAGGCTGATGGAAGGACTTCTACTGCTCAACTCGATCAGCGACGTGAAAGGCTTCGTCGGCCGTGGCGTGAGCACGGATGGAAAGTCGCATTATCCGATGGGCTCGAACGACCAGACGATGCCGTGGTTTCTCGGTCTGTGGCGTTACTGGGAGTCCGGCATCGCCACGGAGGCGGAGAAGACGCGCATCGCGAAGCATCTCGTCAAGACTGCGGAGGAGATCGTGCGACTCGGCTGGAGAATGCCAGCGGAGACACCGTTTGGCACGCGGGGCAGTTTTGAGGGCTTCCACTTTGAAGAGGCGGCGCGCATGCTCTTCACGATGAAGATGCTCCACGCCGTCACGGGCGATGCGAAGTGGCACACGATGTATCTGACGGAGCTGGAGAAGCGTGGCGGCGAGAAGCAGCTCTCGAAGCGCGAGATCTGCGTCAGTGGCATGGTCTTCTGGTATTCAAAGAGGCACAACTGGACCTCATGCGCCGCAGTCGGTGGCTTGCGAGGTCTGTGGGAACTGGAGACCGATGCCGCGTTGAAGGCGGATTTTGCGAAGGGACTCGTCGCAAGCGCGAAACTGGCGGTGGAGAGCCTTGCGCTGGCTCAGCAGTTCGATAATGCAGACACCAGCCACTTTGAAATGAACTGGCGAGTCATGAACGCCGAATGGAAGCCGCAAACAACGGAAAAAGAGGCCCAGGAACTGGCCATGGCGCAGCTCAAGAACTTCATAAAGCTGGCTCCACGTCGCGGCAAAGAGACCGCTTTCATCCGCGAACCAACCGCCGCCGCGTGGATCGTCACGCTGCTGCCTGACGCGGCGCTTTTGCAGGAACACGCGGGTGAGGTGGAGCAGGTGATCGCTCACTACGACTACACGAAGCTTTACTACTCGCAGTTCTTCTGGGCGGAGATGGCGTGGGAGCGGCTGAAGGATGCACGGTGAGCGGACGTTTTCTCCGCGCGATGAAACATCTCCTCCCGCTCCTCCCGCTCCTCCCGCTCCTCCTTCTCCTTGCGTCTCCGGTTCTGGCTCAAGATCTGTCTGCGCAGAAACAGAACGTCCTGAGCACGGCTGAAAAAAACCAGGTCGAGGTCAAACTCGATCAACCCTATGCCGGAAACACCAATCCGAAGCAGATGGTGGATGTGTATCAGCCGCAGAAACGCAGCAGTGACAAGCCGCTGCCTGTCATCGCTCTCATCCACGGTGGCGGCTGGGTGAATGGCGACCGCATCGGCTACTCTGCACTGGGCATCCAACTCGCCCGCACGGGTGATTATGCCGCCGTCGGCGTCGGCTACCGGCTCACCAAGGAAGCACACTGGCCCGCACAGGTTTACGACTGCAAGGCCGCGATCCGCTGGATTCGTGCACACGCCAAGGAACTGAACCTCGATGCCGACAAAATCGCCGTGTGGGGCAGTTCCGCAGGCGGGCATCTGTCCGCGCTGCTCGGCACCAGCGGCGATGTGAAGGAGCTGGAGGGCGGTCTCGGTCCCAACACAAGCTTCAGCAGCCGCGTACAGTGCGTCGTGAATCTCTGCGGCCCGGAAGACTTCACCAAATCGCTGATGTTCGACAAGGAAGGCAAACCGAACTGGAACGACGACGCCGTGAGCGGCCTGCTCGGCGGCAAAGCGCAGGAAAAGCATGCTGAGGCCGTCGCCGCATCACCCGTGACCTACGTGACGATGGATGACCCGCCCTTCATCACCTTCCATGGCACGAAAGACCTGCGTGTGGCCTTCCTGCATGCGGAAGCGATTCATGCAGCACTCAAGAAAGCAGAAGTGCAATCGCTGCTCGTTCCCATCACCGATGGCGGCCACGGCTCGGTCAATCATCCCGAGGTAAAGGTGCGCGGACAGCAGTTCACCGACAAAATCCTGCGCGGCATCGAGTCCTCCATCGACACCACGCCACTTCAGGCCTTTCCAGAGCCACCGAAGAAGAAATGACCGCTGCATTCACCATCCGTGAGGGATTCGACCGCATGGATTTTGCACGGGTTCATGCCTGGCTGGCGGCCACGTATTGGACACCCGGCATCTCTCGCGAGACCGTGGAACGTGCCGCGCGGCATTCAGCGCTGGTGATCGGCGCGTTTGACACGCACGGCATTCAAATCGGCTACGCACGCCTCGTTTCAGACAACACCCGCTTCGCCTACCTGTGCGATGTCATTGTCGATGACGCGCATCGTAGAAGCGGCGTCGGCAGGGCGCTGGTGCGGCATCTGCTGGAGCATCCTGAATTCGCCACCGTGAAAACATGGACGCTCGCCACGCGCGATGCCCACACGGTTTATGCTCCACTGGGCTTTCTGCCCGTCGTTGACCCGGTGAGCCGGCCGGATGACTGGATGGTGCTGCGGCGCTGAGCCGCGAACGCGCCATGTACACTCCGCCCCACTTCGCCGCATCCGATCCACAGCAGATTTTGAATCTGCTGCGCCGTCACAGCTTTGCGACGGTCATCACGCATGATGGCAGCGCGCCCTTCGCCACTCACATGCCCGTGTTGCATCATGCCGAAGGCGGCGCGCATGGCACGCTCATCACACACATGGCACGGGCGAACCCGCAGTGGCGGCACTTTAACGATGGACGCGAGGTGCTGGTGATCTTCCACGGACCGCATGCCTACATCTCGCCCAACTGGTATGAAACCCGACCCATGGTGCCCACCTGGAACTACGCCACGGTGCATGCCTACGGTGTTCCGCGTGTGATCGAGGACAAAGACGCGCTGCGCACGATGTTACGCGAGCTGGTGGACACATTTGAGGTCAGCCAACCGCAGCCGTATGGTAATGTGCTGACCGACGATTACATCGACCAGCTCTCACCTGGCATCGTCGGCCTCGAAATCCCGATCACCCGTCTCGAAGCCAAGTTCAAACTCAGTCAGAACCGCACGCCCGCCGATCAAGCCGGCATCATCGCCGCTTTGGAAAAATCTGCGGATCAGACGGAGCGCGAGCTGGCGGTGCTGATGAAAAACCAAACCTTGAAAGCGGAGCCGGGAAGCTGACATGGACAACGATTTAACCAAACCCCTCTCCAGCTGCGCGCAGCCAGCACCGGAGACATTCACCGGCCGGATTATCACTCTCACATCGCTCGATGTCGCCAACGATGTTGACGAACTCTTCGCCATCTCGCACGCCGATGACAAAACCCGGCAGCTCTGGCGCTACATGCCACGCGGTCCGTTTGCGGATGTTCACGAGCATGCCGCCTTCCTCCGCGAGTGGCAGGCCACGGCCAATGTAATCGCCTTCACCGTGCGTGATTCATCAACACAACGTTGTCTCGGCAGCATCTCGTTGATGAACATCCGGGCCGAGCACGGTGTGGCTGAACTCGGCAACATCTGGTATGCGCCCGCCGCACAGCGCACCAAAGCGAACACGGAAACCTGCTTCCTGCTACTGCGTCACTGTTTCGAAAAGCTGCGCTACCGCCGCATGGAATGGAAATGCGATGCACGCAACGAACGCAGCCGCCGCGCCGCGCTGCGCCTCGGCTTCACCTTCGAGGGCATCTTTCGCCAGCACATGATCATCAAAGGTGAAAACCGCGACACCGCCTGGTTCGCCATGCTCGACCACGAATGGCCGCAGATCGCTGCGGCGATGCAGCGCTGGCTGTATGAAGATGATTCAATCTCACTGGCACGCATAATCGGCGACGGCAGCAGCGTACTCACCCGCGCATGAAATCCGCCCTGTTCATTCTTCTTGCCGCGTCCCTTGCTTCCGCCGCTGAGACACCAAAGCCAAAACCCAAGCCGGATTTTCAGTACAAGTCCGCAGGCATTGAAGTGAGCATTCCCAAGGCTGATGAACCCAGAGTCGCCGCCTTCAACGCCGCCACGGTCAAAGCCGCCGCCAAATACCTCGAAGACGGTTCCCTCGCCTGGGTGCGTGAAAAGTCCTGTGTGAACTGCCACACCACCGGCCCCTATTTGAGCGAGCGCCCCGCACTGACCGCCCTTCTCGGCAAACCGACCGAGGAAATCCTCGCTGACTTTATCGAAGTGGTGCCTGCAAAGGTCGCCGCTGTGAACGAGACGGAGAAAAACGGCCACAAGCACTACCCGGCGGCTTTCTCTGCCGTATGGCGCTCACTCGGCCTCGCCGAGTGGGACAAGCATGTGACGGGAAAAACGTCGGAGCACACCGATCGATCATTGCGGGACATGTTTGAGCGCCAGTCGGCCAACGGTGCCTTTGTGAGTCATGGCGAGGTGGAAATCCCACACATCACCACCGACTTCGAACTTTCACTGCAAGCCGCGCGTGCCATCACCGCCGCACCAGGATGGCTTTCCGGCCTCCAGGACGAAGTTTTGCGCACCAAGGTCGATAAGCTCAAATCCTGGCTGCGTGCGCCGGAAATCAAAAACGACTTCGACCGCGTGCTGCGTCTGCAACTGGCCCACTACATGCCTGATCTCGTCCCGCAGGCCGAGCGTGATGCCGCACTGGCGCTCCTCTCCGCTAAACAGCACACCGACGGCGGCTGGAGCACGCGCGACATGTCTGCGCTCAAAGACTGGCATTTCGAAATGAGCGACTTTGTCACCAACCTCATCACCAATCTCCCCGACGCCGCGAAACCGGAGAGCGATGCCTACATGACCGCCCTCGCCATCATCCTCATGAGGCAAAACAACATCCCGGCCAGCGATGCGCGCATCCAGCGTGGCGTTGCCTGGCTGAAAAAAGAGCAGCGTATCTCCGGTCGCTGGTGGATGCAGTCGCTCTATCGCGGCAACTACCATTACATCACCTACATTGCGACGTGCCAGGCTTTGAAGGCGCTCGCACTCTGTGGCGAAATCAAATAGCCAGCGCGGCGAGGTCCGCACACTCCGTGTGCGGAACGAGCGTCCCCTGATCCAGCACCGCACAGAGGACTGTGCGGACCACTTTAAGCCCGCATTCGCCGATACGCCGCAGGCGATTCGCCCATGCGTTTGCGGAAATGCTGCGTGAAACTGCTCGCATCGACGAATCCACACTGCTGCGCGATTTCGCCGGCGGTCTGGCTCGTCTCCTCCAGCAGCCGCACTGCCGCCAAAACACGCGTCTTGAGCAAAAACTCCTGGGGCGTGATGCCAAACGCCGATTGAAAGCGTCGCTGAAGCTGTCGCAGCGACTGCCCACAGGATTTGGCCACGTCTTCGATCAACAGCGGCTTCGAGTAGTCACGGCGGATGACCTCGACAGCCTGCGCAACCGTTTGAAACACCGGCAGCCGTCGTTCCGCCTCATCCGGCCGGCGCAGCGTGCCCATCACGCCCTGCACGCGGTGCCGCTTGTCATAGAGCGGCAGCTTCGTCACGAGAAACCAGTCAGGAATGCCCTGCGAGTCCCACCACAGCTCAATGCGCTCGATCACTTCCACTTTCCCAGCAAGGATGCGTTTGTCGTCATCCACATAGGCCTGTGCCATCGTGTCGGGATTCAGATCGAAGTCCGTGCGGCCGATGATCTCCGAGTCGTCGCGCATCTGATAGCGCTGCATCAGCCCATCGCTGGCGAACATGAGATGTCCGGCCTTGTTCTTGGCGAAAAAGTAAACACCGGGGATGTGGTCAAACAGCCGCTGGAACAGCAGCGTCGGCTCCAGCGCGGCCATCCACGCGTTGCGATCCCTGCGCCAACGGGCTATTTCCACCGCCGTACGCCTGGGGCGCTCGCGGGGTTTGAGGGGTGTCGTATTTCGCATCATCTTTGTCGTGACGACGGTGCATGGGTCTGCGTTAATCTGCAACTCTTCAGCCACCCATGAAACCCATCGTCCAAATCTCTCTCGACCTCACCAACATCGACGAAGCGCTCGAAACCGCCGCGCTCGCCATGCGCGCCGGAGTGGACTGGCTGGAGGCCGGCACGCCGCTCATCCTCGCCGAAGGTCTGCATGGCGTACGCGCTTTGAGAAAAGCCTTCCCCAACACCCCGATCGTCGCCGACCTCAAAACGATGGATGGCGGCTATCTGGAGGCCGAAATGATGGCCAGAGCGGGCGCGACGCACGTCGTCGTCATGGCCCGTGCACACGCCGAGACGATCAAATGCGTCGTCAAAGCCGGCAAGGATTTCGGCTGCAAGGTCATGGGTGACAACATGATCTGCGAGAGCATGATCGACGGCGCGAAGTTCCTCGAAGACCTCGGCTGCGACTATGTCATCCATCACATCGGCTACGACGAGCGTCGCGGTATCGCTGCCGCGGGCAAACGCATGCCCAGCCCGCTCGATCAACTGCGCGAAGTCGTCAACGCCGTCAAAATTCCCGTCCAGGCCGTCGGCGGCCTCAGTTTGGAGCAGGCGATCCAGTGCCCGAAGCATGGCGCTCCGCTCGTCGTCCTCGGCGCACCCTTGACTATAGATGCTGACGCTTTCAAAACCGCCGATGGCAACCTCGAAGCCTCGCTGCGCATGATTTGCGAGGCGGTTCACGCACAGGATGTGGCGGCTTTTTGAGACATCCGTTTTCAGACTGAACAAATGCTGACAAAGCATCGTATCGGTCACATGCCATCACCTTTTCTCACCACGCACGCCTTCGGCGCACGCAATTTCGCATGACTTCGCTGATTGCTGCTCTTGCTGTTTTGATGGCCGTGTCGTTGGCGGAATGGCTGCACACGCGGCGCATCCGTGTGGCGGCCAGGTTGGCGTTTGGGCCGACTGGAGCGGCATCGTGGACAACTACGGTGCCCTGGCTGCGCGTGGCGAGCTTGACGGCGTTTGCCTGGGGTTTGGTGACGTTGTTGATGCTGAAACTCGAAGCGCCGGATGATGCGTCGGCCAAGGAGCGCCATGATGCGGAGGCGACGCGTGTGGTGTTCGTCGCGGATTTGTCTCCGAGCATGTTCCTGCCAGATGCAGGACCGGATGGCACGCTGACGCGTCATGCGCGGATGCGTGAGATCGTGGAAGGGATCTTGCAGCGGGTGAGCGGGAACCTGCGCTTCGGCGTGATCGGTTTTTATACGGACTCGCTGCCGGTGGTGATGGAGGCACGTGATCCTGAACTCGTGCGGAATGTGTTCAACGGCCTGCCGCTCACTTATGCGATGCCAGTTGGCCAGACCGATCTCGGCACGGCGATCAATCGCTCGCTCGAACTCGTGGCGGACTTTCCCAAGGGCAGCACGCGCATGATCATCCTCACGGACGGCGATTCCATTCCGCTCGCGGCGATCAATCCGCGTCCCGCTTCCATTCGCGAGATGCTCGTTCTCGGCGTCGGTAATCCGCGCAAAGGCAGCTTCATCGACGGTCATCAATCGCGGCAGGAGGCGGATACGCTGCAACGCGTGGCGACATCTTTGCTTGGTGCCTATCATGACGTGAACGAGAATCATCTCGACACCGCCGCGCTCGGCGATCTGGTGGTGCCGCTCGCGCTGCCGCACACCGGGCTCACGCTCGCGCAGTGGGCGGTGCTCGCGATGGTGCTCGGTGCGGTGATCAATGCGTTCATCCCCGTGGCGCTTGAGTTCTTTGGCTCGGACTGGAAGGTGCGCAGCGTCAGGAAGGAGGCGGCATTGGCACGATGAGAAAGTTCTTCACCCTGCTCTGGCTGCTGTGTCCGGTGGCGGCGTTGTATTTCCACTTCACTGAAGGTCAAAACGAGCTGGCTCGCATCACGGCGCGCAAACACGTCGAGCAAATCCGCGAACTGGAGCGCACGAAGGAGCCTGATTGGGCGGTCATCATCGAGGAGTATGACAAACTCAGCGCCGAGCTGCCGAAGACCGAAGCCCCGCTCGTGCATCATCAGATTCGTCTGGCGAAATCGAAGGCGCAGTTGGAGTTGCTCGATGTCGCGGGCAGCATCGAAGAACTAACCGGGCTCCTTCGCGAGGCGGCGCAGACACACGGCGAAGACGCGAAGATCACCCGCGCCGTGCGCGAGATGCTCGGCAAGGCGCACTACTACGCGACCTATCTTTTGAAGACGAACGGTGCCGCCGAAGAAGAATGGCGGCCCTTCGCCGAGCGCACGCGGCAGATTTTCCGCTTCCTCGCGGAGCATCAGGAGCCCGGCGCGCTGGAGAAGTATGAAGACCGTGTCGCAACGGAGTTTGCAAAGACGACCAACCAATGAAGACGCCCACGCTCATCATCCTTTCATTGCTTGTCACATGCCTCGTGCATGCCCAGCAGCCACCGTCTGCTGATGCCATCAACGGTGTCAAAGGCGTGAAGCAGGAAGCCGTGCAGAGCATCAAGAAGATCGCGCTTCCAACCGTCGTGCCCGTAACGCCACCGCCACCCACGGGTGTCACCCAGCCTGTTCCGCCGCCTCCGCCTCCGCCTGCTGCGCAAGCCATGAACAAGGTCGAAGGCGTGAAGAATCCGGGACAGCCGGCAACTCCACCACCGCCACCACAAGCCGTGAACAAAGTCGATGGCATTCAAGCAACGCCACCGAACACAGTCAAAGGCCTGCCACCGCCGCCCGCAGCCGCCAACAGTACCATCCGTGCAGTGCAAGGCGTGCAGGGAATCATCGCACCAAAGCAGCTCAATCTCGAAGCCGCGCTCGTCCTCAAAGAAGATGCCAAAGGCACTACCGCCACGCCCGGAGCCGAAGGTGGCAAAGGCAAAGCGGCGGCGGCGGCATTGCTGAACGGCCCCAAGGGACTCGTGCCAGCGCCACCGGCTCCAAATGGTGATGGTCGCGGCGCCCTCCAAGAGTTCGAGAAACTCGACAAGCCGGGATCATAACAAAATGTAGCATAGCCTTTCTAGGCTGTGCCCGAACGCCCTCAAACTCACTTCATCATTTCGATCATGCACAGAACCCCTCGATCACAGGCTAGAATGCCTATGCTACTCCTCTGCACCGCGCTGTTCGCATTTGCGACAGCCCATGCGCAACAACCCGCCGCGCCGACTCCCGCTCCGCCGCCTGCCGCACCCGCTCCAGACCCGAAGATTCTCAAAGAATACGAGTCGATCCTTCAGCAAAAATTCACGCGCGATCCCAATGAACTCCTGCGTCATCTCGAATGCGTCGGCACCAGTGATCCCGCGACGTTGACTGCCAACGACCGCTTCCAACTGCGCTTTGTCACCGGTGATTGGGCAAAGCTTGGCGAGGAACTCAAAGCGATACCGCAGGACCTCGCCGTGAAGATCTACAACAAGATGCTCGTTGACCTCACGGAGAACCGCAAACCCGTGCTGCGCCTCGATGACATCATCGCGCTCTCCGATGTCTCGCCGACGGAGCTCAACAACGACAACATCCGCCGACTCGGCCAACTCCTCGGCGTCGCGGTGCCGATGAGCGAGAGCTTTTGGCTGGTGGATCGTTTGCAAAAAGGCACCGCCAAGTTCGGCGGCACCGATCCAGGCAAGCGCTTGCTCGCCGCACGCGTCCTCATCGCGGGCAACTTCCGCGATCTCGCGCGCACGTATTTGCCAGCGAATGACAAGATCGCAGAGATCGCCGACGAGGGCGTGCGCAATGAATTGATGGCCTTTGTCGCCACACAGGAGCAGCGCGAGAGCACTCCGCGCAGCGAAGTGCAGAAAATCTGGGATGAAAACATCCGTGAACTCCTGGAGCCACCAAGCACTGGCAAGAACAAGGCCTGGGAGAAGCAGAAACCCATCAGCAACATCTCGAAGATCATCACCCAAGTGCCGGTGAGCACGCTCGCGCCCGTCTTTACCGAACTCGTCAAATCAAACCCCGAGACCGCGATGAAACTGCTCACCGCGCTCGAACGCAAGGTGCAGAACGACCGCAACGGCGAAGTCGTCACGCGCACGCAGAACATCGCCGTGCAGGCCAATGTCGCAAACTTGCTCTGCGACCTCGTGAAGCCTGGTGAACAACCATGGACGCAGGTCATCGAGATGATGGCCGATGTTTGGGCCAGCGAAGCCGAGAACACCTTTACACAGAAGGCCACAAACAACCCTCAGCGCTTTGTCCTGCCCGAGGATCTGATGCCGCAAGCGCCGACAGGCAAATGGCTCGCCGCTTTGAGCGCGGGCATGAGAGACCGCATCGATGTCGGAATGTCGCGGCTCATCCTCACGGGTGCGAACTTTGATCAAGCTGCGGAGCGCATCGTCGAGATCGGCAAACGCAGCGCGCGCGCCGGAGCCGCGCTGGCGGAGGACTTTCTCGGCGTATGGGCGAAGACGCACAACCCTCAGATCCCCGAGCAACTGCGCCGCAAGTTCAACTTGCCCGATGACGCGCGCATTCCGGTCACGCCGATCATGATGGAGAAGAATATCGAGAGTCTCGCGCGCATGATGGCGCTGTTTCGTCAGGCCGGCATCGCACCAGCGGATTACAGCAAGGTCGTCGAGGCCTTCGATCTCGCTTACAGCAATGCGGAGACGTATCGCACCACGCACATTGAGAAAGTCTTCGGTCCGATGGATAAGATGGATGAGCCTTTGTTCTTCCTCATCATCTCGCGCATGAGCAAGAACCTCGGCGAGCGCTGGCGCAAGATGGACGTGCAAAAAGCCGGCATGACGCAGCGCGATGAAACACAGACGCTCGATCTCGTCCGTGAAGGCTACGGCACTGCGCTAAAACTCATCGACGGCTGGATCGCAGGCCACGGCGACAGCTCACGCGCGCTCACGCTCGCAGGCACTCTGCTCGTCGAGTGGGGCGACTTTGAATATTTCCAGGAACTCGTCGCGAGTGAAAACAAGATGCGCATGGTCGGCTACAAGGAGAAAAATCTGCAAGCGCAGGACTATTTTAACCGCGGAGCCGCCGCGTATGGCACGCAGGCCGCCAAACTCGCGCCTGGCGACTACAACGTCGCGGCCTACCTCGGTTGGTTCAATGGCCTGCTCGGCATCAGCTCGAACGGCCAGATCAATCTCAGCAAAGCCATGAACCGCGCTGCCTTGACGCGCATCCGCGAGCATCTCGTCGCGCTGCCAGGCAAGGCATCAAAGGCGCACATCAGCATGTTTGCCAAGATCGTGAACGACCGCCTTGCCGATGAAAAAGACCCGCTGCACGAGGATTTGAAATACCGCTACCTCGCCAGCTCGCTCGTCATCACCAAGGATGATCCCTTCACGCTCGGCGCACAAAAACAGGTCGCGTATCTCGATGAATTGCTCAGTGAAGTGCGGCTGCAAACTCGCGTCGATGGACCGAATACCGTGGGTCGCGATCAAGACTTCGGCATCATCGTTAGCATCGTCCACACCGAGGCCATGGGCTGCGCCGCGCACTTTGGCCAATACCTCACCAATGACGCCAATGCCGGACTCGTGAAACAGCAGAGGAAGCCATCCGCGCTTGTGAAGAAGATGCGCGCCGCACAAGGCCCGCGCGATGAACTCGAACTCAACATCACCGAAGCACTCGCGCCCTTCTTTGACATCAAGAGCATCACCTTCGCCACACCCGACATCAAACCGCGCCCCACCGCACAAGAGGGTTGGGACGAGACCGTGCTCGCCTACCTGCATGTGCGCGCGAAGGACGCCAGCGTTGATAAGATCCCGCCGGTGCAGCTCGAGCTGAAGTTCGTCGATCTCAGTGGTCCCATCACCATTCCCGCCGAGTCTGCCGAGACCGTCATCAAGGTCTCCACGGATAAGATTGAACCACGCCCAGCGAATAACATCGAGATCACGCAAACGCTCGACAACCGCCAGCTCAACATCAACGGCGCGCTCACGCTCGAAGTGAAAGCCACCGCCAGTGGCTTGGTGCCGGAACTTGAGCAACTGCTCGACATGAAGGCCGCGAATGCCATCGCAGTGAAGAACGTGAACCCGCACGAAGGCCTGCAAATCACCGAGCTGAACACCTGGGCCGACCAAGTCGCGCCGAAGTCCGAGCGTTTGTGGACGATCTCATTGGATGGCGATCAAGTTCGCGCCTCCGAGACGCCAATCACGTTCAGCTTCCCTCAACCCAAGACCAAGGATGCGAAGGTCGTGAACGAAAGCTACACCGACATGAATCTCACCACCTTGAAGGAGCCCGCAGTGCAAGTTGGCCGCACGATGACCGCCAAGGAAGTCGCCATCGTCGCGGCGAAGAGTCCGTATCTTTGGCCATCGATCATCGGCGGCGCGGTATTGGCCCTGGCATTGATCCTCTGGCTCGCACTACGCGGCAAAGGCAAAACCGAGCGCCCGCTGCGTGCCCGCGACGTCTTCACCATGCCCAAGGATGTCGATGGCTTCGCCGTCGTCGCCCTCCTGCGTCGCCTGTGCTCCAGTCCGCTCGTCAAACTGAAGGACACCCAGCAAAGCGACCTGCAAACCGACCTCAAACGCGTGGAAGCCGCCTGCTTCGGCGCGAGCGCAGCCACGATGTCCGAGACCGACCTGCGCGCCATCGCATCAAAATGGCTCAGCAGCGCCACGTAATCCCAACTTCCCTCCACTACTTCATGTCCACCACCCCCACCAAACCCCAGAGTCCGCAGCACTTTGTCGCCGGAGTTCGCGAACGTGTCGCGAAGATCGTTGTCGGCCAGGATGTCGTCGTCGAGCGTGTGATGATCGCCTTGCTCACGGGCGGTCACTTGCTGCTGCAAGGCCTGCCGGGTCTCGCGAAGACGCTGCTCGTCAACACCATCGCCAAGGCCATCAACCTCGATTTCAAGCGCATCCAGTTCACCATCGACATGCTGCCGTCCGACATCATCGGATCGGAGATCATCGAGCAAAAGAGCGGCGAGTTCCGCATCCATCGCGGGCCGGTGTTCACGAACCTGCTGCTCGCGGATGAAATCAATCGCGCCGCCCCGAAAGTGCAGGGTGCGATGCTTGAGGCGATGCAGGAACGCAAGGTGACCATCGGCGGACAGAACCTCAAGCTGCCCACGCCCTTCCTCGTCATCGCCACACAGAATCCCGTCGAACAATCCGGCACCTTCGATCTCCCTGAAGCGCAGCTCGACCGCTTCATGCTGCTGCATCGTCTCGGCTACCCGACTCGCGATGAAGAACAACTGATCCTGCAACGCCAGCTCGGCATGGGTTTGAGAAAAGAAGACGGTGGCGCGGTGCCACGCTCCGCGTTCGACATGATCGAAGACACGCCGGGTGCCTCCGTCGCTGATCTCGTCACTTCGATGGAGGCCGTGCAGGCGGTGCATGTCAGCGAGGTCTTCGTGAAGCAGTGCGTCGAACTCGTGCGCCGCACGCGTGAAAATCCACTGCTCGACTTCGGATGCAGCCCGCGCGCTGGTCTCGCGCTCATCAACTCCGCCCGCGCCCGCGCCATCATGCATGACCGAGACTACGTCACGCCCGAGGATCTTTTTGATCTCGCCGAAGACGTCATCCTCCACCGCATCCGCATCAGCTACGAAGCCTCCGCCGCCGGTCACACAACCAAGCAAGTGCTCGAAAGCATCCTCGCTGGCATGGGCTGATCCATTCGTCATTCTCGTCATGCAACGCCAAGTCCAGCTCAACCCCGATCCCGTCGATGCACGACAGTTCGAGGTCACGGTCAAGCAACTGGCCAACAGCCTCAACTTCGGCCAGGAGGAGTCCGTCTTCCACGGCGGCGGCCTTGAGTATGCGCAGTCGCGGCTCTATGTGGCGGGCGATCCGGTGAAGTTCATCGATTGGAAGGTCTCCGCGCGTGTCGGCAAGCTCTTCATCAAAGAGTATCAGGAGCCGAAGCAAATCCCACTCTACCTGCTGCTCGATACCTCCGCGTCGATGTGCATCACCTCGCAAACGCTGAGCAAATATGCCTGGGCGGTGCGCATCGCCACGGGCATCGCGCTCGCCGCGCAGACGAGCATGACGCCCGTGGGCCTGCTCGGCTGCGGTGCGCGTGAGTTGCATGTGCGGCCCACGCTTTCGCGGAATCTCGTCATGGAATGGTCGCACAAACTGCGCCTGCACGACTTCCTCGAAGAAACCTCGCTCGCCAAGCGCGCCCGCGAAGTCGCGCCCTCATTGAAGCGACGCACCACGGTCATTGTGCTCAGCGATCTGCATGATCCGGATGCTTTTGCCGCGCTGCAAGTGATGTCGCAGGAGCATGATTGCCTTGTGCTGCATCTCCAAGATCCTGCCGAGCTGAACATCAAAGGCGCGGGCATCTTTCGTGGCAGCGAGGCCGAGTCCGGTCGCAGCTTCGTCGGTCACGGACGCCGCCGCTTCATCGACAGCGAAGAGTGGAAAAGCGAACTCACGCGCTTCGGCATCGATTACCTGCACCTGCGCACCGACCAGCCCATCCTCGGCAAGCTGCGCCACTTTTTGAATCGTCGCGGCTTCGGAGGTAGCTCGGGCCGATGAAACGCAAGCACGCACTCTGGCTCGCCGCGCTCATCGCGTTCGCCGTGGTCGTTTACCTCGCCACTCGAACCAGCGACGACTCACTGCGCGTGCCTCTCGGGGTCGAGCAGGCCGCCATCGTCACCTACAGCGGCCCATTGCTCGCCGTCGCGCCGTATAAGTGGGGCGTGGCCGTGAACGTGCGCATCGCGGAGGTCACTGAGAAGCCTGATCGTCGAGTGTATGACCTGCGCTACATCGTCAATCGAGCAGGCACTTTTGATCTCAAAGACTACCTCGTCGCCGATGACGGCAGCGCGATGATGGGCCTGCCCTCGTTCAAGTTCGAAGGCGATCCTAAGCTCTCGAAGAACCTCGACACACGCATCCAGGAGACCGAGGAGATCCGCGTCGATGTCGGTGGCCGCTACTATGAGTGGATGGCTTTGTTCACGCTGCTGTGGATCGGTTGGTTGCTCCTGCTCATCTTCTGGAAGCGTCCGAAACCGCCCGCCGAGGTGGATGCTGGGCCACCACCACCGACACTCGCCGAGATGATGAAGACGTTTCTTGCTCAACTCGAAGCTGGCACTCTCAACGCCGATGCAAAGGCAAAGATGGAAATGGTGATGCTGCAATGCTGGCGCAACGAACTCGCCCTGGGCGATGAACCGATGGACAGCGCGCTCGCTCACATAGCCAGCAATGGGAAGACCAGCGAGGCTTTGAAGAAGCTGCAGCATTGGTTGCATCATCCGAGTTCACCTGTTCCCAGCGCCGACATCGCTGCGGTCATCAAGCCCTACACCTTGGAGGCTATGTCATGATCTTCCAGCATCCGCAACTCCTCGGCCTGCTCGCGCTGCCTGTCATCCTGGCCTTCTGGGAATGGACGCGGCGTGGGCAAACCATCGCGATGCCATTCGATCATGGACAGCAGGGACGCGGCCGCATTTTGCAGTTCCTCGTGCTCACTGCGAACTGCCTGCCAGCGGCGCTGCTGGCCATCGCGATCATCTTTCTCGCGCATCCGATGACCTACACACCACCGGAAGTGGAGCGGAAGCTGAACAACGTACAGTTCGTACTCGATACCTCCGGCAGCATGGCCGAGGACCACGGCTCGCAGGCGCAGGGCCGGCATCGGCGCTTCGATTCGGCGATGAATGCGATTGAGCAGTTCATCACCTATCGTCAAGGCGATGCTTTTGGACTCACCATCTTTTCGCGCACCTTCATCCATTGGTTACCGCTCACGCTCGACACGCAGTCGATCCCGCTCTCGAAGCGATTCATCGAGCCGAACAATCCCAAGCTCGACCCGCCCTCCATGGGGCGTCACGGCCTGCCCGACGAGCTTTGGGGCCAGACCTACATCGGCAAGGCGCTGCATGGTACTGCGGACCTTCTCTCGCAGCGACCCACGGGAGACCGCATGATCATCCTCATGACCGACGGCGAGAGCAGCGACATCAATCCACCGCTGGACGCCGCCATCATCGAGCATCTGCGCTCAGAGAAAATCACCGTCTTCACCATCATGCTCACGGGCGACAAGATTTCCGAGCCGCTCACTAACATCACGCGCGCCACCGGTGGTGAGGTGTTCAATGCCGTCAGCGAGGACGCCTTGAAGAAGGTCTTCGAAAGCATCGATGAAATGAAAAAGGTCGTCGTGCTGCAAAAGCAGCCGCACGTCATCGACTTTTACGATCCGTTCTTTATGCCGGCGCTTGGCGTGCTATGCGCGAGCGTGCTCGCCTTGTTCGGATTGCGGTTCACACCTTGGTAGGATGGTGGCCGCCATGTGAAGAAGCGTCTGGCGCATTTCACACACTCTTTGTCGTGGTGGACATCTGTTGGCGCAGCGTATGATGCCTCCCACCCCCATGAAATCTGCCGCCGTCGTCAACTTTTCCCCTGAAAAAGGTTCCGTCGAAATCCGTGAGATCGAAAAGCCCACCATCGGCGCCGAGGACGTGCCTACTTTCTGATTAATTCGATTCCATTCGTCAACATTTGTGACCATTCGCGTTAAAAACTCAGATCATGCCATTTCAAGACGACACCTTTGCCATCATCGGTTGCGCCATGCATGTGCATAACACGCTCGGGCCTGGTTTGCGTGAGAAGCCCTATGAAAACGCATTGGTAATCGCCTTGCGGAACAAGGGGTTGCTGGCAGAAGCCCAAAAAGCTTTTCCCATTTATTACTGCGAACAAGCCGTGGGTGAGTGCATCCCTGACATCACGGTTGGGAAAAGTGTCCTAGTGGATGCGAAATCGATCGATGGGATAGGCGACAATGAGGTGGCCCAAATGCTGAACTACCTGCGCATTTCAGGACTTAAAGTGGGGCTGATCATCAATTTTAAAAATGCCAAGCTGGAGTGGCAGAGAATTGTTCGTGGACAGAGCCTGCCTGAATGATTTTTTGCCGCAAATGACCACGAATGTGAACGAATTTCCACCAATGCAGAACAATTATAAACCAATCACTCACCACCATGAAATCCCCCGCCGTCGTCAACTTTGCGCCTGAAAAAGGTTCCGTCGAAATCCGTGAGATCGAAAAGCCCACCATCGGCGCCGAGGACGTGCTTCTCGAAGTCGCCAATGTCGGTGTTTGCGGCTCTGATTTGCACCAGTGGACCGCCGACCATTCCTGGCCGGTGAATTATCCCGTGGTGCTCGGGCATGAGTTCGGTGGGCATATCATCGAACTCGGCAAGGATGTGGAAGGCTGGAAGGAAGGCGACCGCGTCGTCTCTGAGACCGCCGCGATCATTTCCAAAGACAACCCGATGACGCGCCGCGGCCTCTACAACCTCGACAGCACCCGCAAGGGCTTCGGCTACGGCGTGAACGGGGCGATGACAAAGTATGTGCGTGTGCCGAGCCGCATTCTGCATCATGTGCCGGATCATCTGCCCTTTGAGCAGGCCTGTCTCACGGAACCTTGTTGTGTGGCTTACAACGCCGTCGTCAAAAACGCCCGCATCGAACCCGGAGATCGTGTTGTTGTGCTCGGACCCGGCACCATTGGTATTCTTTGCGCAGCGATGGCGAAGCAATGCGGTGCTCAAGTGGCCATCGTCGGCCTTCAGCAAGATGCGCATCGTCTGGAACTCGCCCGCAAGCACTATGGCTGCGAGGTCATCATTGGCGATGCCAAACCCTGGGCCATGGAACGCGACGGTCTCGGCTGCGATGGCGTCATTGATGCCGCAGGTGCTAGCGTCACGCTCAAGATCGCCTTGGACATCGTTCGCCCTGCTGGCTGGATTTCCAAAGTCGGCTGGGGACCTCAGCCGCTCGGCTTCAATCTCGATCAGCTCGTGCAGAAGAACATCACCTTGCAAGGCAGCTTCAGTCACAACTGGCCCATCTGGGAGCGTGTGATCGCCCTCATGAGCAGCGGCCAGTTTGACGTGAAACCCATCATCGGCGGAGTCTGGCCCGTCACCGAATGGCACGAAGCCTTCGAGAAGATGCATAAAGGCGAAGTCGTGAAGAGCGTGCTGCGCCCGGTGTGAGTTTGGTGAAGGTTTGGGTCTTGTGGGGCGTTATTCACGGCCCATGAAATTTTTCCTTCCAATCCTCCTTCTCGCCAGTGCCGCCGCCGCCGCTGACTATCCGCGCACGATTTTCTCCGACGATTTCTCGGCAGAAGGCTTCGGTAAGCCCTGGGGCCATTACAAAAGCTCCAGCGTCGTCAAAGGCGGCGTGCTCGTCGGCATCACGGCGCCGACCTCTGACCACAGCGCGGTCGATAACATCAAGATCGAAGGCGAACGCGATCTGCAGGTGTCCGTGAAGTTTCGCTTCGTCAGCGACAAGGCCAAGAGCTTCAACGTCTGGTTCGACGACAAGAACTACAAAGGCTCCCATGCCGGCCACATCTGCCAGGCCACCATTTCGCCGACCAGTGTGAATGTCGCCGATGCCAAAACTGGCGGCTTTGATCTCACCGGCGGCCTCTACGACCGCAAAAAGGCCAATCAACTCACTGACGAAGAGAAAAAGATGCTCGCCAGCAAACAATCCCGCGTTCCAGCGAAGATCAGCCTGCAGGAGTGGCACACTCTCGTCGTCCAAACCGAAGCCGAGACAATCCGTGTAAGCATCGACGGCAAGGAAGCCGGTTCTTTCAAATCCTCCGGCATCGCTCACGACACGAAGTCCCTCATCAGCCTCACCACGAATCCGGTGGACGTCGAGTACGACGACTTCAGCATCAAGGGTGTGGCAAAGTGAGCCATGCTGCCCGACTTGCTCGTCGTCCGCACATGGATCGTGCAGTTTTTCGTGCTGCGCGATGGTGACGAACTCTACCTCATCGACACCGGCTTCATCGGCGGACG
>JAYVIO010000390.1:0-7542 GCA_043770175.1 Verrucomicrobiales bacterium | reverse complement strand
TCCGCGCAAAGATCACCCGACGCGTGCTCGGCTTGCCGGTGAGGAAACATTTCCCTGCCTCGGCAAACTGATCGCCGTGCGGGATGCAGCGGATGGTGACCTTCAGGTCTTTGCTGAGGGTGTCCTCATCATCACTGCTGCCGGCCCAGTGCATCATGGCGAAACCGCCTTCGGAGTTCTCGGCGAAGTACGCTTTGAATTCTTCGAGCGTTTCGAGCTTCTTCATGTTCGCGTCACGTAGCGCCGTGGCACGGGCGAGCAGCGCGTCCTGAATTTCGCCCAGACGTTCCTGCACGGTCTGGATAAACTCTTCTTTGGGCACAAACTCCTTCGCCTTCGGTCCCAGATCGCGGCGGCACACGGCCACGCTGCGGCTGGTGATGTCACGCGGCCCCATTTCGAGACGCATGGGCACGCCCTTTTTGATCCACTCCCAATTTTTCGCGCCGCCTTGCAGGTCGCGCTTGTCCACATGCACGCGCAGCGGTTCGCCGCCGTAGGTTTGCGTGCGCAGCGTTTGAGCAAGCGCTTCGCAGGCGTCGATGACCTCCTGCCGCGTTTCGGGCTTCGGCGTGACGGGCAAGATGACGATCTGGTTCGGCGCGACGCGTGGTGGAATGATCACACCGTCGTCATCGCCGTGCGCCATGATCACCGTGCCGATGAGACGTGTGCTGACGCCCCAGCTTGTGGTGTGCGCAAGCTGACGCGTGTTGTCGCGGCCCAGGAACTGAATGTTCGCGGCCTTCGCGAAGTTTTGACCAAGATAATGCGACGTTCCGGCCTGAATGGCTTTTTTGTCCTGCACCATGGCTTCGACGGTAAAAGTCTGCACGGCACCGGGGAAGCGCTCGCGCTCCGTCTTCTCGCCAGGAATCACCGGGATGGCCAGATGATCACGCAGGAAGTCTTCATACACCTTGTGCATCGTGCGCGTCTCCGCGATGGCCTCCTCGGCGGTTTCATGCGCGGTGTGGCCTTCCTGCCAGAGGAACTCGGCGGTGCGCAGGAACAGGCGCGGGCGCATCTCCCAGCGCATGACGTTGCACCACTGGTTGATGAGCAATGGCAGATCCCGGTAGCTTTCCACCCAGCGGGCAAAGGCGGCGCCGATAATCGTCTCAGAAGTCGGCCGAATCACAAACGGCTCGGCCAGTTCGCCGGTGGGGATCATCTTGATCGTGCCATCCGGCTGCTTTTGCGACTCCAGGCGATGATGCGTGACCACCGCGCACTCGGTGGCAAAGCCCTCGGCATGCTGCGCTTCTTTTTCGAGGTAGCTCAGGGGGATGAGCAACGGGAAATAGGCGTTCACATGGCCCGTGGCCTTGAACTTCGCATCAAGCTGGCGCTGGATGTTTTCCCACAGGCCGTAGCCCCAGGGCTTGATGACCATGCAGCCGCGCACCTCAGAGTTCTCCGCCATGTCGGCGGCACGCACGACCTGCTGGTACCATTCGGGGAAATCTTTGTCGCGGGTGGGGGTGATGGCGGTGGCGTTGCTCATGGGGCAAGCATGGTAGATGATTTGCCGCAGCGGTCAACGGGCACGGGCATCGCGGAATTGTGTTTTGATTGATCCATTCCGACCGCTACTTGTCTCAAGCTGCCTACTTCATGAAACGACTCCCCCTTTTGCTCGCCATTTCGTTCTGCACACTGGCGGCGGGGCAGCAACCGGCCGCCATCGATGCTCGCACGGACTTCGAGATTGAAGACAGTGGCAAAAAGCGGCGCTTTGAGCTGGCACTGGATGAATTGGCGGAAAAACCCGCGGGCGGTAAGGAGCGGGCCTCGAAAATGGCCAAGGCGGCCAAAAATTTCGGCGAAGTGCGCAGGCTGGCGAAGCAGACGGAGACGGCGACGGGCGTGAAGCAGGACATCGTGCTCTATGAACAGGGAAAGCCCCGCGACGAAAGCTCCCGCCGGATCGTGACCCGGAAGGTGCTGGTGAAGGTGGCGGCAGGTTTTGACCTGAATGCAGCGGCGCTGAAGATCAACGCGACGGGCACGGAGAAGCCCCGGTATGCGCCTGGATATGTCCTTTTGACGGTGCAAGACCCCGGCGATGCGCTGGCGGTCCTGGACACGCTCCGTGCGCAGCCGGGTGTGATCACGGCCGAGCCGCAACTGGCGCGGCAGCAGCAGCGGCGGCTCATCCCCAACGACACCTTCTTCTCCTACAACGCCGCCAATCCCGGTTACCAATGGCACCTGCGTAACACTGGCCAGTCGCCGGGCACAACGGGCATCGATGTGAATGTGACGACGACCTGGGACACATACACGGGCACCGGCATCCGCATCGGCATCGTGGATGATGGCCTGGAGGTCGCGCATCCGGATCTCTCGCCCAATGCGGACACGGTAAACGATCACGACTGGAATGACGGAACACCGGATGATCCCACCGGCAGTCCCAGTTCCGACACGCACGGCACCGCCTGCGCGGGCGTGGCGGGTGCGCGCGGCAACAACGGCGCAGGCACCTCCGGCTCAGCGCCAAACGCCACGCTCGTCGGCCTGCGCCTCATCGCCGCCGCGGTCAGTGATGCGGATGAAGCAGCCGCGCTCTCCTGGAAAAGCGACCTCATTCATCTCTACAGCAACTCCTGGGGGCCCAGTGATGACGGCCGAGATCTGCGCGACGCCGGACCGCTGGTGAAGCAGGCGCTGGCCAGCGGCGCAAGCACCGGCCGCGGCGGCAAGGGCTCGATCTGGCTATGGGCTGCGGGCAATGGTGGCGATGTGACGGACAACTCCAATTACGACGGCTACGCCAACTCCATCTACACCATCGCCGTCGCCGCCTTAAACGACACCGGCACGCGCAGCGCCTACTCCGAGCCGGGTGCGAACTTGATCATCTGCGCGCCGTCCAACGACATCACGGGCAGCCATCGCGGCATCACCACCACCACCACGAACAGCGGCTACACGCACAGTTTCGGCGGCACCTCGTCCGCCACGCCGCTGGCGGCGGGTGTCGTGGCCCTGCTGTTGGAGAGCAATCCCAATCTCGGCTGGCGCGATGTAAAGGAAATCCTGGTGCGCAGCGCCACCAAGGTGAATCCCACCCACGCTGACTGGATCGACAATGCAGCCGGCTACCACTTCAATCACGACTACGGCGCCGGTTTGATCAACGCGCAGGCCGCTGTGGCATTGGCCGCCGGCTGGACGAATCTCGGCCCGCAAACAACACAGCAAATCGCCCAGACGGGTCTCTCCGTTGCCATTCCCGACGGCAGCACCACCGGCGTGACGCGCACCTTCACCGTGCCGGGCAACGTCCTCATGCGGGTGGAGCACGCCACGCTGCACATCACCGCCACGCACGGCAAGCGCGGCGACATGAACATCACGCTCACCTCACCCGGCGGCACTGTGAGCAAATTGTTCGTCACCCACACGGGCGATGCCAACCTCGACATGGACTGGACCTTCTCCTCCGTGCGGCATTGGGGAGAAAGCGCCGCTGGCAACTGGAGTGTGAAAGTCAGCGACCTCACAGGGGGCAACCTCGGCACGCTGACGAGCGCCACGCTCACGCTTTACGGCGCGAACACCGAACCGCCAACCGCGCCGCCGGTGATCAGCAGCGTGTTGAGCTCGAGCGGCAATGTGGAGTCACCCTTTAGCTATCAGATCACCGCCACGAACAATCCGCAGACCTTTTCCGCCACGGGACTGCCCAATGGACTGAGCCTGAGCGCCAGCGGCCTCATCCAGGGCACACCGACGCAGCAGGGCAGCTTCAACGTCACCCTCGGCGCCACCAACATTCTCGGCACCGGCAATGCAACACTCGTCATGAACATCGGCGCACGTCTGCCCACGCCCCCGGTCATCACCAGCACGCTTACAGCCCAGGCGGTGCTCAATGTGCCTTTTAATTACCAGATCAGCGCTACCAACTCACCCACCAGCTACGCCGCCAGCGGCATGCCCGCTGGCATTGCCGTAAACACGACGAGTGGAGCCATCAGTGGCATCCCGACAGTCACAGGCACCTTCAACATCACCATCGCCGCCACCAACGCCGATGGCACGGATGCGAAGACGCTCTTGCTCAATGTCAGCTCCACGGCTTCCTTGCTCGCGCAGGCGCTGGATTCACCGCAGTTGATCTTCACCACGGGAGGCAATGTGCCGTGGGTCGTGCCCGCCACCAGCACGCATGACGGCAGCGACGCCGCTGAGAGTGGTGACATCACCAACAACCAGCAAAGCTGGCTCGAAACCACCATCACCGGCCCGGCCTACATCAATTTTTGGTTCCGGCTCTCTTCAGAAGCCGGCTACGACTTCTTCCGTTTCTCGATTGATGGCGAGGAACTCTGGTACAGCGACGGCACCCACGCATGGCGGCAGCTCGGCTTTTATGTGCCCCCAGGGATTCACACCGCGCGGTGGAACTACACCAAGGATGACACGGCCAGCTACCAATTCGACCGCTTGTGGATCGACCAGGTCACGGTGCAGGGCGTGCAGCAGTTGCTCGGCACGGTGCTCGACAATCAGAACCTCACCTGGCAAATGCCCAGCGCGCAATCATGGGTGATGCAGGACCGGCGTTCCCAGGACGGCGTGGATGCGCTCATCAGCCCCATCTTTCTCGATCACAGCCGCAGCAGCGTCATTGAGACGCCCGTGACCGGTCCTGGCACCGTTTCGTTTTGGTGGACGGTTTCTTCTCAACTCAACGGCGACTACTTCCGCTTCGAGATCGACGAAACCGTGCAAAACCAGATCAGCGGGCACAGCAGCGGCAACAACATCGCGTGGGCGCAACAGACCTTCAATGTACCAGCCGGTCAGCACCTGCTGCGCTGGCGCTACATCAAAAATGAAGCCGTGGTGGATGGTCTCGATGCCTGCTGGCTCGATTCGATCACTTACACGCCCACCTTCGCCAGCGGCCCGCCGTATGCGCAGTGGCTCAACGGCCTCTTCCCCGCCAATCAACTCGGCAACGGCCTCATCACCGGCCCCGACATTGATTCCGACGGCGACGGCCGCAGCAACCTGCACGAATACGCCTTCGGCGGCTCACCTCTCGTCCACGACTTCACACAGCCCGTGTCATCGCAGCCCGCCGGCAGCGAAGTCTTCTTCGACTACACCACGGATGACACCAAAACCGATCTCGTCATCACCCCGCGCATCTCCAGCGACCTCACCACCTGGACGGACGCCACCAGTGAATTCGTCTCCCAGGCAGGCCCCCTCGCCCAGCGCCGTGTACGCGTGCCCCAAAGCGCGGGAAGGAAATTTCTCCTGCTGAAAGCTGAGATGGTGCCGTGAGGGTTGGCAGGCTGCAATGGCATGGCCTTCCTGCCTTTCATCGGCACGCATCGGTCAGCGATCTGCGAGCCTCATCCTGAGTATTTTCACATCACGGTCCGCAAAATCCCACCAGTACGTCACCGCGTAGTTGCCGCAGATGTGGACATCCAGCGGGCGGTCCACGCTGTCCCGTTCCTGGAACTCGGCGAAATGCCCCGGAGCGTCGGCGATCTGAAGAAACCGGTTTCTCAACTTCAGTCGCTCGCGTCGCGGCAGCCCATCGAGAAAGTCCAGCACCTCCTGCGCAATCAGCAGCCGGTATTGCTCATGACTCAAACCCGTAGCGACGGTCGAGATCTTCAATCGTCACCCAATTCTTGGGATCTTTGTCGTCAATACGCCGGGCCATTTCTTCAGCGTAGCCTGCTTCACGTGAACGCCTGACGCTCACCAGATAGGCGGACAAACGCCGCGAGTCTTCGTCACTCAGCTTGCCTGCTTCTTCCATGATGGTTTCCAAGCTCATGGCGCAAATCCTATTTCTTTGGCGCTTGATGGCAAATGGAACTTTGGCAACGCTCCAACAGCAAAAAAATCCTCATTGCCCTGCAAGACTCGCCCCGCATAGACTGACTATCTCGAACTTATGCGCTCCCTCCTCTGCCTCGCCCTCATCGCGTCAAACGCCCTCGCCGCCGACACTCACAAACTCACCCGTGTTTACGAAAAACTCGCTACCGAGCGCCCCATCGCCGTCGTGATCCCGGAGGACGGCAGCGGGCGCGAATTCCTCGCTCTCCAGCGCGGCCAGATTCTCATTCTGCCGAAAGACGAGCAAGGCACCGAAGCCAAAACCTTCCTCGATCTCTCCCCACGCGGCATGGAGGCGAAGGACGGCCTCTTTGAAGAAGGTCTCAATGGCCTCGCCTTCCACCCGAAGTTCAAGGACAACGGCCTCTTCTACCTCTGCTACACCCTGCAGAAGCCGAAACGTCTTATCGTCACCGAAATGAAAGCGGATGGCGACAAGGCCGACGAAAAATCCGAGCGTACCCTGCTCGAAGTCCCGCTCATCAACTGGAACCACCACGGCGGCAACATCCTCTTCGGCCCCGACGGCTTCCTCTACATCGGCGTCGGCGACAACTCGAAGCGCAACGGCGAATTGAAGATGTCCCAGCTCAACGCCACGCTCTTTGGCAAAATTCTCCGCATCGACGTCAACAGCCGCGAGTACAGCAACGCCTACGGCATCCCTGCCGACAATCCGTATGCCAGCGGCGTCAATGCCCTGCCTCAAATCTACGCCAACGGCATCCGCAACCCCTGGGGCCTGAGCTTTGACGCCAAAGGCCATCTCTGGTGCGCCGATGTCGGCCAGGACATCTGGGAGGAGATCAACTGGATCACCAATGGCGGCAACTACGGCTGGCAGTTCCGCGAAGGCCCCGCCGCCTTCCCGCTCAACACTGACACCCCGCCCGCCGACGCCAAGTTCATCGAACCCATCCATTCCTACAACCACGCCGAAGGCCTCAGCATCACCGGCGGCATCGTTTACACCGGCAAAGCGCAGCCCGAACTCCAGGGCGCTTATGTCTATGGCGACTTCGTCCTCGGCAAAATCTGGGCGCTCAAAACCGATGACACCGGCAAAACGCTCTCCAACGAACTCATCTACACCAGCCCGCAAACCCCGGCCAACGACCCGAAGAAGAAGCCCACCGTCCTCGTCAAGCCCACCGCCTTCTGCGCCAACACCGCTGGCGAGATGCTCGTGCTCGACTGGAACGGGGCCATCTACAAGCTCGGCAAGTAACTTCGCTTCGCGGTCAAGCTGACTGCGCCGTCAAGGAGTCAAGATGGCCCGTCTTGACCACCTCTTGACTTCCTTAACCCATTTCTTGACCGCATCTTCTCCCCCGAAAGTCTTCGTCACTTGCGCACGTAGTTCTGGGCATCATCCCCCTATGATGTCCAAAACCACCCTCTCGCTGACCTGTGCGGCACTCGCCGCTGTATCTTTGCATGCCCAGGATTCTGGCGAAAAAATCACCTATCAGGACCACATCCGGCCCCTGCTGGAGAACAAATGCTTTTCCTGCCACAATCCCGATAAAAAGAAGGGCGACCTCGATCTCACCAGCTTCGGCGCGTTGATGACCGGCGGTGGCGGCGGTGCCATCGTTGATCCCGGCAATGTCGATAGCAGCCGCATCTGGAGCACCTGCGCGAAAAAAGAAGAGCCCTTCA
>JAYVIO010000389.1:0-22414 GCA_043770175.1 Verrucomicrobiales bacterium | reverse complement strand
TGTTGATCAAGGCGGTGAGCCATGCGGAGAAGGATCTCAAAATGCCGCCGAAAAAGATGCTGCCGCAGGCAGAGATTGAACTCATCACCGAGTGGGTGCGAATGGGAGCGCCTGATCCGCGTTTGTCGGAAACGAAGGCGACAGATCTCGCCGTGGATGATGCTTGGGAGGTGGAGTTTCAGAAGCGACTGAACTGGTGGAGCCTCAAACCGATGCGCCCAGCCATCAGCGGCAGCGTGGACGGCTTTATCAAAGCCGCTCAGAAAGCCGCCGGCCTCGAAATGGCACCGCAGGCATCGCCGGAAGTGCTGTGTCGTCGTTTGAGTTTCGTGCTCACGGGTCTGCCGCCGTCCGAGCATAGGTCTCATATGTCATATGAGTCCTATATTGAAGAGCTGCTTAACAGCCCACACTTCGGCGAGCACTTCGCCCGCCACTGGATGGACGTTGTGCGCTACACGGACACCTACGGTTACGAATGGGACAACCCGGCGAAGGGTGCTTTCGAGTTCCGCGACTATCTCATCCGCGCCTTCAATGACGACATCGGCTTCGATCAACTGCTGCTCGAGCAGATCGCCGGCGACCTGTTGCCCAAGCCTCGCATCAACAACACGCTCGCCATCAACGAGAGCCTCATCGCCCCGATGTTCTACCACATGGGCGAGCATCGGCATGGCAGCAGCCTGATGTTCAACGGCATCCACCAGGAGATGGTGAACAACAAGATCGACGCCTTCTCGAAGGCATTTCTCGCCACGACCGTCGCCTGCGCGCGCTGCCATGATCACAAGCTCGAATCCGTGTCGCAGCGCGACTACTACGCGCTCGCCGCTGTCTTCACGACGCCACGATGGACCTCACGCGTTGTTGATGCGCCGCAGAAAAACGATGCGGTCATCGCGAAGCTCAAAGAGCTGCGCAGCGCCATCCGCGCTGAAATGGCTGCGCTCTGGACAAGGAGCGGCGCTTTCCAAGCGCCTGCATTGAAAAGCTGGGCGGTTGCAAACCGCCCCTCCTTGGCCGGCATCGCCGCGCCATTGGCGCGACTTCTCGACGCGCCCGACGAATGGCCCAAACTCGCCTCCGAGTGGCGTAGCACACACGATCAGCGGCGCAAAGCCAACGCCATCTTCAAACCGCTCGAACCATGGAGGGGCGCTTTCCAAGCGCCCAGGGCGGTTGAAAACCGCCCCTCCTTGGAATGGGTCATCGAGGGTGACGGCATGAAGCACGGTTTTGTCGAGGAAGCCGCACCGCTCATCGCGCTCGAAGGCGATGCCGTGATCTCACGATTTCTGCCGCGCGGTTATCACACGCACGCGCTGTCCTCCAAGCTGCCAGGATCACTGCGCATGCCGCCGCAGCATGTCGTGCCTGGCAAGTTCGTGAGCCTCAATCTCGCGGGCGGCGAGTTCAGCGCCTACCTCGTGGTGGATGATCACGCGTTTCAAAATGAAACCTTCACCTTTCTCACCAGCACGGAGCAGCAGTGGAAATCCTTTGCCGATGCGGAGTTGAAAAACGGCGTGCAGCAGGTCACGATGGAGTTTGCCACCTCACCGCTGAATCCCAACTTCCCTCCGCGCACGGGATTGGCAAAGGGCATGAAATACCAGGACTTCGGTTATGATAAACGGAGCTGGCTCAGCATCACCGGCATCGTCTCACATGACATCAGTGGCACGCCGCAGGACGAACTCGATGCGTTTGCGGCTTTGTATGATGGCGCGGCTCCGAAAACGAATGACGAGGCATGGGTTCGCATCTCCGCATGGTTCAGCACGGCCGTGACTCGCTGGTGCGATGGTGAAACAAAACGTGGAGATCGTGAGGTTCTCGACTGGCTGCTTGCGAAGGGTTTGCTGACGAACAAAGCCGAGCCAGGTGGCAAAGTCGCGGCGCTGGTGGATGAATATCGCCGTGTGGAAGCCGGCATCGCCTTCCCGCGCACTGTGAACAGCATGGACGAGCGTGAAGTGGTCAGGGCCAGCTACCCGCTCAACGTGCGCGGCAATGTGGATGCCAGCGGAGCGCTCGTGCAGCCGGATTTTTTGAGCATGTTCAGCGGCAGAAACAGCGTGGCTGCCAGCCAGGGCAGCGGACGACTCGAACTCGCCAAGTCGTTGCTCAATCCCGAGCATCCGCTCACAGCGCGAGTCTATGTGAACCGAGTGTGGCAGTGGATTTTTGGCACCGGCCTTGTCGCCACGCCGGATGATTTTGGACGGCTCGGTGACAAGCTTTCGCATCCCGAACTGCTCGACTGGCTGGCGCGTGAATTCATTCGCGAAGGCTGGTCCACCAAGAAACTCGTGCGTCGTCTGGTGCTGAGCGAAACCTTTCGCCAGTCCGGCACCGTGAATCCCGCCGCGCGCGAACTCGATCCTTCCAATCGCCTGCTTCATCACTACCCCACACGCCGTCTCGAAGCCGAGGCGATTCGCGATTCACTGCTCACCGTGTCCGGTCGGCTCGATCCACAACTCTACGGCAGACCCATCTTGCCATTCCGCAGCGCTGAGGATGGTGCCAAGCGGCTTTTCACCGGCCCGGTCGATGGCAATGGCCGCCGCTCGATCTATTTGCAGATGTCCATCATGGACCCGCCGAAGTTTCTCGTCGGCTTCAATCTGCCCGATCTGAAACTTCCCACCGGCCGCCGTGATGTGACCAACGTGCCATCGCAGGCACTCATCATGCTCAATGATCCGTTTGTGAACGCGATGGCAAAGCATTGGGCGGGTGAATTGATGAAGTTTCAAGGCAGTGACGAGGATCTGCTTCGCCTCATGTTTCAACGAGCCTATGCGCGTACACCAAGCAGCACAGAGCTTCATCGCTGGCTTGCCTTCCTCAAGGAGGGGCGGTTTTCAACCGCCCAGGCGCTCGAAAAGCGCCTATCCTTGGAGGCCGCCGCTCATGCCTTCTTCAATACCAAAGAGTTCATCTACTGTCGCTGATTTACCCACAAGGAGGGGCGGTTTTTAACCGCCCAGGCGCTTGGAAAGCGCCTCTCCTTGGAACCACCATGACACCGAAATACTTCAATCCCTGGCGTGAGATCGAGCACACACAGAACCGGCTGCCGCACTGGCAGCAGGAAGGCGCGTCGTATTTTGTGACTTGGCGGCTGGCGGACTCGCTGCCGAAGGAGATGCTGGACCAGCATTATCTGGAGCAAGAACGCTGGCTGGCGCTGCATCCGCAGCCGTGGGATGCAGCGACCGAAGCCGAGTATCACCAGGTCTTCTCCACGCGGATGGACCAGTGGCTCGATCAAGGTCATGGCTCGTGCGTTCTCCGAAATTCAGCTCACGCCGAGGTCGTGGCAAAAGCATTGCGATTCTTTGCAGTCGAGCGCACTTCGATGATCAGCTTCGTCGTCATGCCGAATCATGTGCATGTTCTGTTCACGCTGAATTCGGATTGGAAGCTCGATGAGATCATTCATTCCTGGAAGCGTCATTCATCGCTGGACATCAATCGTGCCACGGGACAAACCGGGCCGCTGTGGCAGAAGGATTACTTTGACCGGCTGATTCGTGATCCAGCGCATCTGCACAATTGCGTGCGCTACATCCGTAACAATCCGGTCAAGGCCCGGCTCCGTGCCGGGGAATATGTGCTCTATGAATCTGAACTGGCTAAAAACATCCGCTGACCAAGGAGGGGCGCTTTCCGAGCGCCCTGGGCGGTTGAAAACCGCCCCTCCTTGGTCGCGCCGCTCCGTCCTCGCCAGCGCGTCGGCGGGCTTTGGCATGTTGGCTCTCCGCGCGATGGCAGGCGTGCCACTGCACAACCGTGCAAAGGCGAAGAACATCATCTTCTGCTTCATGGACGGCGGGCCGAGTCATGTGGACACGTTTGATCCGAAGCCGATGCTCAAGAAGCACGAGGGCAAGGCCATCGGCGAGAGCGCAGTGACGAAGCGTTCGCAGTCGAGCGCGAATCGTGTGTGGATGGGCAGTCCGTGGGAATTCAAACAGCGCGGACAGAGCGGGTTGTGGGTAAGCGAGTTGTTTCCTCATATCGCGCAGGTGGCCGATCATCTCTGCGTCGTGCGCTCGATGGTCGGCGAGCTGCCGTTGCATGGTCAGCAGAATTTGTTGCTGCACACCGGGCGCATCATTGGCCAGGCTCCGAGCCTCGGTGCGTGGGTGTCGTATGGACTCGGCACGGAGAACCGCAACCTGCCGGGTTACGTGGTGCTCAACAATGACTGGGTGCCCAACGGCGGTCTCGAAAACTTCGGCAGCTCGTTCCTGCCCGCGAGCCATCAGGCCACGATGGTCCGCGCGAAAGGTGTGCCAGTCGATAACATCGCTCCGCATGACGCGGCGGCCATTCAACGACGCAAACTCGCTCTGCTGGCCCAACAAGACGCCGAATTTGCCGCCAGCTCGTCCGATGCACGCGCCATCGAAAGTGCCATCGCCAACTACGAGACCGCATTTCTCATGCAAAGCGCCGTGCCAGACATCGCCGACATCAGCCGCGAGCCCGAGCACCTCCGCAAACTCTACGGTCTCGATTCCACCGACGAACATCAGCGCTTCTACGCCACACAGGCCTTGCGCGCGCGTCGATTGGTCGAAGCAGGAGTGCGTTTCGTCGAGATCACCTGCCCCAGCTTCGACGGCAACAACTCGCCATGGGACCAGCACGGCCTCTTGAAGCAGAACCACGAAAAGAACGCTCGCATCACGGATCAATCCGTGGCCGCGCTCATCAGCGATCTCGATCAACGCGGCCTGCTCGATGAAACCATCGTGCTGTGGGCCGGTGAGATGGGCCGCACGCCGCACACGCCCAAAGTCAGCGCCACGGCGGGCCGTGATCATCATGTGAGCGGTTACTCGATCTTCATGGCCGGCGGCGGCTTCAAAGGCGGCACCGCGTATGGCGAGACGGATGAGTTTGGCAACCTCGTCGCCAGCGATCCGCTGAACATCCACGACATCCACGCCACGCTGCTGCACCAGATGGGCATTGATCACAAGCTGCTCACGTTCCGCCACGGTGGTCGAGATCAGCGGCTCACGGATGTGCATGGGAAAGTGGTGGCCGAGTTGCTTGCATAGTTTGGGAGTTGCGTGGCGTTTATGCCGCCATGAAACATCTTTTTGTCCTCACATGTCTGCTGGCTGTTCGTTGTCTGGCCGATGATCCTGTTGTGCCATGGTCCAAGGACGTGAGCATCAAGCCGGTGTCGGCGGTGGAAGGCCGGCATTCGATTCACAGCTACTACGTGGCCAATCCTGAGAGCCCGGATGGGAAACACGTGCTGTTTTTCACCTCGACCCATGCCGCAGGTTATGTCGGCGAAGTGCGCATCTTGGAGCGGGCCACGGGAAAGGAGACCGTGCTGGCAGAGAACGTCCACACCGAGGACGCGCATCGTGTGGCATGCCAGCAGTGGCTTTCTGGCGGCAAGCGGGTGGCATACCATGAAGTGATCGATAAGAAATGGCGCGTGGTGGTGGCGGATGTCGAGACGCTGAAGAAGACGGTCGTCGCGGAGGATCATCAGGTCGGTTTTGGCCGGCCCGAGGGCGATCTGCTGCCGATGTATGGCTGCCACTGGAATCCGGGGCCGCATCGCGATCTCGAAGTGTGGGTTGCTACGACCGGCAAAACGACGACGCGGGCGAAAATCGCCGAGGTGGAGGGGAAATATGGCGACTGGCTGGCGAAGGAGTTCGCTGGCAAGCCGTGCTCGATCTTTTTTCCCGTGATCAGCCCGGATTTGAAGCGCGTGTTTTTCAAAATCGCCGCTGGCAATGGCGGTGACAATTTCATGGCGAAAAACGCCAGTCATCGGCAGGGCATTGTGTGCTACGACTTCGAGAAATCCGCGTGCATCTGGTGGCGTGGCCAGTGGGGGCATCCCGGCTGGACACCGGATTCGCATCATATTTTTGAAGTTGGTAACATCACCATGGACACCGACAGCCCGACCTTCAAATACACCAAGCTCAAGGACGTACCGAATCTGCGTGGTTCGCATCCTTCAGTCAGTCCAGACGGCAAACTCATGGTCACCGACGGCATGACGGAGCCCGTTGGTGGCAAACCGAACGAGTGGGGCATCATGGTGGCCGACATGAACGGCGGCAAGTGGGTGCTGCTGCACAGCTTCGAGCAAAACCGCGGCGCAAAGTCCTGGCGCCGCAACGATCCCCATCCCGCCTTCAGCGCCGACGGTAAACGCATCTACTACAACACCAGCGACGGTGAGTTCACACGGCTGATGGTGGCAGAAAGACCGTGATCAGCACGACACACTCGCAGCCCATGAAGCGCTTATTCCTCTCCGCATTGCTGATCTCGCCAGTTCTGGCCGAAGAACCGTTGTTCGTCGCGAAGCCGCTTACCACCGATGGTTTGTTCACGAAGGGCATCGAGGGGCCGGCGGTGGATCGTGATGGGTTCGTCTTTGCAGTGAATTTTGGCAAGCAGCAGACGATTGGCAAAGTCTCGCCGGAGGGGAAGGCGGAGCTGTTTGTGGAGTTGCCGGGCAAAAGCACGGGCAATGGCATTCGCTTTGGCAAGGATGGGACGATGTTTGTGGCGGATTACGTCGAACACAAGGTGCTGCGCATCGATCCGAAGACGAAGGCGATCACAGTGCATGCGCATGAGCCGGCGATGAATCAGCCGAATGACATCGCGATCACGGCGGTGGGCGTGTTGTATGCCAGCGATCCGGATTGGAAGAACAGCAAGGGCCAGCTCTGGCGCATTGGTGCCAATGGCAAGGTCACACGTGTCGCGGCGGACATGGGCACGACGAATGGCGTCGAGGTCAGCCCGGATGGCAAGACGCTGTATGTGAACGAAAGCATCCAGCGCAATGTTTGGGCCTTCGACATCGCCGCGGACGGCGGGTTGAGCAGCAAACGGCTGCTGAAGCAGTTTGCCGATCACGGTTTCGACGGCATGCGCTGTGATGTGGACGGCAATCTCTACATCACGCGGCATGGCAAGGGCACGGTGGTGAAGCTGTCGCCGCAGGGAGAAATTTTGCAGGAGATCGACGTGCTGGGCGCGAATCCGACAAATCTTTGCTTTGGCGGCCCCGACGGCCGCACGGTGTATGTGACGGAGGTCGAGCATCAGCGTCTGGTGCAGTTCCGCGTGGATCGTCCAGGATTGGAATGGCAGCGTCAGCATTGAGACAAAATGAAAACACTGCTCTGCCTCCTGCTGCTGTCCGCGAGCGCCTTCGCCGCGCAGCCGAACATCATCTTCATCTTCGTGGACAACTTCGGGAACGGGGATCTCGGCTGCTTTGGTTCCAAGCTGCACCGTACGCCGAACGTAGATCAACTGGCGGTGCAGGGGACGAAGTTCACGAGTTTTTATGTGGCCAGCGGTGTCTGCACGCCGAGCCGGGCGGCATTGATGACGGGCTGCTATCCGCGCCGGGTGAACATGCATGTGAGCGATACGGGCGGCGCGGTATTGCAACCGGTGGCACGCAAGGGCCTGAATCCATCCGAAACAACACTCGCAGAAGTCTTAAAGAGCGCGGGTTATGCGACGATGTGCATCTGCAAATGGCATCTGGGTGATCAGCCGGGCTTTTTACCAACTAGGCAGGGCTTCGACGAATTCTTTGGCATTCCATACAGCGATGACATGACGAAGGACAAGAAGCCGGAGGTGTGGCCCGAACTGCCATTGATGCGTGGTGAAAAGGTCATCGAAGCACCGGCGGACCGCGATCATCTGGTGCAGCGCTGCACCGAGGAGGCAGTTCGATTCATCGAGAAGCATGCAGCGGAACCGTTCTTCCTTTATTTGCCGCACACGATGCCAGGATCGACGCCGCATCCGTTTTCGAGTGAGAAATTTCGCGGCAAGAGCGCGAACGGTGAGTACGGCGACGCCGTGGAAGAGTTGGACTGGAGCACGGGCGAGATCATGGCGACGCTGGAGCGGTTGAAGCTCGAAGACAACACGCTGATTGTCTGGACGTCGGACAACGGTGCAGTGAAACGCAATCCACCGCAGGGCAGCAATGCGCCGTATCGCGGCTCAGGCTACGACACGTCCGAGGGCGCGATGCGCATGCCATGCGTGATGCGCTGGCCTGGAAAAATCGCCGCCGGAGCCGTGAACGACGCGCTGTGCTCGACGATGGACATGCTGCCGACCTTCGCAGAGCTCACGCAAGCGAAACTGCCGTCACACAAGATCGACGGACATGACATTCGCCCGATTCTCTTCGATGCGAGTGGCACGAAATCGCCTTGGGACGATGACGGATTTTTCTTTTATCGCATGGAGCAGCTTCAAGCGGTGCGGGCGGGCGACTGGAAGCTCTACCTGCCGCTCGAAGGCAAATTTTTCACCCTCAAGAACAAGCGTGAGCCATCCAAGATCGAACTCTACGACGTGCGCCACGATGTGAGCGAGCAGCATGAGGTTTCCGCGCAGCATCCCGAAGTGGTGCAGCGTCTCACTGCTCTTGCTGAGAAGGCGCGTTCTGACATTGGCGACTTCAATCGCCCCGGCACCGGCCAGCGTGAGGCTGGAATGGTGGAGAAAGCGGCGCCGCTCTTGCCTTGAGACGCATTGCCTGCTGTGTTGAGACATGACCCGTGGCAACCGCTCGCTCAGCATCCTGATCCTTGTTGTTTTCACAGGCATCATCGTGCCGTTTCTGATCTGGGGGGCGCAGTTTGATGCGGCGCTGAGTCTCGACGGCACACGGAAGTGGATGGAAGGTTACGGCACCTGGGCCTGGGCGGCGGGGATTGTGCTCTTGATCGCAGACATCATGCTGCCGGTGCCTTCGACGGTGGTGATGTCGGCGCTGGGCTGGATGTATGGTTGGTGGATCGGTGGATTGATCAGTGTCGCGGGATCAATGTTGTCTGGCACCATCGCGTATGCATCATGTCGATGGATCGGGCGCGGTGCGGCGCGTTGGATTGCGGGTGAGGATGGCTTGCGCAGAGGCGAAGAAGTTTTTGAGAAACGCGGTGGCTGGCTGGTGGCGTTGTCACGCTGGATGCCGGTGCTGCCGGAGGCGGTGGCATGTCTCGCGGGGCTTTCCAAGATGCGCTGGCGCGAATTTTTACCTGCCCTGGCCTGTGGATCGGTGCCCACGGGTTTTGCGTTTGCGGCGATTGGTCATGTCGGTCAAAGCGAACCCGGTTGGGCGATTGCTTTGAGCTGCATTGTGCCGGTGTTGCTCTGGCTGGGCGCGATGCAGGTGCTGCGGCGTTAAGGCATCTCGGTTAAACCGGCCTGCTTCGCGGCAGAGCGTGCGGACTGCAGCATCTCACGACGAATGAGCCACATCCCGAGTGGCAGGAGCAACGTCAGCGTGATCATGGATGCCACGCCGAGCAGCACCAGTGTGTGCAAGCCTGCGGCCATCAAGATCGAGGCGATGACGAACCACAGCAGCAGGTTCCATCCCACACTGCGGCGGATGCGCAGGATCAATTTTACCCGCGTGAGGCAGCGTGTATCGCCGTGGTATTCGGTTACGCTCAAGAATGCGCGGGATAGCTCCGCCCATGGCCAGGCTTCGAGGTCAAACCAGCGCCAGCCGTCGTCTTCACGATAGATGATGTGCGTGGACTTGAGAACTTTGCGCAGTTCATGCAGCCAGGCGTCGCGGGTGATACCGGTTTCACTCCAGAAGCGCAGCGTACCGAGGTTGAGAGCGATTTTATGCGGTCGCACGGGAGGCATGATCTCCGGCAGCATGGGATGCCGGCTTGGGCGTGCGCCGAGCCGCAGCATGCCGCACAGCCGCGCCCATTCGCGCACGACGGGCTGCAGCAAACTCAGCCACCACAGCAGCAGGCGGTTCCACGGCCCGTGCAAGTTTGCCGAGGCTGCCTGGCATGAACTGACACGCCAGGCGGACCAGATGGCAAACAGCAGCACGCCCACGGCAAGCCATGGCAACTGGCAGACGAGCGCCAGCATGATGATCGCGATCCACAGCACACCGGTGAACCAATCCCACCAGCGAAAAGTGGATGTGGCATAGATCACCTGAAACGCACCGAGGCCAAAGGGACCGTGGAAGATGCTACCTTCGACAGGGTGATCGGCTGGAAGCTGGTCGCCGTAAATGCCACCGCGCCAGCGTGCGCCGCCGAGCGGGCCGAAGCGCGCGGGATGTTCCTTCATCAGCAGCGCTTCGGCATGACCGTAGCCGCGCTGCTGTCGTAAATACGCCTTAACCGTGAAGCGGCGATGATGCCAGACCATCGCTCCGGGCACAAAACGCAGCACGCCGTGCTCGCGCAGCCGCCAGCACACATCGACGTCATCACCGGCGGCCATGAAGACCGCACGAAAGCCGTCCATACCCTTCAGCATATCTTTGCGGATGGCGAGGTTGCAGCCGGGCAGGTGTTCGGCCTCGGTGTCATTGAGCAGGACATGCGCCGGTGCTCCCGGAGCCGCGGCGACAATGCGCTCGATGCGATTGCGCGGTGACGGCGGAATATTCGGCCCACCGGCGGCCACGACTCCAGCATCGCTGAACGCATGGCTCAGATGCAGCAGCCAGTCAGGATGCGCGATGCAGTCATCATCGGTGTAGGCAAGAATCGAACCGGTGGCGAGCTGTGCACCGAAATTCCGCGCCACGCTGAGTCCGGCATGATCCTGACGATGATAGAGCACGCGATCTAAACTCTTGGCGATCTCCGCCGTGGCATCGCTGGAGCCATCGTCGATCACCAGCACTTCGAAATTGAGATAATTCAACGCCAGCAGTGATTCCAGGCAGTCACGCAGCGTGGCGGAGCCGTTGCGCGTGCAAACGATGACGGAAATGCGCGGCGCTGGCGCAGGTGGCGGCAGTGCTGCTTTCAATTCACGTGCCACAGCGCAGGCGGGCCGCTCTTTTCGTTCGCGATCCACGATGCCAAACCGCCAGTCCATGATCTCGCGTCCACCGCGATGCCATTCGTCCGTGTAGGCAAACCAAACGCCACCCGCAGCACCGCTGCGCAGCAGGCAGTCGTGGTGCCAGCGCATGACTTCAGCCTGTTTCTCCGGTTCATGCGTGGCGACATCGAGACCAAACTCGGTGATGAGCAGCGGCTTGTTGCCGGCGAGATTTTGCAAACGCGCGAGGCTGGCGGCGAATGCTATGCGGGATTCGAGATAAACGTTCGCCGCGAGGAAATCGGCATTGCGCGGCACGAGATACTCGGTGGAAGGATACGTGGCGTAGCTGACGAGTGTTTGTGGTGCGTGCTGGTGCGCGATGTCGATGAGCTTCTCGATGAAATCGCGCACGCGCACCGGCTGCATCCAGCGCACGAGCGTTTTTTCGATTTCGTTGCCGACGAGAAATGCCGCGATGCAGGTGTGCTCGCGGAACAGTGCGGTGGTTTCTGCGATGCTTGCTTCGATTTCACGGCAGAGAGCACGATCCGAGAGAAAATCGACGTGTTCGCTCCAGGGGATGCCAACAATGAGCCGCAGACCGAGCGCTTCGATCTCGCGCAGCACGGCGGGCGTGGGCAGTTCATACAGGCGCACGGTGTTGAGGCCGAGGGAGGCGATATGGCGCAGGTCAGCGGCCAGAGGTTCGTCTTCGGGAAAGGGTTCAGCGCGTGAGTTGGGCTTGAACGGGCCATAGCTGATGCCGCGCATGAAAAACGGCGTGCCATCGGCCAGCTTGAGGAATTTTCCTGCCGTCATCACACGCGTCCCGTGGATCACGGGCGGGTGGTTGGAAGACGGTGGGGCGGAAGTCATGCGAATGGCGAAGATGAAACACAGACGGGCTCAAGGCCAGCCGGATTCAGCCTACGACCCGCTCAGACGACGGTTTCTTGCTTCGTTGCGTCCTGATTGGCCGCAGGCGCAGGCTGCTTCACTTCCATTTCCACCCAGCCATCACCTTCGCGCTCGATGCGGCGGTTGTTGATGACAAAAACGATGCACAGGCCGATGAACGCGGCCGATGCCTCCAGCACGAACGGCGTCGTAAGGAAGGCAAACAGATAGGCCAAGCCCTGCATCACGATTTCACGCGCGGTTTCGTTCAAATAGGCAGCCACACTGATCGCGATGGCAAAACTAACCGTCCAGATGAGCGGTTCCAGCCACCAACGTGACTTTGCAGGAGATGTTTCGGGCGCAGGCATGGGCGGATCAATCGACGGGGGTTGCCTTGCGTACGGAGACGGGAAAATCCACACGTTTCGTCTTCAGCCTCGTCGCGTCCACCGTGCTGACGGAGCCAGGTACCGGGGCAGAAGCTGGCTCGTCCTCCTCCACGGGCAGAGCCTTCAACGCTGCAGGCTCCACCTGACGGCGCAAATCTGCCACATGCTTGCCCCACATCGCGGTGCCGGCCAGAATGATCAAAAAGACCGCGATGGCCGCTGGCAGCGGTGATTTGATGGAATTCACGCGGTTGTTCCCAGGAGCGGTGATACGATCCGGGCGCAAGTCACGATCACGCAGCCAAGGACCTTGCGATTGCGTGAGGTAGCGGTAATCACGCTCACCGCCGAGTGCGCCTTCTGGCAGCTCTTCGAGGGCTTCGCTCGCATCCACGGCGAGGTAGTCGCTGTACCCACGAATGAAGGACCGCGCATACGTCATGCTGCCAAAGGCGGCGAAATTGTCGGTTTCCAGATGCAGCAAGCGCTGCAAGGGAATGCGCGTTTCATGGGCGGCGTCTTCGAGCGAGAGGCCGCGCTGTTCGCGTGCGGCTTTGAATCTCTGTCCAAGGGAGGCTGTCATGGGGTGGGTCGGGCTGCGCAAGTGTGACACTTCTCAACCCGGATGCGATGAAATTTTTTGCACTCTCCGCAAGATTGCATGACCAAAACCAGCGCAAGGTCATCTCCAGTCCTCTTGTAATCAAACCAAGCAATTCTAGAATCGCATCATGAAGCACCTCCACGAGACCCGTTTGAAGATTCGTCGTGAGCTTGAGGCTCCGCCTGCCCTGCGGAAGTTTGGCAGCGGCTGGATCAGCGGCGTGCTGGGCATGATGTTCGGCCTCGCCGCGCTGGGCAGCGTGGTGATGATGCGCTTCCCCGGCGTCTTCACCATGAAGGAAAACGCCGGAGTGATCGGCCATCCCGCGTTCCGCACCGGCATGTTCGTGCTCATGGTCCTGGCGTTCGTGTTCTCGCTGCTGAATCTGGTCCTGCGCCCGAGCAAAATCCTCGGCATCACCGGCATGGTGGCCACGCTGCTGGCCGTGACCTTCGGCGGCACCTCCGCCTCCGCCGTGGCGCCCGATCTGACACCGGTTTACTTCGGCCTCGATTTCTTCGTTCTGCGGCTGCTGTTCACCGGATTTCTCTTCATCCCGATGGAGACGCTCTTCCCGCATCGTGCGGAGCAGGGCATCTTCCGGTTCGAATGGCGTGAGGACCTGTTCTACTACCTCATCAGCAGCATGCTGGTGCAGGTGCTCACGTGGCTGAGCTTCATGCCCGCACAGACACTCTTCAAACTCACGTCATGGACCGAATTCCGTGCCTGGGTCGCCGCGATGCCGTTCTTGGTGCAGCTCATCGCCATCATGTTCCTCACGGATTTGGTACAATACTGGGTGCATCGCCTGTTTCATCGCATCCCGGCACTGTGGCGCTTTCATGCGGTACATCACTCCGCGAAGCACATGGACTGGATGGCCGGGGCGCGGATGCATTTCCTCGAAATCCTCGTCCTGCGCGGCACCACGGTCTTTCCGATGATCCTGCTGGGCTTCACCCAGGGTGCGGTGAATGCGTATGTTTTGGTCGTGTATCTCTTCGCCACCTTCGCCCACTCCAACCTCGGCTGGAAGCTGGGCTTCATGGAGAAGTTCTTCGTCACGCCACGCTTCCATCACTGGCATCACGGCATCGAAAAAGAAGCCATCGACGTGAATTTCTCCATTCACTTCCCGCTGTTCGACAAGCTCTTTGGCACGCATCACATGCCCGAGGATGGTCGCTGGCCCGAAGGCTACGGCATCGGTGGTCATCCGGTGCCGAAGGGCTATTGGCAGCAGTTCCTCCATCCGTTTCGACGGAAGAAGAAGTGATCACTCATAGTTCAACTGCGCCGTCGCCGTGCAGGCTGCATCCGCCGTCACCCGTAGCCAGCGTGCCTGCACTGCTGGCTCAAAGGTCAGGCTTGTCGCTTCGCCAGGAGACACCTCGCGTCGCTGATACGTCACCCACAGGCCGGTGCCGATGAGATCCAACTCGATGTGAAAGTTCACTGGCTCGTTTTGATCGTGGCTCAGCGTCAGCGTGCGCTTGTCGTAGGCCCACATAAGATACGGATCACTTTTCTGACTCGCTATGACCTTCGTATTCTTCCAAGGGCCGCCTTCCCCGCGTGGTTTACCGAGCTTCCAGAGGTCGTCGATGGCTCCGGCCCACAACGCGGCTTTCCCATCATCACTGCGGATGATGTGCTCATTCGCCGCCGCATCGGGTTTCACACCGCTCATCAAAAACAAACCGCGATAGCCACCGAAGTCGGTCACGCGCAGATCGTGCGAGCAGATGGGGCGGATCTTGGTGAAGCCGTCCGCGTTCTCTGCCGGCAGCTCGTAAAACGTGCCGCAGGCGCTGAGCATGTCGCGCTCCGTGGCCACCTCGCGGCAGATGCGGAGCTCGCCTGCGTTGGTGGCCGCATCAAAGGCGGCACTCGCGCGCGGCAGGCGCCAGCGGCGGCCGCGATCATCGACAACGAGCACGCTGGCCTTATCGAGCGTGATGACGTCCTTCGGGATGGCGACCTTGGTTTTGACAAACTGCTCTGCTTTAGCATCCTCTACCTTGATGAGCTTCAAATCGGCTCCCATCTCGTAATAACCCGCATCTGCAGCAAAACTCAGCGTGCGCTTGTTTTCGCCTCGGGGCCGGAAAACGCCCTTCAAGGCCGTTTCATCGCCCATCCGGCTTACTCCATCGAATATCGCGTCCGGCGTCTTGCCACGCGCATCCCCATTCGTCAGCGTGATGACGACGCTCACATCCTTCCCATCCTTCTCAGCCTTCACCCGCAGCCACTCCTCATCCCCGCTGATGTCCGAGCGTTTCGCCTCACCCGTTGCGTGATTGATGGTCCACACGCTCCGGTGCTTCCAGCCCGCCACCAGGAACGGTTCCGCCACATCACCCGCCTGCAAACCCTCATGCAGCCACACCGCGCCGCTCGCATGCGCTGGGCCAAGTTTGTCCGGCGTCTCGGCACTCGTGAACCACAAGTTCGACTGCGACTGGCCCACGCTGTCGATGCCGCCTTTGACCTTGCGTTTGTTGAGGAACTCAGACTTCGCCGAATCATCGCAGCCGAAAACAAGATGATCATTCCAGCGGCAGAAGTCGCCGATGACTTTCATGTAGGCGCTGCGGGCGCGGATGCCGCTCGTGTTCGCGGCAGAGAACGTCTTGGGAAAGTTCCAGAACGCGCCGTGCATCGTCATGAGCAGATCTTTTTCGCCGATGTCGCGAATGCGCGGCCATTCGGTGTTCCAGCCGTGCGCACCGTCGTAGCTGTGGCTGACCTTCGGCAGGCGGAACGATTGCCATTTGCCGCCATCGAGCAGCATGAGGATGAGCGACTTCGCGTCCCAGCCGATGCTCCACACGGGTGCATTCGCGTCGCTGCCGCTGATGCCGCCGGGACCGGTCACTTCGGTGAATTGATTGCGCCGCACAAGCTGCCAGTCCTTGTCGCCAGTCCGCCACTCACCGAGAGCGCCGCTCGGTGTCGTTGGATCCATGAGCACGCGTTTATCGTGGTCACCATTGTTCGCGTAAATGAGGCGGCCCTGGGAGGAGTAGAGCCCTTTGCCGTGATAGCCGGGGAGGCTGGAACCATACTGCGCCAACTTCGAAATATCGGTGACGCCCTTTTTGATGCTATTGCCGTCGCGGATGAGGCCCTTCACCTCCAACGTCTTCACATCCACCTCGTAGAGACCTTCTTCCATCGTTGCATAGTAGATCTTGCCCGCTGGATCGGTCAGATGCCGCGCATTGCCGGTCAGACGGCCCGGCATGATGCTCGGCGGGATGACGCGCACCTTCCGCTCCGCGTCGATGACATACGGCCCGATGAACAACTGCTGTGACTCGTTATGTATCATCCGGTTCGCCGGCGTGCCGCCGACGCTCTCCGGGCGCACGATTTGCGTCAACTCCGGCGTGATCTCATAGAGCTTGTCGCTCGATCCAAAAGGCAGATGCGGGCCGTAAGTGATCACCCACAGTCGGTCCGCCCACGGCACGACCGCACCGGTGCCGCACTCGCCTTCGTTGTTGAACATGGCGAGGGACGGATAAATGCCGCTGATGCTGCGCGGTGACTGAGCCATGAGCTGGCCCACGAAACACACGAAGGCCACGAAACACAGAAAATTGGATTTCATGAGCGGAGCAAAGCCAGTTGTCCGGTGCTGGCAACTGCGACGCGCTATTCCTGCTTTTTCATCAGCAGCGCGGCGCTGACGTCGCCGTTTTCGCCGACGGTGAAGGTGCGGCGCTGGTCGTTGATCTCGTGGACGATGATGAGGGCTTTGTTCCAGCCGGGCGTCGGGTCGGCGCCGAGCCAGTGGGGGTTGGCTTGGAAGACGGCACCGAGTTCGTCGAGGAGGGCTTTCACGCGGTCGGTGACATCGGTAAAGGTGGTGCCTGAGCCATAGACGGCGGAGATGAGGTGCACGGGCACGCGTTGCGGCGCAGGCGCGGGTTTGCCGTTGGGCAGGAGCTTGATGAAGCTGGCGTCGCCGATGCCGAGGGTTAGCGAGGGCGTGTTCCAGAGGTTCTCGAATTTCGCGAGGTCGCACACGCCGGTCATCTCGATGAGATCGCCTTCGCGCAGGGTGGCGAGCTTTGGCAGCATGTTGTCATGCTTCCATTGGCTGGCGAAGACGCGGATGTAGTAGCCTTCGTCGGCGGGAAGATAGGACCACACGACAAAGCGGCCCCAGTGGTCCACGCCGCGCACCTTGAAGCGCATTTGCGCCGGGCGCTTCGTCTCCACGAGCTTCTTTTTGAAAAGGCCGTTGGCCACTTCCTTCTGCGCGTCGGACCATTTGCGGGCGTTCTCCGGCTCCAAGTCCTTTGGGATGACGGCGAGGAAGTCGTGGTAGGTGCGCAGAGGCTTCGGCTCTTTGGCTTTGGCCGGCGCGGGATCGGCCGCGAGCAGGAAACAGGCCGGGGTGAGAGCGAGCAGGAGGAGAATGGGCGTGAGTTTCATGCGCAGCGGGAGTGTGGTGATCAGGAGCACGGATTGGGACCGGTGGTCCTTGGGGCTTGGCGCGGCTCGCGTCTGTAAAGGCGGCGTCAAAGTCGCTTTTTTGGACCTCCCGAGGCCGGTTCCATGCCGGACGGCTCCGCAAGTCGGGGCGAGGAGGTTAGGGTTCTGGCCAAGGAGCGGGGCCATCTTGGCCCCGAGGTTGAAGCATGAGGGATCAGGATTCATCCTTCGCACTCTTGCTACGGAGAACGGATGATCCCTCTCCTGTTCAAAGCCGCCCGAGTGCGGCGGCGGTGAACTGGACGTTCATGCACGGAAGCGGTCGCGCATTTCGGCAAAAACGCTGTCGGCAGTGTGCAGGGCCATGTCGCCACGGTTCACGGCATCCACGCGTTCTTCCATCTCGTGGGCGATCCGGGCCTCCCAGGTGGCATCACAGGAGCTGATGATCAGGTCATCAAGCAGGGTGGCCTGTTCCAAGGCAGGCAGTTGCAGGAATGCTTGGCGGAGGACGGCTGCAGACATGGTGGCACCGTAACAATCACGGTGCATGTCGCAAGATCCGGTTGATGGCTCGATTTTCACCGCTGATGAGACGCTCACAAGACGCTGATGACCGGACTCATGGATGAGCGATAATGGGGCAGCCCATTGGTTCCCCCGCCCATGCCTGGCGCCCAATGGCGCACTGCCCTCAATCTCATCCCCCACAATACCATGCAACACCTGCGAATTCTCGGCCTGGCGCTGCTCATCGCTTTTCCTTCCTGCGGCACCGCACCTTCGCTTGGTCGCGTAAGAGCGCCTGAGCGTGCGGAGGTCTATCATGCGGTATTGGCCAAGCCCTTGGCCGCGACGCAGCAAACAGCCATCGAGGCCCTCGAGTCCATTGGCTGTGTGATCAAGCAACGGCAACCGCGGTATGTGGAAGGCTTTCGTCCGCACCAAATCGGCCTCGTGATCGGCTCTGGCGGGGAAACCGTGCGTGTGTGGCTCAGCCCCATCTCGGCGCAGAGAACCGGCGTCAAAGTCGCGACGGCCACCTCCCTGCTCGGCATTGCCGGTCAGCGCACCTGGGACCACGAAGTCATTGCGCAAATGAAGTCCCGCTAACGTCGAGATCGCACCCAGCGGCGGGGGCCTGAAAACCTCGATCGAGGGATAGTCACTTTGTTCGGGACCGGTAAGAGCGCGTCAAAGGTGAGCGGAGTAATGGAGTCGTGGAGCGCGGGCTGAGTATGTTGTTCACGCTTCAGCGTGTTGGATTCCCGGACACGCTAAAGCGTGAACAACGTACCCGAAGCGTTCATCGCAGCGAAGGCGAGAGGGTGGAGCGGTGTTGCCGGTGTCAACGGAGTGCAGCGAACTGAAGTCCTCACTCCTCTGATTTGCGGCAGCGGCCCCTCAGCCTGCGGCGGCGAGGATCTCGGGCTTTTGGCGAACAAGACTCAGGAGTTTGAGGGCGGCTCCGCTGGGTTTGCGGACGCCGTTTTCCCCTGGCGCTCGGCACTTCTGGGCTGCCTGACGAAAGTCCGTTGGGCCGTTGCCTGAACGCGGCGGATCAGGCTTGAAGGCAGGATGGTTGATTTTTGGCAACCTGACGCCGTTTCACGCGCCAAATCGCAGCGGCGGAATGGCAGTTTAAAAGCATTGGTAATCAGTTACTTGTGTTTTGGTCATGCAGACATAATGCCTGGCATCTTTTTGAAGTGTGCGTGCTACCGGCAGGAAATCGCGTTCCACCGGCGAATGTGTGCGCGCTACCGGAAGGAAATCGCGTGCCACCGGCGGAAGTGCGCGCGCTACCGGCAGGAAATCGCGTGCTACCGGCGGAAGTGTGCGTGCTAGCGGCAGGAAACAGCCGTGGTTCCGGTGGAACCTCGTTGAGGTTCATGTTCCGGCGGGGTTCCCAGGAGAGCGCTCGCTGGCGCCCGGCACTCCGGGGTTGCCTGACGAACGTCCCGTTGGGCCGTTGATTGAGCGCGGCGGATCAGGCTTGAATGCAGGTTCTTGATTTTTTTGTGCCTGACGTCGTTTCCCCTGCGCACGTTCCACATATTGCTTTACGAGCAAAGTGTTTGTAGTGAGGTAAAGTATGGCAAACGAAGAATACGTGAAGATACTCAGGCAAGGATCTACAGCCTGGAATGAGTGGAGACGTAACTCCCATGAAACCGAGTATGACCTCGAAGGCGCGAACCTCAAGGGTGCGGACCTTAGAAGTGCGGATCTCAGCGGTGCAAACCTCAATGGCGCGGACCTTGAAGGCGCGGACCTTAGAGGCACGGAGCTCAGCGGCGCGAAACTCTCTGGCACAAATCTCAATTACGCCAGACTCGCGCGCGCGAACCTCACTGGCGCGAACCTCACTGGCACAAAGCTCTATGCCGTGGATCTCTGTGGCGAAAAGCCCACTGGCACCCTAGCACGCTATGGCGAGAACACTTCTGGCGCGAATCTCACTGGTGCGAACCTCTCTGGCGCGGACTTCACTGGCAAGTTCCTCACTGGAGTGAAATTCACTGACGCAAACCTCACTGACGCGAACCTCGGAGGAGTGGTCCTTGTAGGCGAGAACCTTTCTGGTGCGAACCTTTCTGGTGCGAACCTCAGTGGTGCTATCCTCAACGACACGGATCTCAGCCGCACGAACCTCGGCGACGTGCATCTCCGTGGCGAAAGCCTGATTGGCGCGAACCTCAGCAGCGCGCGCCTCAGCGGCGCGGATCTCAGTGGAGCAAACCTCAGTGAAGCGAAGCTTTACAACGCGAACCTCAGCGGCGCGGACCTCAGCGGCGCGGACCTCAGCGGCGCGAACCTCACTGGCGCAGACCTCAGATCCGCGTCCCTCAACCGCACGAATCTCTTTGCAGCCAGACTCAGCGGCGCGGACCTCCGTGACGTGGACCTCACTGGCGCAAACCTCAACGATGTAAACCTCTTTGTAGCGAGGCTCAGCGGCGCAAGAGTCGGCGACTCGAATTTGGGTCTATTCATCGCAACTTTACTCAAGATAACGTTCCTCTTAGCGCTTAGTTTCCTCTTCGAGAGCAATGTATTTCGATATGTCGCCCTTGCTTGGATCGTCTTCGGATACCTCCCGAAGGTCAAGCCGCTCTTGCTCGGACTACTTGTCGCAAGCATCATGGGAGCGGTAAGCACCGGTCTCGGATTTTTGATAGCGCACCTTCTCCACTGCCTTCACCATTGGACGGCGAGTCACTAAATTTATAGAAGAAGCTTGTTTACGCCTTCGACTCCATTCACAAGAAATGGACCAGAATGGAGAGACAGAGACTTTATTTGAAGGCAGGGTTGCCGATTTTTTCAATCTGACATCGTTTCCGTGCGAGGGTTTGATTGCACATGCCACGATTGCTTTCTATTTGTTAGGAGCTTGCGTGGTTCATCCTGATCAGTAGAACCTTCCTCATGAAAGAGTTTCCTTCTAGGTGGCTGATGATTGCAGCGGTTATTTTCCTGATTGCACCGCTAGGATTGTCACCCGCATTTGGGAACCCTCTGCTCGGCAAAGGCTTATTGGAATCCGTTGGCTGGTTTTTTGTGTGCTACATCCTCCTTCAGCCCCTCATGCTTGCCGCATTAGGCTTCATTGTGTTCTCTGTGTTTGTTACGATCACGCTGTTGGAGGAGGCGAGTTTGCTTCAACGATTCCCGCCTCGCACGAAACGAGCCATTGCGATCGGAGTAGGGGTTCCAATTGGATTATTCTTCGCGTGGATAGGCCTCAATGGCCAAGGTCCTATTTATCGCATTTGGTAACCGCCAGTGGATGCAAGGTGACTGATCCTTCCCATATCTGTTGGCGTAGTTGACTCAATGCATGGGCGAATTGCTTGGGTTGATGTCTGGATAAAAGAACACAACCCCAGAAGGGACCCTCCCGTTGCCACCAACTCGCTCGACGTGGCACACAGTCCAAGAATCCTCTTGGCCTTCAAATCGAATTCCCGAAATCGAAGCCAAGTCCTCGTTACTACAAGCTTGGTCTGCTACAAACCGTAGCGCTCCCATTCCCAGATGAACCGGATCGGCTTCGTTGCGGCTAACAAACTCCCTCAAAATAGCTGGTCCGTTACAGATGACCTTACCCGATTCATCGCCAAGCTCAGCGGTATGCCATCTCAGGCCTTCGTTGTGTAACGCATGCTGAAACTCAGCATCAAGTAGTTCAATTTCGTTCAGCTTTTGCATAGTAGGGGGATCCAACGCCTTACTGACAGGCCTCGCACGTCCCGCCATTCCGCATGGCTTCGATGGAGCAGGCTTGGATTTGTTCTTCGGTGTATTCGCGTTTGGCGGCGGCAGCGGCGCTGACGGTGCCGGCGATGACGCTGCTGCGCATTTCCTTCTGCACTTCGACGTCGGCTTTCTCGATGTTGGAGGCGCTGCGGGTGCGGAGGTAGTAGGTGGTTTTGAGGCCTTTCTTCCACGCGCCACGATACATGTGGGACATGATGCGCATGTCGCTGTCGCCGCAGAACAAGTTCAGAGACTGGGACTGGTCGATCCACTTCTGACGGCGGGCGGCGGCGTCGATGAGCCAGCTCCAGTCGATGCTGAAGGCGGTGGCGTAGCGGCGCTTGAGGTCCACGGGGATTTCTTCGATGCCTTCGATCTCGCCGTCCATGTACTTGAGCTTGTTCTGGATGTCGGTGGTCCACAGGCCGCGTTTTTTGAGGTCGCGGATGATGTAGGGATTGAGCAGCATGAAGTCGCCGGAGAGATTGCTCTTCACGAGCATGTTGCTCATGAGGGGCTCAATGCAGGGGCTGCTGCCCATGATGTTGGAGATGGTGGCGGTGGGGGCGATGGCGATGACGTTGCTGTTGCGCATGCCGTGCTTGGCGATCTTGGCGCGGAGGCCGCTCCAGTCCATCTTACCGCCGCGTGGGACATCAATCTCCATGCCGCGTTCTTTGGCGAGGAGATCGACGGTGTCCTGCGGGAGGAGGCCGCGATCCCATTTGCTGCCTTTGTAGGTGGAGTAGGTGCCTTTTTCGGCGGCGAGGTCGCTGCTGGCGTCATAGGCGTAGTAGGCGACGGCTTCCATGAACTCGTCGTTGAACTCGACGGCTTCCTTGGAGGCGAAGGGGATGCCTTTGCGATAGAGCGCGTACTGCAGGCCCATGACGCCGAGGCCGATGGGGCGGTGGCGGGTGTTGGAGGTGCGGGC
>JAYVIO010000388.1:0-2796 GCA_043770175.1 Verrucomicrobiales bacterium | reverse complement strand
GCCATCGCGCAGGCCGTTCCACAGAATCTCCTGGTTCCTCCGGTCGCGCAGCGGCGGGGACATGACATACTTCGCGCCCTCGAAGTCCGGGCGTTCGGCGTAACTCTTATCGAGCACGAGATACTGGATGAGCGTCTCGACCGTCACGCGCACGCCGCGCCGACGGGCAGCAATGGCTTCGTCGAGCGCTTCCTGGCAACTGAGGTGAACGATGTAGGTCGCGGCTCCGGTCAACTCGGCGAAGGTCATCAAGTGATGCACACCCTCGGCTTCAACGCGCGGCGGGCGACTCTCATGATGCTGGCCAGGATCGGTCTTGCCAGCGGCGAGAAGTTCCTTCGAGCGTTCGGCCACCAGCGTCTCGTTCTCGCAATGCGCGGCGACGATGACGCCGAGTTCCTTCGCCAGTTTCAACGTGCGATAAAGCTCCGTGTCATCGATGCCAAACGCGCCCTTGTAGGCCAGGAAGATTTTGAAGCTGCTGATGCCGCGCGCGACGATCTCGCGGAGCTGCCCTTCTGTCTTTGCATCGAACTTCGTCACGCCCATGTGAAAGGTGAAGTCGCACGCCGACTTGCCCACGGCCTGGGCCATCCAGAGCTCGAAGCTCGGCAGCGCATCGTCCGTGCGCGCGGGGCAGCACATTTCGATGAGCGTCGTGGTGCCGCCGATGAGCGCCGCCTTGCTCCCGGTCTCGTAAGTGTCCTTCGAGAACGTGCCCATGAACGGCAAATAAATGTGGACGTGCGGATCGATGAAGCCGGGGAAGACGAACTTACCCTGCGCATCAACGACCTCGGCTCCGGGCGGGGCAGACAGGTTCTTGTCGATTCGAGTAATCGTTTCGTTCTCGCAGTAAATGTCAGCGACGTAGCGCGAATCAGCAGTGATGATTTCCCCGTTCTTGATGAGAAGTGACATGTGTTGAGTGATAAGTGACGAGTCAGCGGATCGTGGTAAGGCTTCGTCGCAGGGCGTTGAGCATTCGGCGGAGTTCGCCTATCAGTTCCTGACCGGCAGCCGTTTCTGTGTGCTTCAAGCAACCGAGCTCAATGCAGAGGAAAAGCTGAGTATCGAGTTCGGCTACCGAGCCTTCCGCGATGGAAATGAATTGGATGAATTCCGCCGTCGATTTGCGCGCCTGTCCTTCGGCAAGGTTGGAGGGAACCGACACCGCCGCGCGCCGCATTTGTGAAATGAATCCGTAGCGTTCCTCGGAGGGCAGTTTCGCCGTGAGCTGATAAATCACCTTGGCCAGTTGGATGCCCTTCTGCCAAACGAGCAAGTCCCGATAACATTGCGGCTTGGGCTTGAGCGCGGGCACTGATGCTGAAATCTCGTCACTCATCACTCTTCACCCATCACTTCTTCCAGACATCCCCAACGCCTTCGCCGAACCACCGCGTGCTGACGACCTTTTGCCGCGTGTAAAACTGCACGGCTTCGCGGCCCTGGATGTGCAGGTCGCCGTAGAACGAATCGTCCCAGCCGGTGAAAGGGAACATCGCCATCGTCGCGGGCACGCCGACGTTGATGCCGACCATGCCGGCTTTGACGCGGGTCTTGAATTCGCGCGCAGCCTTGCCCGAGTTGGTGAAGATGGCGGCGCCGTTGCCGAAGGCGGAGGCGTTTGCGCACGCGATGGCGTGATCGAGATCGTCCATGCGCATGACGTTGAGCACCGGGCCGAAAACTTCCTCGCGCGCGAGCGTCATGTTCGCCTGCACGCCATCCACGATGGTCGCGCCGAGATAGAAGCCGCGCGGAGCCTCGGGAACATTTACGCCCCGTCCATCGCACAGAATCTTCGCGCCTTGCTGCTCGCCGCTGGCGATGAGGCTCATCACGCGGTCACGATGCGGCGCGGTGATTACCGGGCCCATGTCGGGCTGCGCGGGGCGGTCGGTGGGGCCGACCCGGATGGCACGCGCGGCCTCGACGAGCGAGGGCAGCAGACGTTCGGCAGCGGCTCCGACCGTGATGGCGGTGGAACCCGCCATGCAGCGCTCGCCCGCGCAACCGAAGGCCGCCGTCGCCAGCGCCTCGACGGTCTTCGCCATGTCGGCGTCGGGCATGATCACGAGGTAATTCTTCGCGCCGCCATTGGCCTGGACGCGCTTGCCGTGCCTCGTGGCCGTTTCGTAGATCGACTTGGCGACGGGCGAAGAGCCGACGAAGGAGACCGCGCTCACCTGCGGATGCGAGAGCAGCGCATCCACGCACTCGCGTCCGCCGTGAACGAGGTTAAAGACGCCTTTCGGCAGGCCGGCTTGATCGAGCAATTCGCCGAGGAGAATCGCGGTCAGCGGAACTTTCTCGCTCGGCTTCAGGATGAAGGTGTTCCCGCAGGCCAGCGCGAGCGGGAACATCCACAGCGGCACCATCGCGGGGAAGTTGAACGGGGTGATGCCGACGCACACGCCGAGCGGCTGGAGCGTGGTCTCGCAATCTACGCCGCGCGCGATGTTTTCGAGCGTATCGCCCATGAGCAGCGACGGGATGCCGCAGGCGTATTCGATGTTCTCGATCCCTCGAAAGAGACTGCCGCGCGCCTCGGCCAGCGTCTTGCCGTGCTCGCGGGAAATGGCCTGACAGACGCGGTCGAAGTTCTGTTCGACGATCTGGCGGTAGCGGAAGAAGACCCGCGCGCGCTCGACGGGCGGCGTGTCGCGCCACGCGGGAAACGCGGCGTGCGCCGCCTGCACGGCGGCATCCACCAGTGCGCGGTCGCCCAGCGGACATTCGGCGATGACTTCGCCGGTGGAGGGATTATAGACGGGCGAAGTGGCCAGGCCA
>JAYVIO010000387.1:0-7591 GCA_043770175.1 Verrucomicrobiales bacterium | reverse complement strand
TGAACGCCGAGGTCGGGCCGGGAAGCGTGGAGATCCATGCCACGCTTGACGGGCCGAAGCTATCACAGGCGACCGAAGCCGCGCTGGGCGAAGCGATGTCTCCTGCGTTTGCTGGCACCCTCGTCAAGCCGACCACACATTTAGGCAACCGCCCGTGGCGCGTCTGGTCGGCGGGTCGGCAGACCTGGCGGCTGGGCTTTGTGCTGCCGGACGCAGCGCTCGCCAAGGAAGCCTTCGAGAATCTCCACCCCATCGGTCCGCTGCCCGCCGTGGCGGGGCGAATATTTGCCGGCACGCTCTTCGAAGTCCGCCAGCCCGACGGCGAGCAATATCGCGCCTCGGTGAGCGTCATGCAGCCTGTTGGATCCAATGACCCGAACTGGGTGTCCGCCTATGCCATGACCACCTACAACGAATCCGGCGTGAACATGAATTGGCAAGTGCAGGCCTCGCAGCCCGGCACCGTGCTTTTCCAACGGGAAGGTGGCAATTCCACCGCGTCGCTCAATCGCGACCCGAAGTCCAAACTTCACCAAGCCGCCGTCAGCCTCGAGTTGACCAAGGTCGGCGCCGACCGCGTGCTGTTGGTCTCACGGATTGGCGGGGTGACGGCTCGCGAGGAATTGGCCGGCAATTTCCGTGAGCTCTCGGCGGAACTGCTGCGCTACAAAAACATGAGCGCGAAGACCCTGCGCGGCGCGGAGATCGAGCTGTGCCAGTTTCAAGGTAAGCCCGTCACAGTGCAGGTGCAGGTCCTGACCTCAACGGTCACGACACCAGGCACCGTGAAGGTGGTCAACTGGTCGTTTCCGTTCGTTGGAGTCATCGGGCTGTGCGTCTTCGCAGGCGTGGTTGTCGTCTTGCTCATGCGGAGGGGCTGGAGCGCAGGCAAGGTGCTGCTGCTCTTGGGTGGGCTGCTGCTGGTCGCAGGCCTCGCCATCGCAGTGTTGTTCTATTTCTGGAGTGCGCGCAGTGGGAGCATGCCCTGGACCGGTGGCATCGCCATCATCGCGATTGGCTTCGTGGGTTTGGTCATCGTGCTCGGGGTCATCGCGCTGCTTGTCGTGCTGGTGCGCAAGGGCGGAACCGCGGGCAAGGTGGTGGCGCTGGTGGTGGCCGTGCCATTGCTGTTGCTCGTGCTCGGCGTCGCCGCGCTGTTGGGATGGCGGAAAGTGGCGAGTGATTTCGGGCCGGGTGTCGGTTTGGCGCGCTTGTCGCAGGCCGACCAAATGGTGTTGGAATCGAGCCACCCCGTCCCCCCTCAGCCATATCCGCCCGGTCAGGTGCAGCAGACCGCGAACGGTTTCCGCCTGACATTGCCCGCAGCGCATCTCGCCACCTTCGAGTTCTCTATCCGGCAGGCCGATGACACATGGCAGCCTGTGCCATCACTCACCGCGCTCGTCGCCACCGGCGAGGGCGGCCGCTATGGCGATTCCCTCTGGTGGAACCTGCGCCGGGGCAACGACGCCAACGCCACGGATCAGCTCTGGTTCTGGACCGTGAACGCCAACGAGATCGGCGGGCACCCCATGCCGCAGCTCGCCGACCACGGCACCAACTTCACGCACCATGTGATCCGAGGCGAAACCCTCGACTGGTGGCACCTCGCCGTGCCGCCGCGAGTCGCGATGACGCCCGGCACGCAGCAGACGCTCACACTCTTCCGCACGTTCGGCACGGCAACCGCGCGCGGTGGCCATCTCAAAGAAGCCCGCCTCCGCATTCGCTGCGAACCATTGCCGGCGGGCGTGCCCGTCTCGGCGGGACAACACCTCGTCCAGCTCGGCCTCGCCGCGCATGCATTGCTGGAAAAAGTGTTGCCGCCCACAAGTGCCGCCGCCATTCCGCAGCAAATCAAATACGATCCCGCGCTCGCGACTGTGAAACCCGCGCCGGACGAGGCGAATCCACCACCATCGCAACAGCCAGCCGCAGCCCCGCGAATCCTCTACTACTATGGCGCCGCCATCGGGGACGGCTGGGTTTGGATCCAATCGCGCCTCGATCCTGAGCACGAACTCGCGTTCTATCTCGGCGACGAGGGCAGCGGCTGGTCGCACGTCGTGAGTTCTGGGAACGAAGGCGACTACTTGTTCTCCATCGAGAAATCAGACGCGATCGCACTGGGTAACGGTGGAAAAGGCCGTGGTTTCGTGATCCGCAGTGGACCGAGCGGCGATTCGGAAAAGTTGAAGAGCGTGGTGAATGTCGCCATGGAACCGGGTGGCTCGATGCCTGCGGGAGAGCTCGTCTTTCGCAGCGAGGGACTCGATATGAACGATAACTCCGCGCGCATCACCTTTGCCGACATCGTCACGCCGGATGGCCGACGCTTGCCATTGTCCGCGCGTGTCCGGTCGAAAACGAAAACACCTCCGGCCGCCAAAGCTTCCGCGAAACTTCACCGCCTCGAGGTGAACGAGAGGACCCCCGACGGCAGGGACCAGCCATGAACAAACCTCTCGCACTCCTTCTCCGCTGCCTCAGCTCTAGCCCTATGAACATCGCTCGTCCATTCTTGATCATCGCAGTCATGTCATTCCTTTTCCATGGCTGCAACCGCTCCGACCCGACGCCATCGTCTGGATTCCATCTCTCGCTCCTGGAGGTTGCGACCGATACGGACATCCGCGCAGTTCTGCTGACAATCCGAACGGCAAGCGCGGGAACCATTTCTGTGGACGAGGACGGTGGTCACAACTCGATCGCGCTTCCCGACCCAGACGCCAGCGGTTCCCGCGAAGGGAGCGTCGCTCTGATCGCCAGCCGCGTCGCGCCTCCCGGTGATGGAGACATCTACATTAAGACGCTGATCAGGCCGCAGACGGCACAACGCGGTTATGCAGGCGGCCCGTCCACTTACACGCTGCCGCGTGCGACTCGGTTGGCCGACCATTTCGTGATCACAGCAATGAGCGGCGACTACCCGTTGGACGCTCCGGTGGAGATCGCCCGACTCGGCGGAAAGCCGGTGACAGTAACCGTGGGGAAACCAACACGGTGAAGTCATACTCACCCGCGCCCATCGAAGGTTAAGTCCGAAGCGATAAATCGCAGGACCTTTCGGCCCCAATCTGCTGCAAGCTTCGTCGGCAACCACGGGCAGGCTTCATTCACGGAAAAAATGGAACCATTTCATACACCGCCGGTATCATCACGGAATAACGAATGAACGAAACCGACGAACTCCAAATCATCCGACGCATTGTGGACGGGGAGATCGAGGCCTTTGAGCATCTCGTTCTTCATTACCAGGATCGCCTGCTCCGTATGATTGCCACCCTTTTAAATGACGAAAGACGCCACGCCGAAGACATCGCGCAGATCGTCTTCGTAGAGGCCTTTCGGCGCCTCAAGGATTTCGATCCCTCGCGAAGTCGATTCTCCACTTGGCTGTTCATGATCGCCCGCAGCCGCTCGATCAATGCCCTCCAGAAGAAGAGCCCGACTCTCTTGGCTGAACTTCCCGAGCAATACGCCGACACACCCGAACCCGAAGACCGAGACCGCATGAGAACCCTCGACCAAGCCCTCCATCAACTCCCCGGAAAACAAAAGCGCGCTTTCACTCTCGTCGCCCTCGAAGACCTCTCCTACGCCGAAGCCGACCAAATCGAATCCACCACCGTCGGCACCATCAAATCCCGCGTTAGCCGCGCCCGCGAGTTCCTCAAAGCCAGCCTCAACCAACATTGAACCATGCCCACGTCATCTGATCACGAACTCGACCTCTGGATTGCAGCGCGAAAGCAAGACCTATCCGCGCATCTCGCTCCGTCTGTCATGAGGGAGATCCAGAGAGCATCCCAACCCACTCCCCATCCTTCACCCAGCCCTGAACAGTCATCCTGGCTACTGGCTTCCGCCTGTCTCATCGCAGGCATCGGAAAACTCAGCCTCATTCTTCGCCTCGCATTCTAAAAAAACGAAAACAACCCTCAAAGACCATGAACACCCATCCTTCAGACGAACTCGCCCTTGGCCCCGTCAGCAAACGGAAGCCATCGACCGCCATCAACCTGTCCCTCTTCCTGCCCGGTCTCGGGCAGGTCTATTGCGGCGCCCTTGGTCGCGGCCTTTTTCACCTCTGCGCACTCACGGCTCTTCTCGTCGTTGCCCTCGTCTTCCTCGCGACCCAATCCGCGCCGCCGAAGACGATCCTCATCACCGCCGCCATTCTCTCAGTGATCCCCACCGCCTACTCCACCTGGGATGCTCGTCGAATGGCGCTCGCCAGCCGCGAAGACTATCGCCTCAAAGACTACAACCGTGTTTCCGTCTATGCGGCCATCATCTTCCTCACGCTGCCACTCCTCACCGGCCTCGCCTTCTCCGTTCGCGAAAACTTTCTCCACATCTTCGCCATGACCGGCAGCTCGATGAGCCCCACTTTTGAAGAAGGTGACAGCATCTTCGTCCGCAAAGACAGCTATCGCGACCGCCAACCCGAACACAACGATCTCGTCGCTTTCCTCAACCCCGCGAATCGTCGGCAAACCTGGGTGAAGAGAGTCATCGCCCTGCCCGGGGACGTCTTGGAGATCAAAGAAGGCATCGTCCACCTCAACGGAGCGACCATCCAAGAAGTAAGCGGCGTCCAGCTCGACAAAACCAACCTCCCCCCGATCACCATCCCTGACCACCACTGCTATGTGCTCGGAGACAACCGAGCCAACTCAAGAGACAGTCGCCACATCGGCCCCGTCCCCATGATCGCCCTCGTCGGGAAAGTTGTGTCGTGGAGGTAGAACCAAAGCCAACCGTGAATGACGACCAACTCAAACCTGTCACAAACCAACCACCAGCCTGGACACTACTCATGAACATGCACACCCATTTATTCCCTGCGCTTCTCGCCACGATTCTCACCTTCACAGCTTCGACCGCGTTCGCTCAGGTCGAGATTGATCCGGCACGGCCCACTGGCGCTACCGTGCGTTTCTTCGCTTGGGATTTGAAGGGATGGAAGGATATCGCGAACTCTCCTGAACGCGCTCAGAAGCTCTATGGCGACACCCCGGCCAATCTCGTCCGCATCTCCATGGAGGCTTATGCACATCGCGAAGACGGGAGTGTGGACGAGAGCCTTTACGGGCCGATGTTCACCAGCATCGCGAACATCCGTGCGGTGAATCCAGGCGTGAAAATCTTTGCCAGTCTCAAGCTGAAGAAAGAAGAGACGTTTCCTGCTTGGGTCGCCTCCGACGAGGACGGAACGATCTTTGAGGCCAAGGTGAAATGCCCGGACCCGAAGAAGTTTGGGCGGCTGGTGGCAGACTACATCGTGTGGTTGAGCAAGAAGGACATCGCACTCGATTTCCTGGGTCTGAACAATGAGGTCAACGAGGCGCTGACAGCGAAACGTTATGTCGAGACCGCAAAGGTGCTGATGGAGGAACTCGGGAAGCGCGGACTCGATACGAGGTTCCGCTCGTTCCAGTTCGTGGGAGCCGAGGGCTTTGGCGTGCCGACTTCCGTTCGCTATGCCGAGGCCACCAAGAGCAGCCGTGGTCTCGAATACGCGCATATTTGGGGCAGCCACTACTATCCCGATTTGGCGAGCGGCAGCATTGATGACTGGGCCAAGCTGGCCAAGGTCGCTCCAGATCGTCCGCTTTGGCACACGGAGCTGCACATGCGCGAGAGCGATGACCCGGCAGAAAACATCGCGAAGGTCAGGGATGGACTCGCCATTCTGTTCAAGACGAACCAAATGGGCGTGCAAGGCTACGGCTGGTGGGCACGGGCGCACGAGGACGATAAGTTTGCCAATCTGATCCGCCGCAAAGCCATCGTCAGCCTGCTGGGTGGAGCCTGCATCAAGACCTCCGGCCAATATGAAGCCAAGGACAACAAACCCGCTGCCGAACTCGCCCAAGCCACCCGCGTGGGCGACACCGTTTGGCTGTGGTATTGCAATCCCGGCCAAGCCAAGTCCGAGCTGCCGATCCTTTTGAAAAGCGGAAGCGCAACGAAGGCCACTGGCGAGAGCTGGTCCGGTGGCGGCACCGCCAATGCACAGACGCTAGGGACGCTCGATGTCGCAGTCACCGACGGAGCAAAGGTCATCGTCAAGAATCTGCCCGCGACTTCTGTGGCGCTCGTTCGCATTGACCTCAGCGCCAGCACTGCCACACCAGCAAAGAACGGCGGCGTGCTCGTCGCGGATCGCGAGTGGAGTTCAGCAGATCCCAACGCTCGCAAAATCCCGGCTGCTCTCGTCTCAGTGAACAACGGCATCGGCCACTTCAAACGCTCCGACGGCAGCACCTTCGATTACCCACTGAACAAACTCTCCGCAGCAGATCGCAAAATCGCGGAGGACGCCGCAGCCAAGTGAACTCAATGACGGATATCCCAGCCCTCAAAATGAAAATACCGCGTGGGTTTTTGCCATCGCTGTCGTGATACGGGATGAAGTCCATCAAATCCAACTCATCGTCTCGTATGAAACTGCATTCACTGATCTCATCACTCATCCTCGGCATGGCGCTCGTCGTTCACGCGCAGGAGCCAGTCAAACCCGCTCCGTTTCCATATACGCCGCCGCCACATAAGCCTGAAACCGTTACAAAGGATCCGACCGCGCCCTCTACCGCGAAAAAAGAGCAACGGACGTCTCCGCTCTCTGACGCCACCCGTGCGGAGATTTTACTGCCACCTGGAGGCCCAGCCGCACCGCGTGCTCCGGCACCTTCGCCAACACCATCGGTCCCCATTTCGGCTGAGGTTACTTCGGTGCTCCAGCCTGCCGATGCGGACCCTCTTGCCACCGAAAAGCAGGGCAGCACCAAGTTCGACATCAATCTGAGCGTTAGCATCAGCATGGTGCTCTCTGGGAAAACACTCGCGGACGCTGTGGCCGAGATCGAGCAGCATATCCAGGATCCGAAGCGCGTCGAAGAAGGTGGGCGGCCGATCATGCCCACACTGGTCTTTGCTGCAGACTGTCGTGATGCGCCTTTGTCTGGAAGTCTGCGGTTGGCGGGAGTGTCGCCCGTGCAAGCGGTGGCGCTGGCTTGTGCCGCCGCAGGTTGCGTGATGGATCCGATCTATGCTCCGGCCGAGGGGTCAGTGACGGGCGGAGTGGATCCTTATGCGGCGACCGGGAAGATCATCGGCTATCAGATCATGCGTGGCACGGCAGCGAATCGTTCCGCGTCCAGCATACCCGCTGCTCGTCCACGTCCCGCAGTTGACCTGATCCTTGGCGGAGTCGGCCTCGTGCTAAAGAAGAGCGATGCAGGGATCGTCGTGGGGGAGGTCCTTCCTGGCTCACCTGCAGCAGCTCAGCCGACCATTCAGCCGGAGCAGTGCGTTGTAGCCGTAGCAGAACCCAACAAGCCCACGGTGGACACCACGAAGATGGAACTCGAAGCTGTTGTCGCTCTGCTGCGCGGTGCCCCTGGGACGCCCGTCACCGTCACTCTCGCTTCCGGCACAGGCGCGGAGATGAAAAAGCACACCGTGACCTTGGTCCGGGAAAGTGTTCCGCTGACGGCGACCGCTGGCAGACTTGGAAATCAGCAAGAGATTGAGCAGAAGACGCGCTTCCATTACGGCCAGATGGAAGACTATGAGCGCAACC